>NZ_JBSFKI010000073.1:0-28748 GCF_053598475.1 Kitasatospora sp. NPDC001119
GCTCGGATCTCCAGAGCAGGACAGCAGGCGCACAGGGCCAGCGACCGGAAAAGCCGTCAGCCTCACCCTCCCCAGTGAAGATCACCAACAGCATCACTTCTGTGAGCCTTCATGATGCGTGACTGGTTGATGGGTCAGATCTGATTGCCCGGGTGCCGTGTATTCCAGGCGCGGATGATGGCTGCTCGCTGGTCATCGAGACTTACGACGTCTTCAGGTGGTGCCGGGTCGAAGATGTCGACAGTCTCAGGGGCCTCGCCCCCAGCGTCCAAGAAGTGCACGTACGCCTGCCGTCCGTTGGTGAACTGGCGCAACTGTCCGGACGGGTGAACGTCGGGGCGGGCTCCCTGGCAGCAGAGTAGACGGCCGTCGCGTTCCAGCTGTCGTCGAGCCTGGATAAGGCAGTCGAGATAGTCGCTCCCGCTGATCTCGGTGAGTGAGCCGTCGTCAAGGAGTGTGATGAGTGCTGTGGAGGGCGGGCCGATATAGACGGTGACAGACCGAAGGAGGCCATCTGAGTCGACGGTCTGAAGACCCACCTCTTCGGCCCATTTCGGCTGGGAAACACTGCTGTCCGAGTAACTGTCCTGGTCAAACCGGTTGTCCATGTCGACCATGATCGCTGCAGGAAGCAAGCTCGGGAAGTGCTCACGTAGCCAACAGGACGCGCTTGCGTAGGAGTTGGAAGCCGGCGTGTCCGTACATCTGTCGTTTGAGCATCTTGATCCGGTTGACGGTTCCTTCGACGGGGCCGGAGTTCCAGTGGGTGGTCAGTCCGGCGTGGACGGCGTCGTAGTCGCTGTTCAGGCCGATGGCGAAGGTGCTGATGCCGGGCAGGCCCGAGGTCATGGCGTCGGTGATCCACCCGGCGAGGCGTTCGCCTTCGAGGCGGGTGAGCATCTCGGCGAAGGAGGTGGCCAGGCCGGAGGCGGTGTCGAGTTCGGGGCAGTGGGCGAGGAGCGTCTTGCGCTGGACCTCCTCGTCGGGGGTGAGCCCGGCGGGGTGGCGGGTCAGCCAGCCGGTGGCCTGCCGTATCGAGGGCGGCGGCGGGGGCGGCGGTGCGCTGTCCGGTGCGGTGAGGGCCTGGCTCTTCCACTGGGCGAGGAGTGTGCGGCCGCCCCGGTAGCCCCGGGCGGTGATCTCCTCGAACAGCACGCGGCCGGTGATCTTGCCGCTGGTCTCCTCCCATCGCGCGGCCAGGTAGGGCTTGAACGGGTCGAGCTTGCTCGACCGGGGGCTGCGGTCCTTCATCATGTCCTGCCAGCGTGCGGCGTGCGCGTACCGACGGGCGGTGTTGCGGCCCCAGCCGAGGTGGCGGGCGACCTCGCGCATGCTCATCCCGCGGTCCAGTAGGTCGTGGACCAGGGTGTGGTGGACACTGCGACGGTTCGCCATCCGCCCGGTGGGACCGGCCGGCTCCTCCGTCTCGTCCTTGTCGTCGGTGCCGGGCCCGTCGGGGAGCGGGGTCTCCCACTGCGGTTCGGGTTCCGGCTCGACCGCGGGGAGGCTGTGCAGGCAGGAGCGGTGGTCGAGGACGGTGCGTTCGACTGCCCGGGTGAGGTTGTGCCACAGGTGGTAGCGGTCGGCGACCTGCTTGGCTTGGGGAGCGGCGGTGTCAGCGGCCTCCGCGTAGGCGCTGGCCCGGTCGCGGCAGATCACCTCCACCTGCGGCTGGCTGGCGAGCCACGGGACGAGCGTGGCGGCGTCGCGCTCCGGGAGCAGGTCGAGGACCCGGTGGGTGCGGGCGTCGATGATCACCGTGCCGTAGACGTGGCCCTTGCGCAGCGCGAAGTCGTCCACTCCGACCGCGGTCGGGGCGCCGACGGGCCGGTCCGGCAGCTCCATCACCCGTCGCAGCAGGGTGCTGCGGCTCCCGCGCAGGCCCAGCAGCCCGGTCATCCGCTCGCCGGCCCGGCCCGCCAGGGCGAGCCCGATCGCGGCCAGCGAGGAGCGCAGCCGTTCGGTGCTCTGCCCGTGACGGTGCGTCAGGCCTTCGATTTGCTCGACGAAGGTCCGCCGTGGGCACGACCGGTCCGGGCAGGAGAACCGGCGCACCCGGAGCGCGAGCACCACCCGCCGTCCCGCGCTCGGCAGGTCGGCCGGGAATCGCAGATAGGAGCCGTGCACACGACTCGACCGGGTCCCGCAGCCCGGGCAGTTGGCCCCGTCGACGGTCGACCGCGCCTCCACCCGCACCACGGAACCGGCCGCTTCCACCCGGACGACCGCCACCTCCGACACCGACGGGAACAGCAACTCCCTGAACAGGGACCACGATTGCGTCACGACCGCCGACTGTCAGCCACCCGGAAGCCAGGCCGACGACTTTCAGTCGATCTACGAACCCGACGAGAGCCGCTGTTTCGTCACGGACCGTCACCGGTCACACAAGCTGAGCCAGAACCTCAAAGCACCTGCCCAATACAGGGTGGCTGCTCCTGCAACGGACTCGCAGATCGGGACCGTAGCGAGGGCGGCCAGCGCTGACCCCTCCGATGGCATAAGCCGTGACGGCCCGCTCAGCCTGACCATGGAGACCTAGCGATAGTCAGTTGTCCGTTCACCAGGGAGAGATTTAGCGACAGCCCGCTGTCGAGTACGGTGAGAACGTCGACCTGTTGCTGGACCCGGATGTATCCCGCGCGGTTCGGTCCGACGAAGACGCTGAGCGTCGGCGAATCGGGGGTCGGCCGCTCTATCGTGGCTTCGCCTGCGGCCGGTTCCCTCCTTGGGTCAAGGACAACCTCGACGCTGACAGTTCTGCCGCCTATGAGTTCGCCAATCAGATCTCGGGGCTGACGCACGTATTCCAGAAGTTCATCGATCTCCCGCGGTGTGGGTTGGAACAGGGAGAGCCAGCCGTCAATCTGCCAGGCGGACACCCATTCCTTCATGTCCGCGGACGGGATTTGCTGGTTGACTGCGACGGACCCCATGGCGTGGGCGAGACGGCGCGAGGTTATCCCAGAGGTGAGCAGCTTCAGAGCCTGGGCTGTGTCGACGCCGTGTCGCAGGTACCAGCCGGTCTCAAGGTGGAGACGGGTGCGGGAACCGAAGTCGGCGAGTTGCGTGTTGACCAGGTGGATCAGCGCACCAAGGGTCCACGACAAGGCATGCTCGAAGGTGCGACTGATGTTGTCGACAGTCTGTTCCAGCGCCCATACCCGCTCCACGTTCGGCAGCCAGCGCTGTGCGAGGCGAGGGATTGGCAGGCCGGAGATCCAATCGGTGATTGCTTGGCTCACTGGCACTTCCACGGGGTTACCCCGGTGCTCCCGGTCGGTGAACCGCCAGTTTCCCGCAACCTCGGGCAGACCGAGCAACGTGTCGAGTACGCGGTGCTCGGCGAGGAAGTCGAGCGTGCGGCGAAGCGGCCACTCGTCCGGGGCCAGCGACCACCCGTCGAAGTCGCCTTCCCACTGTGTCTCGTCATGGTGTGCTGTCAGGGTGCGGACCTCAGCGGTGAGCCACCGGGCAAGCTCGTCGAGGTTACGGGCGGTGAATAGGCTGGTTCCGGTGGTGGCCCAGCGCCTGCGGGTCGCGGGGCTGGTCGCGGCGTGAACTTCGGCGACCTTCTCGGCCAGCGATAGCCACCTTGAGCGCGCCTCGGGGTCCTCCACGAGCTGGAGTGCGGGGAGGTTCTCGACGGCCTTGAGGGGGGTACCGTCCAAGGCAGGCATCGAGCCGAGGGCGTCCACCGTGAACCACACGTAGGCGGCGAAGTCTGCAATCAGTGTGCCTGCGAGCTTGAGTACCTCGTCAGCGTCGTCTCGGACCCTGTTCTCGGCCTCAGCGAGCTGTTCCAGGACCTGGGCGTCCAATAGGGCTGAGGTGACGTGTAGCTGGTCGTCGCTCGGGGTGAGTCGGTCGAAGTCGGCTGTGGTGGGTGTGACCTGTCGAGTGAGAAGTATCCATCCCTCGCTCTCGCGGCCTGCACGCCCGGCCCGGCCGACCGCGTTCAGCAGCTCTGCGTCCGTCATCTGCCGTTGCCGCTCGTAGGTCCGGAAGTCCCCGTCGACTGGATGATGGACGATGACAGTGCGTACAGGCAGGTTGACGCCATCGGTCAAGGTGCTGGTGCTGGCGATCGCTAGGAGCTGCCCAGTGCGCAACGCGTCCTCGATCGCCTCTAGGACATCGTCGGGCAGCGCGCCGTGGTGGTAGGCGACGCCCTTGCGTGCGCACGACACCAGGGGGTGTTCCTCCCCTAGGGTTTCGGATAGGTAGACGGCCAAGGGCTCGGCCTCGGCCCGCGCTTCCAGGTGATCGGCTATCGCACGTGCGGTGTCGCGGGCGATCCTTTTTGTCGGGACGACCATCAGCACGCTGCCCTTGGTCGCCAAGTAGGCTGCTCCTGCCGCGAACAGCTGGTAGTTCGCGGTGCCGCCTGCGAGCAACGTATCCCTGCTCCAGTCTCCTTCGTACGTCTCGGCGAATGATTTCCGTCCGAGCTCCCGGGTGAGCAGCACCGTCGGTTTGGACGCCGTGGTGGGGCGCAGGGCCATCCGCAGGGCTACCGGCACTACCGCTTTAACGCGTCCGCGCGCTCTTTTGGTGGGCCTGCGCTCAGTTCGCTCCACGCGATCTCGCATGTAGTGCGGAGACAGCAACCCGTGCAGGCGCCGCGGCCCGCGCCAGGTGTCACTGAAGAACACCTCCTCTGGCGGGTGGGCCGGGTCCAACCAAGACGCCAGCGCCGCCCGGTTCCCAACGGCTGCGGACAGCAGCACCAGTCGCGGTGCTTCCGGGTGAATCTGGCAGAACGCCAGCAGTCCCTCCAACACAAAGCCTCGTTGGGCTTGCGCCATGTGATGGGCCTCGTCCACCACGATCAGCCCGACGCCGGCGAGGGCTTCCACGGGATCATGACGCAGCATGTGCATCAGCCGTTCAGGGGTGAGGATCTCCACGTCGTCGTTGAGATTCCCCAGCATCCTGTCGCCGATGGGGAAGTCTGGCAGATCGGCAGCCAGCCGCCGTCCCAGCAGCCGCAGCCGCCCGCGCAGGGCTTGCCGCATCTCGCGGCCAAGGCTGCGCATCGGCGATACGTACAGTACCCGGCCGTGGGCTTGCGCCAGATGCGCACAGATCACCAGCTGTGCCATAAGCGTCTTGCCTGCGCTTGTGGGTACGCTGATGAGGCTGCGCATCGTCGCGGGGTCGACAGGGTTCCCCCGCTCGAGTTCGAGCAATTTGCGCTGCGGCGGCCACAGGGTGAGCACTGGTGGGTTAGAGAGTGCGAAGGTCCGGGCGACGGCCGGCGGCGTGCCTGGTGGCAGTAGCTGGTAGAGGCTGCTGTCAGAGAGGTCTTCACTGAGCTCGAGTAGGTGCGAGGCCACCCAGCGCGCCAGCAAGTCGCCGGTACCAGTCTGCTGCGCCACGACATCCCCGAGTAGCTGCACCGCAGTGTCGAGGTCGTTCTGGTCGCCGAATGCGAGGTGCTGGTGGAGGTGGTGAACTGCGTTGACGACGGCCTCGGCCGGACCGTACATGGTGCCGGCCAGAGTGTCCGGCCGATCGAAGCGGCGGCCGAGAAGTGCGCGGAGTTGGGCGAGCTGGCGGCGCCAAGCCTGAAGCACCGTGGTGAGTTTGGGGCGGTCCATGCCGAGGAAGGCCACGCCCGCCTCGAGGGCGAGGGTTTCGATGTGCTCGGGGAGCTCTGTGTCGGTTCTTACGAGCCGTTCGACTGAGCGGTAGACCGCAGTGGCGTTGGGGTCCTGCTCGCATCGCCGGTAGCCAGCCTGCGCAGCGAATGCGATCTTCAGACGCTCGTTGTCGTCGTGCTCACCGGCGAGGGCAAGATCGAGGACGTGAGCACTGACGGCGAACGCATGACGTACCTGGGCGGGGTCATAGTCCGCGGCGCCAGGGCTGACTGCGGCAAGGCCGTGGAGGAGCCACGCAGTGTTCAGGACGTCCTCCGGAACACCTGCGTCAGCTCGCACGGCATTGATCTCCAGCTCCGTCAGCAGGGCAAGAAGCTCCGCAGGGGCGGGAAGGATCGCTCCGCTGTGATTGCCAAGGGCAAGGGTCAGGACCTGAAGGTCTAGAGTGCGTTCCACACATAGCTCCTTACGTCCTTGGCGAATTCACCGAGTTCATCGATGCCGATGATCAGTCCTGCCAATGCGCCGTCATGCCTATGCGATGTGAAGTGCGTGTGAGACAAGTGGAAGGCCTGCTGCGGGACTGCGGTCTCGTCGAGTGCCACGCTCACCCCCGCGTTGCTGGAAGGGGCTGCCTGCACCCACTGCCGCACGAGGGTGCTGACAAACGCGTGCGAGTCTTTGGAAAGGTGCTGGTCGGCGAACGACATCATCGCCAGGTATTCGGCCCCGCTCGTGCCGAGCTGGCGCCACGCGTTCCGGATCGTCGTTCCCACATCGCTCGACTTCGTAGGGTCGGCCGTGAACTTCTTCATCTCCCACAATCTGAAGGAGAAACCGCCCTCCGCACCTGTCAGACGATGAACGACGATCCCGTCACCACCACTGTCCGTCACCGTGCCGCTGGGGGAGTTGATGATCTCGATTGTCCGGTCGACCTCGGGCGGAAGCTCGCGCGTTATCAGGTACCACAGCCACTCGCCGACGTATCCGATAAGGGCGTTGGTCGCTTCCTCTCCCGCCGCCTTGAACACCGGTATGGCGAAGGCCAGCACCTCCGCGCGGTCGTCGCCAGCCAGCTTCGTTCCCGAGAGCACGGCATGCCGCCACAGGCTGTAGGCCGCCGACTGATTGCCGGTGCGATCCTGCATGACCGAATCAGCCACGATCCAGGCCGCCGCCGCCCGTGCCTCTGCGCTCAGGTCGTCGAAGACGACCAGCTCCCACGGACACACTTGTCCGGCTCCCTTAGCCGAGCGGTCGAACAACGCAGTCAGCCGCCCACTTACAGCATCAGCCCGCCGCTTCGCGTCGTAGGCCGGTATAGAGGCCACTCCAAAGCTCCTCACGCCTCTGGTGAGTACATCTTAGGGAGAACATGCGTTCCAGAGCGGTCAGGCATCGGTGAAGGCCTACTCAGGGAGCCGGCGGTCCATGCATCGACGGCGCGAGGCTGAACAGTCCGTTGACCAGCCATCTCTCCGGAGACTCGTCCGGGGCAGAGAGCAATGGCGCCGAGGTTCCTCTCGGCAGCGGTGGAGCCGTTGGTGGGCCTTTCCCGCGGGAGGGCAGTCGAGTCCGGCACAGCCGTCTGCTTCAGCTGCAGGGCCAGCGGCGGGACTGTCGGGGCGGTGACGGCCTTGTCGAGGGTCTGGCGGACTTTGCCGTAGGTGGAAGTCCCCCGTCCAACCTCAACCTCACTTGCGCCAAGTCATCAGCGGAAATAGAGGTTGTCGCAGGTCCAGATCCTGTTGTTCCGGCATTGTGTCGGAAGGCCGTTGGGCGGGAGAAATGCCAGGCCAGAGCGGCCTTTCTGTTGATGGTCCGGCAGGTGGTGGGCGGCTGTGGAGCCGCCGCTTTGTGATCTTGCTGGGGGTCGCAGCCATCGGCCGAGGGTCCGCCGCAACCCTGTGAGGCGGGCGCGCGTTCGCACCTACACGAGGTCACCGGCCTGCCAGCCCGGGGGGACCTTGGGCAGCCCGATCAGGGCGTCGATGTTCAGGTGTTCGGCGAGCAGGGCTTTGAGGTTGCGGCCGTCGATGAGGCGCAGGCGGCCGTTGCGATGGGCGAAGTCGTAGCTGTCCTTGCCGAACCACGAGGTGGTAACAACGATGCCGTAGCCGGCGTCCTTGTCGTGCATGACGCCCGACATGGCGCGGACGGTGTTCACCGATACGAGGTTCTTGGAGCGCTTGGCCTGGATGGCGAAGATGGTGGATCCGGTCGGGTCGGTCAAGGTCGCGACGGCGTCCACGCCGTCGTCGCGGGAGCCCTGGGTGCGCCAGGTCTCGTAGCCCATGGCTTCGAAGAGTTCGCGGACCAGGCGTTCGAAGTCGTAGGGGTTCATTTGGAGCAGTTCGGGCCGGCTGTCGAGGGTGGCCACCACGGCGGTTTCGGTGATGATGCGGTAGCGGGACAGGTCTGCTTCGACGACGGGTGTGACCGGTTCCAGGTCGTGGGGGTGTTTGGAGACGGTGGCGCCGAGGCGGTGCAGGCACTGTTGGGGGTCGAGTCTCGGTTCGTCCAGGACCAGTTCGGCGAAGTCCTTGCGTAGGGCGACGAGGCTGACGACGCAGGCCCGGATTGCCTGGCTGGTGGCGCGGTCGGTGGCGTTGACGCGTCCGTTGAGGATGATGCTCTCCACGAAGGCGGCCGGTGTGACGGAGAACGCCTCGTCCAGGGCCCGCAGGGCGAGGCGGGCCACCAGGCGGGCGTAGGCGTCGTGCACCTCGGCCTGCTTGAGCGGCTGGGGAACGATCTCGGAGCGCTGGGCGATGTAGCGGTAGGAGGCGACGGTGGGGACGATCTCGTGGTTCGGGAGGTCGACCTCGATGAGGAGTTGCTGGGCCTCCGGGACGTAGATGGCGTGGGCCGCGGTGCGGCAGCCGTCGGGGACGGGGGAGCGTCGCAGCAGGTCTTCGACGACGTTCGAGACGCCCTGAGGGCCGTCGTGGGTGAAGGCCTGTTCCACGTGCGGGTGCCACAGTTCGAGGCCGTCGGGCCGGAGGAACAGGACCGTCTCAAGCTCCTCGCGGCGTCGTTGGCAGTCGGCGGTGTCCTGCTCCGCCTGGGACTTGAGGCGATCGGCCTCCGCCTGCCGGGCCTGCCGTTCGGCTGCCTTTTCGGCCTGCGCCTCCTCGCGCCTCCGTGTCTCCACGACGCGGCGGCGGGCCGTCTGGCGTTTGGCCAACTCGGCTTCCACGCGCGCGGCTTCCTTGGCGCGGGTGGCCTCCTCGCGCCGGAGGTGCTTCTCGCCGGCGGCCAGGAGACGGGCGTGTTCGACGGCGGGGTCGACCTCCCGCTTCCGGGGGCGGGGCTGGGGCAGGCGGGGCGGCGGCCTGCTGGGCTTCCACGGCTCGTGCCTGTTGCTTCAAGCGGTACGCCTCGGCGAGGATTTCCGCCACGGTCTTTCGGCGCGCCACCCGTCCACCCCCTGGTCCGTGGCAGTGCGGACCGGTGCGGGAGTCCGTGCTGCCTGAGCGATACGTCGGCAGCCCTACCCGGTTGGGGCTGCCGGGAATCCGGCGGGCTGTGCTGAGGGCGCGCTCGCGTGCGGGGGAGTGGGAGCGTCCGGTTCCGGAGTTCTGGCAGGAGCGCTGTAGTGGTCGAGGACCGTTGCCAGCGGCACGGTGAACCCGGAGGCTCTGAGGCTGCCGTGGATGTTGCGTGCCAGCTGCTCGCGGCGCAGCAGCCGTGCCCAAGGTGGCGTGTCGAGTTCTTCCTCTGCTGTCACAAGTCCACTTGTACAGCACGGTGGTTGCTCACTGGACGAGACGCAGGTGGCGTACTGGCGCCTCTGCGGATGCCGGGTGGGCGGAGGCTGGTGTCTGCGGGGTGTGGCGGTCGGTGGACAGGTGCTTGCTGAGGGTACGGCCGGCGTTCTCGATGGAGCTCTTGTCCGGGTGCAGGTAACGCTGGGTGGTTGTGAGGTGGCCGTGTCCGGCGATTTTCTGGAGGACGTGGATGGGTACGCCGGCGTCGGCGAACCAGGTGAGGCCGGTGTGCCGGAGGTCGTGTCGGCGCAGGTACTCGTAGCCGAGGCTGACGACGACTTCGTCCCAGTGGGTGGCGTCGCGCAGGATGGCGGTGGTGATGCGGCCGCCGCGCGGCCCGGTGAAGAGGCGGGCCATGGGGTCGTTGCCGACGACGTTCATGCGCCAGTTCACGAGGTCGCGGATCTCTTCGATGATGGGGACAGTGCGCCGCCGCTTGCCTTTGGTGCCCTTGTCGATGAGGCCGCCGGGGCCGGTGGTGGTCTGGCGGCACAGGTCCCAGGTCCAGTCGAAGCGGTTGATGTCCTTGACGCGGACGCCGGAGACTTCGCCGATGCGGGCGGCGGTGCAGGCGGCGAAGCGGACGATGTCGCCCCAGCCGCGGTAGTGGTTGTGGGAGCGCTCGACCAGGGCGTTGGCGAGCTCGTCGAGGGCGTCCCAGTCGGCGAGGGCGAGGGATCGGGGATCGTCGAGTTCGTCCTCGGCCCTCTTGTAGAGGCGCTGCCAGCCGCTCATGCGGGAAGGGTTGAAGTCGATGAGGCCGTCGCGGACGGCTTGCTCCATGATGCGCACGAGCGGGGCGAGGCTGTTCTTGACGGAGGAGATGCTGAGCCCGTCGGCGATCCATGAGTGGAGGGCCCGGTCGGTGATGCCGTTGGTGATGCTGGTGACGGGTATGTGGCCGAGGACCGGGGTGACGCGCAGCTTCCAGCCGGCGGTGTAGGGGTCGAGGGTGGTGGTCTCCAGGCCGCGCATCGCCAGGTCCCAGTTCTCGTCGCCGTACTCGGCGAGGGTCATGGTGAGGGTCTTGGGGGTGATGCCGCGTGCTGCTGCCCGCTTCATGCGGGCGATCCAGGCCTTGGCTTCCTCCTCCGTGGGGACGGAGGAGGAAGCCGACTTGCGGCCGCCGCCGTTGGGGTCCGTCCAGCGCACACGGGCGCGGTAGCGGAACTGCGGGCGGCGGTCGGGGCGGTGCTCGATGTCGTCGGTGAGGTCGACACCCATGGGGATGAGCTGGGTGTGGTCGGGCATTCAGGCTGCCTCGGATGGGTCGGTGCGCTTCTGGGCGAGCCACAGCTGGGTGTCGGGGATGCTGTAGAGGTAGAGCCGGGGTGCGATCTGGACGAAGGGCGGTCCCTGCGGGGGAGTGGCGGTGCGCCAGCGCCGCAGCGTCGAGGGGTCGACGTCCAGCAGTGCGGCGAGTTCCTCGGTCGAGTACCAGCCGCCGTGCAGGAGGTCGAACTCCGGTGCCGGATCGGCCTCGTGCGTGGGGGCTGCGGCGACGGCCGGGGTCGGAACCGAAAGCCGGCTGGCGGTGGGAACGTGGGGTCGAACGCGCATGGTCTCCCTCTGGTGGGGTGGAGCCGCTCGGGCTCGGCCGGGGCACGCCCACAGTCACCTGTCCGCCTGGACGGGCGGAACAGGGTTTGGCGTGCTGAACGGGGCAGACCGTATGCACGTGTCGTTCTTCGAAGCGCGTCGAGACCCGGTGGGCACACCGGGTGGAAGGCCACCTGACGTCTTCGACCGCCGAGGAGGGCCAGCCGCCGCCGGGAGTCTGTGCAGGTCACCCGAGGGCGAGGAGGCGCTTCTCGACGCCGGTCGCGATGCGTGCCGCGAATGGCGTCCTTGCCCGGTGGGTCGCGGCCAGAGCGCCGGGCAAGGGCTCGGAGTACCCTGAAAGTGACGGCAGACGCGGGACGGCAGCTACGGTCTGTGACGAAGTAAGGAGTCCATGGCCGTCGGTCCCCTACGTCGCGCCGACGCTAACTCAAGAGCTGCGGACTTTTAATCCGTAGGTTCAGGGTTCGAGCCCCTGGCGCCCCACTGGCGAGAGAGCCAGGTCAGAGAGCAACTGACCTGGCTCTTTTCGTATTTGGAGCTTCCTCGCCGTCTGCGCTGGCGCTCTCCCTGGCCTTCAATCTGTCCCTTTTATCCCTGAGCGGGGATGGAGCGGGGATAGCGCTCCCGAAGTGCCCCCTCCGGCCCCCTTTCCATCCACGTGCACGACCGTCCAGGCAGATCCATTGCTCATCGGGAGCTACTTTCCGTGGTCGGCAGTCGGCAGTCGGCCTTCGCTCGCCGGCCTGGGTGCCAATGGGGTGCGCCCCGTGGGTGCCGTCCACGGGCCCGCATCTTCGGTATGTGCCCGCCGGTGTTACGGGACATCCGTAGAGGTACGCGGCCGGTGAACACCTCGGAGCGCAGCCCGGACATCAACCGGTCAACGTTGCCACGGCGGCAGACAGGGCGCTTCTCAGGCCGCTGGTGGTGTCCGGGTGGTCAGCGCGCGGCGTACGGTGGGCCAGTGAGTCGGCGACGACCAGGCCGACCGAGACGGCGACGTCCCGGTGCTGGGCGACTGCCAGCATGCCGGCGGCTTCCATGTCGGCGGCTAGTACTCCCTGGGCGGCGTAGGCGCGGACTTCTTCGGCTGTCTCGTGGTAGAGAGCGTCACTGGTCCATGCCGCGCCGCATCGCACTGGGCATCCTGCTGCGTCGAGGTTCGACCGGAAGGAGTCGCTGAGCTGGGCCGACGCCTCGACGGTGCGGCCTGGGGGGAGGTAGTGGTGGGAGGTGCCCTCGTCGCGGTAGGCCTGCCGGACAACGACGACCGTCCCGGGCGGCAGGTCCGGTTGGAGGGTGGCCGCGGTGCCGATGGTGATGACGCGGCGGACGCCGAGGGCGATGAGTTGTTCGAGCAGGAGGGCCGCTGCGGGTGCGCCGCGGCCGAACCCGGAGCAGAGGACGATCTGCTCGTCGGTGAGGTGGAGGGTGCCGGACGTCCACCGTCCCAGGTCGTGCAGGCGGTGGACGGTACGGGCGTGCTCCAGCAGGGAGTGCGGGTAGACCAGGACGGCGCCGGCTGCGGCGGAGAGGTCGGCGCCCGGGTAGCGGGTGCGGACGTAGGCGACGTGGTCGGCCGGGTCGGTGATAGAGGGCCAGGCGAACTTGCCAGGGTGGGCCGGGAAGGGCAGCACAGCGGGCTCGGTCACTGCCAGCCCGGCCGGTTGTTGAGGGCCTTGATGAGGGTCTGCTCCGTCGTGGGGTCGACGTCGTTGAAGACGTGCCAGGGCAGCACCGGGTCGTCCATGTGCCGCAGGTGCCGCGCGAAGTCGAGGCCGTGGGCCGCCAGGGTGTCGACCAGGACGTCCCTGGGCAGGTTGGTGGGGTCCATCCCGTTGTCGTAGAGGTCCTCCAGGACGTGCCCGATCCGGCGGTCGCCCCGCAGGCAGATGGCCTCCAGGTACAGGCGGCTCTTCTCGCCAAACTGCACGCGGTAGTGCTGGTCGAAGTCGGGCTGGCCGACCAGGTCGCGCAGCCTGGCCGCGATCTCGTCACCGTACCGGTCGAGGGCTTCGGGGTCGGACATGCGCAGGCGCTGGCCAGGCGTCCCGGGCTTGGGCATGAACCCATGGAGCTTGACGATCACGGCTGCGTCGGGCCGGTCGAGGAGTTCCCGGATCTCCTTGGCACGGTCGGCGATGGCGCGGCGGTCCTCGGGACGCTCGCCGGGCGCGCCGACGATGAAATAGAGCATGACCGTGTTGATGACGGTGTCGCGGCACTGCTCGATGGTCTTGTTGACGCGTTCCGGGCGCATGGTCTTGTAGTAGATGTCGAGGAGTTCCGCAGAGGCGAACTCGGGGGCGATCGTGATGATTCCGCGAGCCTGGGTGAGGTTCAGCTCGGTGAACAGGTGTCCGAAGTTCCCCAGTTCGTTGATGTCGCGCAGGTAGTCGGAGGTCATCTCGTCGGCGCGGACGGAGCCGATGATGGTGGTGACCTTGACGCCGCGCTCGGCGGCCCGGTCGGAGTAGGCCCGGATCCGGTTGAGGAGTTCTTCACGCCTCCGGTACTGGGTGAAGGTCGGGGCGCTGATGATGATGCGCTCGACGCCGAGTTCCTCGACGCGGTCGAGGTAGGCCGTGAGGATCTCGATCGGGACCTCGCGGAACGGCGGCACACCGAGGGTGCAGAAGTGGCAGCTGTGCTTGCAGCCGAGCACCGGGATCAGACCGGCGGCGGTGCCGTCGGTGATCGGGTAGGTGAAGTGCGCGTCGTGCAGGTCCCGCAGTTCGAGGAACTGGGTGTTGACCGTGGCCGGCACGGTGGGGGCCTTGGGCCGAACCGCCAGGACACCGCCGCCGGGGGCGAAGTCGTACTCGTAGAGCGCGGGTACGTACAGGCCGGGGATCCGGGAGATCTGCACGAGTGCGTCGTTCTCCGGGGTCCGCGGATTCACGTGGAGGGTGCGAAGGAGTTCGGCGAACGAGACCTCGGCCTCGCCCATGGCCACGACGTCGAGGTAGTCGGCGAGGACCTCCGGGTTGGCCAAGCCCGCGTTGCCGCCGACGACCAGCGGGTGGATGCCGGGGACCCGGTCGGCGCTGCGCCGGGGGATTCCGGCGAGGTCGAGCAGGCGCAGGACGCTGTGGAGGTCACCGGAGTTGGTGACGGAGACGCCGACGATGTCGGCCTGGTGGACCGGCGCGGCGGATTCGATGGTGCGGTAGGGCTCGCCGTCGGGGGTGGTGAGGCGGTTCCCGTCGCGGACGAGGTTGTCGTACTGGAGGGCGCGTTCGGCGTACGCGGGGATGCCGGCGGTGCGGTTGACGAGGTCGTACAGGCTCATCGGACCGTTGCACATCAGCGAGTAGGCGTGGCCGTAGGGGATGAGGAAGACCACGCGCAGGGCGCCGTCGGGGCGGTCGGTCGGGTAGGGGCCGACGATGGGGATCTCGCTGGCTCGGATGGCGGCGGTTTCTGCGGCGAGTACGGACATGGATGGCTCCTTCGGTGAGAGCGGGTGGTCGGAAGGGGGGCGGTGTTCAGCCGTCGATCACGTTGGCGACGTGCGCGGTGGCGTCGCGGATCGCCTGGCAGATCACGCTCTCCTCGTCCGGGCTGATCAGCGGATGCAGGACGGGGCACAGCAGTCGAGCGGCGAGTTGCTCGGCGCGCGGGCAGCGCTGCCCGGCGGTGTGGCCGCTGATGTACTGGTGGCCGTCGTAGGTGAGCGGGTCGTTGATGAGGCTGCCGACGCCGTGGTCGGCGGCCAGGGTCTCCATGAGCAGGTCGCGGCCGCGGCCGGCCCAGTGCTCGGGGACGAGGAGGTTGTAGCGGTAGTAGAGGTGCCGACGGCCGTGGACGGTCTCGGGCAGCGTGAGGTGCGGGGTGCCGGCCAGCAGGGCGGTGCGCCGGTGGGCACGGGCTATGCGGGCCTCGTTCATCTCGTCCAGGCGCCGCAGCTGGACGAGGCCGACGGCGGCCTGGGCCTTGGTCAGCATCTGGTTCGTGCCCCACTGATCTCGCCCGCCGTAGGTGCGAAGCCGGTGCAGGCGTTCGGCGAGGTCGAGGTCGTCGGTGGTGACCATGCCGCCCTGGCCGAGGGTGGTCATCAGCTTCTTCGACTCGAAGCTGAACATCGTCGCCCAGCCCTCGCGGCCCACCGGCGCGCCGGAGGGGGCGGTGCCGCCGCAGGCCCGGGCGGCGTCGACGATGACGCGGGCCGGTCCGTGGACGGGGTGGGGGTGGCGGGCGGCGGCGGCCAGGAAGGGACGGACGTCGGCGACGTGCCCGTTCCAGTGGGTGAGCAAGATGGCGCGGGTGCGCGCCGTGATGCGCTGCTCCGTGTCGGCCGGGTCGAGGTTCAGGGAGAGGGGGTCGGGTTCGGCGAGGACGAGGGTGCCGCCCTGGTGGATGGCTGGCAGGTGCGTGCCGACGAAGTTGAGGGCGCAGGAGATGACCTCGTCGCCCGGCTGGAGGTCGAGGGCGCGCAGCACCATCTCCAGGGCGGTGCCGCCGCTGTTGAAGGAGATGGCCGCGGCGGTGCCGGCGCGGGCGGCGAAGGACTCCTCGAAGTCGGCGACCTGGGGGCCCTTCCAGCCGGTACGCCAGGACGCGGAGTCGGTCACCACCTCCTGGATCGCGGCGTGTTCGGCGGCGGTGTACCAGCCGCCCTGCAGGGGCTCAATGGGCCAGCGCAGGCCGGTGGTGGTGCGGGGCGCGGTGCGGGCGTCGGTGGGCATGGGCATCGCTCCAGGAGGGCCGGTGCGCGGGTACGGGGCGCCCGGCCGGGTCGCGGGCATGGACGGGGTACGAAGCTGGGGCGGTGTCAGGTGCGCTGTTCGAAGGCGGTGATGGCGGCGATGCGCGCCGTGGCCTTGCTGCCGGGGTCGAAGCGCAGGGCGAGCCACTGGCGGACCAGGCCGGCCGCGGTGTCGGCACCGATGAGTGCCTGGCCGAGGCACAGCACTTGGGCGTCGTTGAACAGGACGGCGTGTTCGATGCTGTACGGGTCGTGGGCGGTGACGGCCCGCACGCCGCGCACCTTGTTGGCGGCGAGGGCCATGCCGAGGCCGGTGTGGCAGATGAGCAGCGCGCGGTCGGCGGCGCCGGTGGCGACGAGCTGGCCGGCGGCGAGGGCGACGTCCGGGTAGGGGCGGTGGTGCCCGGCGGCGCCACTGGGGATGTCGATGATCTCGGCGACGAGGGTGTTCGCGGAGAGTTCGGCGCGCAGGGCGGTCCGGTGGCTGCTGCCGGCCCGGTCCGATCCGAGCGCGATGCGGAGGTCTCCTGGCATGGCGCGGCCTCCCGTGGGCGGTGGGGTGGTGGGTGTCCGCAGGAAGCGCGGCGGGTCCACGATCCCCGGTGCGGCGAGGGCGGGGGAAGGGGCGGAGGCGCTGCCCTCCTGGTGCTCTGGGGAGCAGCGCCAGAGCACCGGGTTGGTGGCTTCCTGTCGGGGCCCGGGTGCGCTAGGCCGGCGGCCGGGCCCCGGCGGGTTGCGGACGGGGGTGCTCAGGTCCACTGCGCGCGGGCGGCGCTGATCACGCGGTCGACGTCGTGGTCGGTCATGGCCGGGTAGCAGGGCAGGGACAGCTGCCGGGCGGCGGCGCGTTCGGTGACCGGCAGGAGGTGGTGCGAGGTGTTGCGGTACGCGTGAAGGGTGTGGACGGGCCGGAAGTGGATGCTCGTGGCGATCCGGTGCTCGGTCTGGAGGCGTTCGGCGAGGCAGGTGCGGTCCAGGGGCGCGGCGGCGGGGTCCACGAGGATCGGGTAGAGGAACCAGCCGTGCTGGACGCCGGGCAGGACGGCAGGCGTGGTGAGGCCCGGCAGGTCGGCGAGGGCGGCGGTGTAGGAGGCGGCGATCTCGGCGCGGCGGGCGGTGAACGCGGCAAGTTTGCGGTACTGGGAGAGGCCGAGGGCGGCGTTCAGGTCCGACATCACGTACTTGAGGCCGGGCACGGTGACGTCGTAGTCGGCGGTGTTGCCCTTGCCGTGCCGTTTCCAGGCGGAGGAGTCGATGCCGTGCCGGCCCAGCAGGCGGGCCTTGGCGACCAGGTCGGCGCGGCCTACCAGCATGCCGCCTTCGCCGCTGGTGAGGACCTTGTTGGCGTAGAAGGAGAACACGGCGAGGTCGCCGACGGACCCGGCGCGCAGGCCGTCGCGGCAGGCCAGCAGGGCGTGGGCGGCGTCCTCGACGAGCAGGAGTCCGTGCTCGTTGGCGAGGTGGCGCAGCGCCCGCAGGTCGCAGGGGTGGCCGCCGTAGTGCATGGCGACGATGGCCTTGGTGCGCGGGGTGATGGCGGCGTGGACGGCTTCGGGGTTGGTGTTGAGGGTGGCGGGTTCGACGTCGACGAACACAGGCCGGGCGCCGACCTGCAGCATGGCGTTGGGGGCGGCGCAGAACGTCAGGCTGGGGGTGATGACCTCGTCGCCGGGCCCGATGCCGGCGGCGAGGAGGGCCAGGTGCAGCGCGGCGGTGCACGAGGAGACGGCGAAGGCGTCTTCGACGCCGAGGTCCTCACGGACGGCCTGCTCGAAGGCGCTGGCGTTGGGGCCGTGGGTGAGCCACCCGGAGCGGAGGGTGGCGACGACGTTGGCGATGTCGTCCTCGCCGATCAGGGGCCGGTTCCAGGGCAGTGGCGCGAGCACGGGGGCGGTGGCGGCGGTCACTTGGCGCTCCAGTCGGCGGCGGTGTACTCGGTGTGCAGGCGCAGGCAGTCGGCGGTTGCGGCGATGGCGAGGCGCCCGGTGCTGCGGGCGGCAAGCAGGCCGCAGTGGTTGTCGTACTCGGGCGCGTCCACGTCCCCGAGGCGGCCGGAGGCGACCGCGGCGGCGATCTCGGCGACGCCGTCGGCGAGGGTGCGTCGGCACGCGCCGGGCAGCAGGGCCTCCAGGCGGGCGAAGCTCGTGCGGTAGTCGCGGGCGTCCGCCTCGTCCCGTTCCGGCCCGTAGTCGATGCCCGAGCCGGCCACCGTCGCCGCCACGGTGTGGGCGATCTCGCCGATGGTGTAGTTCTCCGCGTCGGCGCCGACGTTCAGCACCAGGTCCTGCGGGGTGGCGAGGACGGCGGCCAGGACGTCGGCGACGTCGCGGACGTGGACGAGGGGGCGGCGCTGGGAGCCGCCGTTGAGCGGGATGCGGCCGCTGGCGGCCGCCCGGGCGGTCATCTTGTTGGCGACGCTGTCCAGGCGCGGGCGCGGGGAGAGGCCGTGGACGGTCGCCAGCCGCAGTACGGTCAGTGCCCCGGCGCCGGCGAACAGTCCGGCCAGGCGGCGTTCGGCGAGGACCTTGGTGCGGGCGTAGATGCCGAGCGGGTTGGGGGCGGTGTCCTCGTCGACGACGCCCTCGCGGCTGCCGTAGACGCTGCAGGAGGAGAAGAACACGTAGTGCGGGACGCCCATCGTGAGGGCGGCCTCGGCGGCCAGGACCGGCGAGGCGTAGTTGAGTTCGACGGCGAGCTGTTCGTCGCCCGCGCAGGCCGGCTCGCCGACCAGGCCGCCGAGGTGCACCACCGCGTCCGCGCCGTCGGCGGCGGTGCCCAGCGCCTTCGGGTCGCGCAGGTCGGCGCGGATGAAGTCGGCGCCGGAGGGCAGGAGGTCGGCCGGGTCGTCGCCGGGGCGGTAGATGAGGCCGTCCATGACGGTGACGTGGTGGCCGAGTTCGGTGAGGCGGTGGGCGGCGACGGTGCCGATGTAGCCGGCGCCGCCGAGCAGCGTGATGCGCATGATGGTGGTCCTTGTCTCGTGTCGGAGTGCGGGGCGGGGGTCAGTGGGCGGGCTGGAGCGCGGGCCGGCCTTCGGCGGGCTGGGCGAAGGAGGCTTTGCCGAGGGCGGTGCCGTGCAGATCGGCCAGGCGGGGGTGGAGGGCGGCGTCGATCCGCTCCCGGGGGTGGAGCAGGCCGCGCTCGCAGGCCTCGGCGGTCCAGAGGGTGACGGGGGCGGGGGTGGCGAGGTTGACGCCGATCTCGCCCTTGGGCAGGAACCCGTTGTACGGGGCGGTGATGCGGCGGCTGTTCCAGTACGCGTAGGCGCCGTGGGCCTTGGCCTGCTCGATGAGGGGAAACAGCTGCGGGTAGCGGGGGTGGGTCCGCAGCTCGCGGAACAGGAGCTGCCCGAGCAGCCGGGGGGCGATGGCGGCGAGGTCCTCGAAGCGGGCGCCGTGGAAGGTGGTGGTGCGCGCGTCCCGGGCGGCGTCCAGGGCGGTGGCGGCGAACAGGTGGGACAGGCGGCTGCGCACGTACACGGGGGCCTGCTCGGCGAGCGCGGGTTCGATGCGGCTGAGCAGGTCGGTGAGCCGCCGGTGGCCGGGCCGGAACAGGGCGAGGTCGAAGAGCCGGTCCATGGTGGGGACGGCGGCGAACGCCAGGCGCTTGTAGAGGCGGTTGTTCATCTCGCCCCGGGCCGCGCAGGCCCGGGTCTCGGGCGAGGCGGAGTGGAGCATCAGGTACTCGGACACCACCTCGAAGTAGAGGTAGCCGAGGAAGGGGACGGCGGTGATGGCGTGGGAGAGGCGGTCGAGGAACTGCGCCGGGTCGGTGGCGGTGCCGCAGGCGTTGGCGAGCATCAGGTCGAGGAAGGCGGCGCTGTCCTGCACGCGCCGAACCACGGAGGCCCGCAGCCGCTCGTCCTCGGCGCCGGTCAGGGCGTGCCGGTGCTCGCGGTAGGTGTCCAGGTGGATGCCGCCCAGGCGCAGGTAGTCGACGCCTTCGGCCGGCGCGGCGGCGGGCGGGGTGATCTCGATGACGACCACGTCGCGGTGGCCCTTGGTCTCCATGAGATAGGAGCCGAGGTTGTGGGGGCGCAGCCCGGCGGCGGTGAGGGTGAGGGGCGCGCAGTACAGGGCGCCGACCAGGCAGCCGGCGGCGCCGAGGACCTGCCCACTGGAGCGGATGGCGTCCAGGGCAGCGGTGGTGTGCATCAGGTACAGGGGGCCGCCGCCGGAGAGGGTGGCGAGCATGGCGTTGCCGCGGCCCATCAGCGCGCCGTTGGGGGTCTCGTGGTGCAGGTAGTGGAGCCAGTGGGCCTCGGTGGCGGCCAGCCCGGCGGGGGCGGGGCGCTGCCTGGGGGCGGTGTGGTCGGTGTGGGCGTACTCCCATTCGGGGTTCACTGCTGCTCCCGGGTCGGGCGGGCGAGGTCGAGGGCGTGGCGCAGGGCGCCGTGGTGGGTGGCTCCGTCGAGACTGGCGTGTTCGCTGTCCAGTACGAGCCGGAAGGCGAGGGCGTGCAGTGCCTCGGGCAGCGGGGTGCGCACGAGGGCGGGGTCGGGCCACCAGCGCAGGGCGGGCAGGCGGTAGCGGTCGAGGGCGTCCGCGGCGGCGAGGAGGTCGGCCACCTGCCGGATACGGGGGTCGGCGCAGCGGCGGTGGGGCGGTGCGGCATGGGCCGGGAGGTCGTGCAGGGCGATGGCCGTGGTGGCTGCGTCGAGAAGCGGGGCGGTGAGGTCGGGCAGGCCGAAGGCGGCGGTGACGACGTGGTGCTGCCGGTGGAGCCAGCGGGCGGCGCGCTCGCCGTGGCCCGCGTCGGTGCGGTCGTTGTGCCGTCGGCAGTCGTGGACGGAGGCAGCCACCGTGAGGGCCAGGGTGTGGCCGGCGTCGAGGTGGTGCAGGGCGGCGAGAACGGCGGCGAGGACCGAGACGCGGGCGTTGTGCCGCACGCCGTGGAGGGTGTCGGTCAGTGCCGCTTCGGCGAACCAGTCCTCGGCGGGCACCAGGGCGGTGGTGCCGGGCGGGAGGGCGGCGGCCGGGCCGGAGGCGGCGGGCGGCCGGTGGGCGGCGATCCACTCCAGGGTGGCCCGGTCCATCACCTGGTGGTCCGGCAGGCACCGGGCGTCGGCGAGTTCGTGAAGCGCGGGCATCGACAGCTCCTCGGCGCTCAGGCGGCGGCGAGCCGGCGGGCGGCGACCGGCGTCGAGCGGCCTGTCGCAGCGGCGGCGAGGACCGCCTCGGCGGCGGCGACCGCAGCGGCGCCGTCGCCCAGGGGGACGAGCCCGCCGACGTCGTGGCCGAGCAGGGCGTCGCGCAGCAGCTCGTGCTGGACGGTGAACGGGGCCGGGCGCTCGGCCACGGGCAGGACGACCGCCGGTCCGCTGCCCACCCCGCGGAAGGCCCCGGTCTCGTCGGCGGGGGCGCTGTTGGCGTGCAGGGTGAGGGTGCCGGCGACGGCGTCGGCAGTCAGCAGGCCCGCTTCGGTGCGCACCTGCACGGTGCGGGCCTTGCGCGGGCTGATCCAGTCGGCGTGGACGTTCAGCAGCGCGCCGCCCAGGCGCGCGGTGGCGGTGACGAGGTCCTCGTGCGGGCCGGCGATGCGCACGGTGTCGGCGGTGACGGACTCGATCGGCGCGCGGGCGAGCCAGGCGCCCAGGTCGAGGTCGTGCACGGCCAGGTCGAGGGTCACCCCGACGTCGCGGATCCGGCCGGAGTACGGCCCCTGGCGGCGGGCGTCGATGTGCCACAGCGAGCCGAACTCCCCGGAGTGCAGCAGGCGGGCGAGCTCCGCCACGGGGGCGGTGTGCCGCTCGGTGTGGCCGACCGCGGCGAGGACGCCGGCCTTGCGGAAGGCGTCCTCGATGCGACGGGCGGCGGCCGTGGTGGACGCGAGGGGTTTCTCGATCAGCGCCGGGACGCCGGCGGCGGCGAGCTGCAGCGCGAGGCCCTCGTGGGCGGCGGTCGGCGCGGCGACGACGCAGTAGTCGAGGTCCGACACCAGCAGGTCCCGCAGGTGGGGGACGGTGCGGTACCCCGGAAACTGGGCGCGGCGGCGGGGGTCCGGGTCGGCCAGGGCGACGACGTCGACGCCGTCCAGCGCGTCCAGGGTGCGGGCGTGGACGGAGCCGGCCCAGCCGAGGCCGACGACCGCGGCCCTCAGCTTCCTTGCCATGGTGGTCCCTTCCAGGAGGTAGAGGTGTGGGGCGGGTGAGCTCGGGCCCGCCGTGGGGCGGGCCCGACCGGGGACGGCGGGGTCAGGAACGGGCGGGAGCCGTACCCGACCAGGCGGCCAGGCGGCTGGCGGAGGTCTCGGCTCGCATCCACTCGGGCACGGCCTGGGGGGTGGCGGTGACCCACTCGACGTAGCGGGCGATGCCGTCGGCGACGGTCACCGCAGGCGCCCACTCCAGGGCGGCGTGCATGAGCGCGGTGTCGGCCCGACCGCCCAGCGGGTCGCCGGCGGCGGGCGGCGCGATGCGCATCTCGGTGCCGGGGAAGTGCGCGACGACCTGCTCGGCCACCTCGCGCACCGAGGTCTGCACGCCCGTGCCCAGGTTGAGTGTCTGCCCGGCGGCGCCGGGTGCGGTCAGCGACCGCACGATCGCCTCAGCGGCGTCGTCGCGGAACAGGAAGTCGCGCGCCTGCACACCGCCGTTGTTGAGCAGCAGCTCCTGCCCGAGAGTCGCGTACATCGTGAACTGCGCGACCACCCAACTCGCCGCCCCCGGCTTGGGCACCTGGCCGGGCCCGTAGACAGAGAAGGGGCGCAGCACGGTGAAGTCGCGGCCGGACGCGCGCAGGAGGTGGCGGGTGTGCTGCTCGGCCCACGCCTTCGAGCTGGCGTACGGATTGAGGGGCTGGTGTGGCTGGGTCTCGGTGAACAGGCGCGGGCGGGTCGGGTCGGCGTCCGGACCGCCGTGGCCGTACACCTGGGCGGTGGACAGCAGCACGAGGCGCCGCACTCCGGGGGTGTCGGCGACGGCGCGCACCACGGTGTCGGTGCCGGCGAGGTTGGAGCGGAACGCGGTCTTCGGGGCGGCGAGGCAGCCCTGGACGGTGGAGTGCGCGGCGGCGTGGAGGACGTAGTCGGCGTCGGCGACGAGGTGGCGTACGAGGGTCTCGTCGCCGACGTCGCCGAAGACCAGGTCCGGGTCGCTGCGGCCGGTGCCCAGGAGTGTGAAGACGGCGGGGTCGTAGGCGGACAGGTCGTCGAGCAGCGTGGGGTGGGCTCCGGCGCGCAGCAGGGTGTCGCGCACGGCGGTGCCGATGAAGCCGGCGCCGCCGGTGACCAGGACGCGTGCGCCGGTCAGCGGGCCGGGGGCGGGGCGGGCCATGGGGCCCTCCTTCACGGGGTCGGGGAGAGGGGGTAGGTCAGGAACAGATGAAGGTGCCGGAGAACTTGGTGACGGCGAAGTAGCCGTAGGTGGCGATGACCTCGGCGACGGCCGCGGTCACGCGCTCTTCCAGCGCGGCGAGCAGGGAGGGCGGGGCGGGGGCGGGCCCCGAGGCGGCGGAGCAGTGGTAGGAGGCACGGTAGAAGTCCAGGAAGGGCTGGACGTCGGCGAATTGCAGCTGGTCCTGCCACTCCAGGAGCCGGACCTGGTCGAAGTGCGGAGCCAGGTGTCGGTGGCCGTTGGTGAGGGAGATCCGGGCTTTGGACGATGCCCTGGCCAGATGCGCGGGGCCGTTCAGGGCCCGCAGGGCGCGCAGGTGGACGTCGTACATCTCCACCATCGAGTCGGGCCGGTCGGTGGTGAGCAGGAACCGGCCCCCCGGGCGCAGGACCCGTCGGGCCTCGGCGAAGCACCGGTCCAGGTCGGCGACGTAGTGCGCGGTGTAGACACACATGACGCGGTCGAAGGTGTCGTCCGCGAGGGCGTCGAGCCGGTCGGCGCTGCCCTCGATCCACTCGCACGGCGTCGCCACCCCCGCCAGGCGGTGTCGGGCGGCGGCGAGCATCGCCGGGGAGATGTCCACGCCCGTGAGGTGGCCGGCTGCCAGGTGCGGTCGTAGCCGCTCAAGCACGAAGGCGTTGCCGCAGCCCAGGTCCAGCAGCTCCTCGGTACCGCGCAGGGCGAGGGCCTCCAGCAGGTGGTCGTGCAGGGCTTTCGGGTTGGTGCGGAACCGGTCGTGGATCTTCTGTTTGACCTCCAGGGCGTCGGCGTCGCGGAAGTAGGTCGCGCGGGCGTCCTCCGCCGTCAGGACGGCGTGCTCCTCGGGGATCACTTCGTCGGCCAGCCGCTCCAGGTATGCGGTGGCGAAGGTCTGCGTCCCGGTGACGGTACTCGTCAACATGCGCTCCGATCAGGGGAATTCGGTCCGGCGCGTGAGAGCAGTGCGACGGGAAGCCTCCCGGCGTTCGACCGGGGGAGGTCTACGATGCGCTCCCACCACGAGGCACCGGAAGCATCTGGCACGGTGCTGCGCTGGTGCGCCGATGAGCAGCGCCGGAGCAGCGCCCGAAGGGGCTGTCGGGCACGTCGCTCGACCAGTAGCGTCGGGCGGATCGCTGTCACACGCCCAGGGGAGGGACAGGTTGACCGCGCAGCCGCAGGAACATCCGCTCATCCGTGTACGCGAAGTCAGGAGCCTCGAACGGTCCGCCTTCGCACGGAAGTTACGCGAGCGCAGTGCCGAACTCGGCACGCCTCTAGGAACCGGGCGGGACGGGGTCTTACGCTGGGAGAGCGGCAGGACCCCCGACAACCTCACGCAGCTCGTCATGGCCGACGTGATCGGCATCGACAGCGCCCTGGTCGAATCCCACCCGTGGCCCCAGTGGCTGCAGTTCGACCCGCTCCAGCAGCCCAACGAGTACCCGTGGTCGGGACCCGGCACCGTAGGCGCCCTCAAAGACGTGATCGGAAGCCCCATGGACCGTCGGACGTTCTTCCTCGGCTCGGCCGCGATGACCGCCGCCCTGTTCTCGTGGCTCACGGCGGACCCGGTCGTGGCGGCGCAGCTCACCACGGGCCGGCGCATCGGAGAAGGCGCCGTCACGACGATCGAGCGCCGGGTGCGGGAACTGCGGCTGGCTGATGACGAGGACGGTGGCGGCACCCTGATCCGGGACACGGCGGCGACGCTGGCTGCCGTTACCGACCTGCTGACCAACCGCAGTCACACCCTCGCCCACCAGCGCCGCCTGTACGCGGCCGGCGCGGACCTCGCCCGGATGCGGGCCTGGGCCGCGTTCGACGTCCACGGCCGCTGTGACGACGTGGCGTTCAAGGCCGCCTTGCAGGCCGCGCACGCGGCCGACGACCCGGCGCTGGGCGCCCACACCCTCACCTTCTGGGCCGCAGCCTCGTACAACACGGGACGTGCCGTCGAGGCCCACGCACTGGCCTCCGCCGCCCTGGCTGCCGTACGGGGTAGGGCCGCACCACGCGTGGAGGCGCTGGTCCTCGCGCGGCGGGCGCGAGCGCGCTCCCACCTACACGACGTTGGCTGCTGGAGAGACCTCGACGCCGCCCAGACCAAGCTGGAAGCCGCCGGGCTTGATCAGACCGGTGAACCGGAGTGGGCGTACTGGTTCGACGGCTCCGAGTACGCTGGCAGCCTCGCCTCCACCCAGCTCGCCATGGGCCGGGCGGACCAGGCGGAGAAGGGGTTCGCGCTCAGCGCCCGCGAGGCTGCCGGTACTGTGCGGACTCAGGCGATCTACCTCGTCCGGGCAGCCGACGCCCAGCTCCAGCAGGGCCACGTCGAAGACGCCTGCGCCACCGCGCACCACGCGCTCGACATCACCGCCGAGATCAGCTCCCAGCGCACCACTGGTCCGCTGCGGGACCTAGCCGCCGCCTTGTCCTCTCACTCCCACGTACCGGAGGCCAGAGAGGTGCGGGAGCGGATCTCCGCCACCATCTGACGCCCCGCAAGCAGGGAACGCTGGAGGCCGTCGGTCAGATGATCGGCGGCCGACCGGCTCGGGTGAGCCTCCACACCGTGCGCCAGCTCATCGGCCGTCGCTCACCGTGCCCGCCGCGCAGCCCCTCCGCGAGGCCCTTGAACCACACCCGGAGCTGCCCCGCCGACCGGAACCGGTAGACGCTGATCAGCGTCCACGCCGCGAGGTACACCGGCACGAGCAGCGCCGGCAGACGCCGGTAGGCCACCCACACCCGATTGCGCGCGACCATCCGGTAGAACGGGCCGTGCCTGGCCGGGTTGGTCGCCGGGTGGTGCACCTCGACGCCTGCCGCGTACCAGCCGGTCTTCCCGAGATCCCACAGCCGCCACGACAGGTCGATGCCCTCGTGGAACAAAAAAAAGTGCCCGGGCCAACCACCGACGGCCTCGAAGTCCGTGCGGCGGATCAACACGATGCCCTCCGCCATCACCGTCACCACGCCCGGGCGCCGGGCGTCGGAGGACTTCAACCGCGGCACCCACCGTCCCAGCGTCTCCCCTGTGGTGGGATCAGCGATCCGGGGCTGGACGTACGCCGCGTCGGGATGCCGGTCGAACTCGGCCACCAGGCGCGCGACGGTGTCGGTCTCCGGCAGGATCGCGTCGTTGTCGAAGAACAGCAGGAACTCCCCGGCATCCGGGCCGGCCAGCGCCCGCGCCCCAACGTTGCGCCCCTCGGGAATCCCCATGTTCTCCGGCAGGGCCACGGAGACCGCCCCGGCCGGAACGGTGGCCGGCTCGACGCCGTTGCCCACGATCACCGTCCGCAGGCTGACCCCCTTCTGGGCGAGCACCGACGCCATCGCGTCACGGAACTCGGCCCACCGGTCGTTCATCGTGAGAACGACGACATCGACAGCCCGGTCCGTGCCCTCGCCCATGAAGTTCCGCCTCCACACCCGGTCTAGCCGTACGAGCTCACCCTAGTGCCATCGTGGAGCCGCCTTGGGCTACCCGGAATCGGCTGTCGCGCTCCAGCCCGAGGACGAGCCCCGGCGCTGCGGAGCGGCCCGACCAGACCGTGGTCAGCGGACATGTTGGATCACGGACGTGGCGATCCTCATCATCTTGGGCGCGGCCGAGCACCTCAGCGGGAACTCGGGCCGTGTCTGGAACCGACCGGGCCTTGAATTGCTCACGCCAATCGGTGCAGGCGGCGAGCGTGTACCACAACCATTCCCAGCGTGGAAGCAAAAAAGAATTTATTAACCCGCAGGCGTGCTGAAGGGTAACCCGACTAGACCCTTCTCGTTCTCATATGTGGAATGGGGATCCGGCTGATGCCGGTAGCCATTTGAATGCCCCCCAGCGGCCTGGACTCGGCCTGACAACTTTGGCCAGGCCGCTGGGAGCCACCCTGGAAACACAGGAGGATCACATGAGTGAAACCCCTGCTCGCTGCCCGAATACAAATTCGGGCGCAGAGCCGCAGTCTCCCACGGCCCGTTTTTGGGGATGCCCGCGCGGGTGCACGGCTACACCGCAGCCGGCCGAGCGGTGTGTGGATGTGCTCAACCTGGCGCTGAAGGTAGCGGCGCCCGAGCTCATCGACGCTTTCCTGGAAGGCGCGGCGGCCGAGGAGGCCGCCCTCCTTGTGAGGATCGGCTGGCCGCTCCTGAGCTTGGTGCTGCGCGCCATCGGCAAGGGCCTCCATAAGGCCCTTTGCGCCCGCCGACGACGGGCCGTTCCGGTTGAGCGGGGTCCGGTGAGCCCCTGCGGCCTCGGTTCCGTCTGCGAAGGGGCCGAAGGAGAGGCGGCCGATCGCCGGCGCGAGTAAGTGAGCACAGCCTCTCCTCCTTGGTGAAGTGTTGCGCAGCCCACTGCCGGTCGTGCAGTGGGCTTCATGCGGTAGTCAGCCGCCCGATACCTTTCGGGTGACCTAACCGAAGGAGCCCCTTCCTTGCGCGGCGTCCTTCGAGAACACAACGCGGAATGCCGATGCAGGCACGCGGAATTTACTGTCATCCGCCACTGGCACCGGTTGGTTGTGGCTCGTTCGGACTAACGGCAACGCTACGAAGCGGGAAACGGTGCTGTGCGAAGGCCGAAGGACTGTTCACCCGATTGGGTGACTGGATTATAGGATTATGTGACATATGGCATTGATTCTATGCTCACGGGGTGGCCGATTTTGTCAATTGATGACCGCTATTGACAGGTGCATCATGTCGCGACTGTGCGGAATGGCATTCGCCATTGCCGGACCAGCGGCAGATTCGTGTCAGGCCTCGGCTGCTCGGGCTGAGGGTTCCTAGAGATTGACCAGCTTGAGCACGAAGGGCGGGGCGAGGCGCCGCAGCGTCTCGTGCCCGTCCGAGTCCGTCATGGTGGGGACGCTGTTGGTGGAGTCGAAGGAGAAGACCAGCTCCAACGCCGTCAACGTCTGCTGACGGCGCAGGGGGAGGGCTCAGTCGGCGGGTCGGCCGCCGGCGGGAGCTCAGGCAGGGCCGGGTCGGGGACGGTCCTGATCCATCCGTGGGTGCAGGAGCTGCGCAGAGGGGCTCCCACCGCCCCGCGGGTGAGCCACCAGTCGATGGCGTTGCCCGGGATCACCAGTTCGCCGTCGGGGTCGGCGAGCTGTAGGTCGTGCTCGATGCGCCGACCGTCGTCGGTCTGCTCGATCCATCCGACAGGCGGATCCTAGAACGGAGGTTCGGTCGAGTAGGCGCTGGGGGCGGGGGCGGGTGGACGGTGCAGTCGCAGCATCGCCTCGGCCACTGAGCGCCCCGTGCCGGAGCCGATCTTGGTGCCGCCGTGATCGTGGGCGGTGACGATGAAGCACTCCTCGATCGGCTCCTGGGTGACGACGCCGTCTTCGTCGACCGCGCCCGACTGGCCGGGGTCGAATGAGATCCGGACCGTGCCGCCATCCTGGAGGAACCCGGTGACATCAATGAGCTCGTCCCCCTCGGGCCGGTGCACCAGGTCGTTTCGCTGGTAGGTGGGCGGGACAGGGGTATCGGGCGTGGTTGGCAATATCTCGGTCATCCCTTCATGGTGGTGGCGCCGCTGTTCGCGGAGCCCTTGTGAGCAGAGCCGGTGGCCCGCTTGTGAACGTTGGTAGCGGGTGCGTGGCCGGTACACGGGGCCGGAACGAATCGCTTCGGCGCCGTGGGGGTTCGGCCTCATGGCCATCACGCTGCGACGGCGCGCCCTAGGTGTTCTGACCCGTGAGGTTGGGGACGCGGCTGGCGGGTGGTTTGCCTGCGAGTGCGGTGTGTCCGCGGTGGTGATTGTAGGTGTGGAG
>NZ_JBSFKI010000074.1:0-25560 GCF_053598475.1 Kitasatospora sp. NPDC001119
ATCCTGGCGGACGCCGAGCCTGCGCTGGTGCTGACGGACAGCCGCTGGCCGCTGCCCGACCGACGACGGGTGCGCCGGCCCGCGCCGTTCCCGGCCCCGCCGCCGGCGGGCACCGCCCCGGTCAGCCGTGCGGGACGAGGGCGACCGGGCACCGGACGTGGTGGATCGCGGCGTGCGCGACCGGGCCGAGGTGGGCGCCGAGGAGGGTGCGGCGGACGCGGCGGCCGACGACGAGCAGCCGGGCTCCGGCCGCCGCGTCCACCAGGGCGACGGAGGCGCTTCCCTGGATCAGGTCGGCGGTCACCGCCACCTCGGGGTGGCGCTCCCGCCAGGGGGTCACCTGCTCGGCGAACCGGGCCCGGTCGACGGAGGCGAGTTCGCCCAGCCCGCCGACGGCCTCGAGTGCCGTGTACTGGCTGGAGACCGGCGGCGACCAGACGTGCACCACCCGCAGCGGCGCCCGGCGCCGGGCGGCCGCGTCGAAGGCGAAGGCCAGCACGTCGTCCATCGGATGGGCGAGGTCCAGGCCCACCAGCACCGGGCCCTCCGACTCCTCCGCCTCGGCCCGGACCAGCACCACCGGGCAGCCCGCCCGGCGCAGCACCTCCTGGCTCACCGAGCCGACCAGGAAGCCGCGCACCGCGCCCAGCCCGCGCGAGCCCAGGACGAGCAGGGCGGCCGACGTGCCGACGGCCTCCAGCGCCTCGGCCGGGTCGGTCGGGACGATCGCCGAGGTGACCGGCCCGTCGCCGGCCAGCGGGCGCAGCTCCCGCGCCCGCAGCTCCAGCCGGTCCAGGGCGTCGCGGTACGTCTCCTCGCTGCCGACCACGTCCCGGTGCGGCCAGGGCCAGGCCTCCAGGAGGTCCAGCGGGCAGCCGCGGCGCCGCGCCTCCCGGGCGGCCCACTCGGTGGCGGCGAGGCTCTCGGGCGAGCCGTCGAATCCGGCGACGACGGGTGCGGTCATGGTCTGCTCCTCATCCGCGCAGCGTGTCCAGGGCGGCGTTCAGCCGCCGCGCCGCCTCGTCCGCGACCTCGCCCAGCCCGCCCCCGGACCCGGCCAGGGCGACCATCGTCTGCGGGTCGACGGCCTCCACCACCGTGGCGTCGCCGTCCGTCCGGACCACCACGTTGCAGGGCAGCAGCAGCCCGATCCGGCGGTCGGCCTGGAGCGCGCGGTGGGCGAGGGCGGGGTTGCAGGCGCCGAGGATCAGGTAGTCCTCGACCTCCGCGCCGATCTTCTCGCGCAGCGTCGTCCGGACGTCGATGGTGGTCAGGACGCCGAAGCCCTGCTCCTTGAGCGCGGCGGTGACCGCCTCCACCGCCTGTGCGAACGGCCGGTCGAGCCGTACGCCGAGACCGTAGTCCATGGTTCCTCCGGGGGTGTCGGGTGGCCTGGGAGGTCGCGGCCCCAGTATCGGCGGGCGCCGCGCCCGCCGCCTCCCGGGGCCGAGCCGCGGCGGTGCCGGTGGTGACGCACGGCGAGGACCGCCGTGCGGTGGCGGCGCGGGTCGGCAGGACCGCCGGGCCCGCGCACGGTCCGTCAGGCGGACGCCGCCGAGGCCCTCCGGCTGTCACGGGGGCCGGCGGGGGGCCGCTGCCTCATGCACCCGGGACAACGGGTGGAGCAGACTTCAGGGATATGCGGGAGCCCGACGACGAAGGGGCGGACTCATGGCTGCGGAGAGCGTGCGAAGAGCCTGGTGGCGGCCTCGGTCCGGTCCTGCGGAGCGACAACTGGCCGCGGCCGGGCTGTGCGCGCTCGTCTGCGTGGTGGCCGGCGGGCTGTGGGTCGGGTACGTGCTGAGCCACCTCGGCGCGCCCGGGGTCTCGGTGCCCACCCACGACCTGGCGGTGCTCGGGTACGGCCTCGCCGCCGTCGCCGGTGGAGTACTGCTGCACGCCCACCGGCCGGGGAGCCAGCTCGGCTGGGTGCTGCTCGTGTACGGGGCGGCGACGATCCTCCCGGTCGCGGCCGAGGCCCCGATCTGGGTCGAGGGGGGCGACCCGCGCATGGTCGGGGCGGTGGTGGTGCTGTCCTCGCTGTGCGACACCGTCAGCGGAGCCCTGTGGCACGCGCTGCCGCTGTGGCTGCCGTTCGGGACGCTGCCGAGCAGGCGGTGGTGGTTCGCGATCGGCGCCGTGGCGCTGTGGCGGCTGCCCCCGGCGAGCTACTACGTCTCCGAGCCGACCGTGTTCGGCCGGCCCAACCCGTTCGCGGGCAGCGGCCTCGCGCACCTGCTGCAGGGCTTCAACGACCGGATGCTCGACACCCAGCTCGTCGTGTACGTCGCGCTGACCGTCCTGGTGGTGCTCGTCCCGCTCGCGCGGATCCGCGGGGCGTCCCGGCGGCGCCGGCAGAACGTCCTGATCGGCCTCGGGGTGTACCTGCTGTGGGGCGGGGCCGAACTCGGCTACTACTTCGACCAGGGCACGGCCGCGTACACCGCGTTCGCGGTCACCTCGGCGCTGTGGACGCTCACCCTGGCCGCCGTGGTGGTCCGGGACGGGTCCTGGCGGCTCGACCGGGCCGCCCGGCGGGTGCTGACCGGCCTGCTGGTGGCCGCCGGGCTGGCCGTGGCCTTCGTGGTGGTGGCCTGCCTGCTCTCCACCATGCTGATGCCCGGGACCGGTCTCGGGGCGCTGGTGGTGGTCGCCGCGGTCTTCCTGCTCGCGACCGGCCTGCCCCGGGGCGTGCGCTGGGCCTCCGGCGTCGTCGACCGCTGGTACTACGGCTCGCGCGCCCAGCCGTACCAGGTGTTGCGCAGCCTCGCCGGGAGGGTCAGCCAGACCGTCGACCCGCAGGAGGTGCCGGCCGTGCTGTGCCGCACCGTCAGTGAGGAACTGCTGCTCCCCGGCGTGGAGTTGACCGTCTCCACGCGGAGCGGCGAACGGTCGCTGGCGGCCGTCGGGGAGCTCACCGGCGGCGGCGAGGGCTTCCCGCTGGTGCACCGCGGGGAGCGGATCGGACGGCTCGCCGTCGCCCCGCGCCCGGGGCAGCGGGCGCTCGACGACAGCGACCGTGACATCCTGCGCTCGCTCGCCGACCAGGCCGCGCCCGCCGTCGCCTCGCTCCAGCTGATGGCGGACCTGCGGGCCAGCCGCGAGCGGATCGTCGCCGCCCGCGAGGAGGAGCGGCGCCAGCTGCGCCGGGACATCCACGACGGCCTCGGCCCGCTGCTGGCCGGGCTGCGGCTGCGCCTCCAGGCCGCCGCCGCGGTGGACGACCCGGCGCTCTTCTCCGGCGTGCTGGACCGGGTCGCGGACGACCTCGCCACGGCGGTCCGGGAGGTCCGGCGGATCACCGACCGGCTCGGGCCCACGGCGCTGGGCGACTACGGCCTGTCCAGTGCGCTCGGCCGGCTCGCCGAGACCTTCAGCGGCCCGGACCTCGCCGTCGCCACCCGGCTGGAGCCCGACCCGCTGCCGGCGCTGCCCGCCGCCGTCGAGGTCGCGGTCTACCGGATCACCGCGGAGGCGCTCAACAACGTGGTGCGCCACGCCCGGGCGAGCAGCGCCACGGTGTCCGTGCGGGTGGACGCCGGGCACCTGGAACTCGAGGTCGAGGACGACGGGCGGGGCCCGGACCACGGGCTCCCGGTGCACCCGGGGGTGGGGCTGCAGTCGATGTCGGAGCGGGCCGCGGAGATCGGCGGCAGCTGCACCGTGGACGCCCTGCGGCGCGGCACCCGGGTGCACGCGGTGCTCCCGCGCAGGCCCGCGAGCGGCTGAGGGGCTGGTCCTTCCCGGCCCGGGGCCAACGAAGAGGCCCCCGGCGCGACGGGTGACGGCCGGGGGCGGGATCGGTGCTTCCGAGGAAGGGGAGGACGAGGGGGTCAGTGGCAGTTGGGGGGAGTGCAGCCGTGGGGGTGGCTGCCGGGGGAAGAGCTGCTGCCGGGGCCGGGACGGTGGCTCCGTCCCGTCTCCGAGGCGCTCTCGCCGCCCCGGACCGGGCACTTGCACGCCCGGAGGGCGGCGGCGATGCTCACCGCGGCGAAGACCGCGGCGACGCCGGCGGCCATCAGCGCGGTGTTGGCCGTTCTGTCGGTCATGGGGTCCTCCACGGGGTTCCGCAGGCGGTCCGCTTCAACCCGCACCCCCATGCCACCGCCCGTCCCGCCCCAGCCGCATGAGGCCACGGTCCTGTCCCGGTCCCGACGTGCGGGAACTCCATCGGATCGAACGCATGATCGAAATTCTGTTATGCGGCGTCGGCGGGAACGGGTTCGTTCACTAACATCGACAGTGGCCCCCCGCGATGTCCGTGATATACGAAATGCTTCACCGTGCGCGCGGCCGACCAGGGATTTCCTGGAGATCCGCGGGCGAATGCGGGGAGCGACGGGGATCGAGGAAAGGCGATTGAAGAAGGTGCGCAACCATGACCGCTGAGACGGATACCGGACACGGACCGGTGACGGGCGCCCCGCTGCGGCGGCGCGGCGAGGCGCTGGAGAGCGCCATCTACGAGGCGGTCCTCCAACAGCTCACCACCGACGGCTACGCCCGGCTCACCATGGAGGGGGTGGCCGCCGCCGCCCAGACCGGCAAGGCCGCGCTCTACCGCCGCTGGTCCTCCAAGGAGGAGCTGGTCATGGACGCGCTGCGGGCCAGCCTGCCGCCCTCCGGCCCGGCCCCCGACACCGGCAGCCTGCGCGGGGACCTGCTGGAGGTGGTGACCCGGCTGCGGGCGGCGATGGTCAGCGAGCTGGGCGCCGCGGTGCGGGCCATCATGAACGAGCTCGACCACCAGCGGGCGCACGCCTTCGTGGAGATCGTGCTGGAGCGGGTGGTCGAGCCGACGACGGCGCTGCTCGCCGAGGTGCTGGACCGCGGCACCACGCGCGGCGAGGTCCGCCCCGGGGCGGTCACCCCGCTGGTCACCGACCTGGTGCCGGCGCTGATGCTGTACCGGATCAAGATGTGCGGCGGGGAGGCGACGCAGCTCGATCCGGCGGAGATCGTGGACGAGCTGCTGCTGCCGATCGTCCGCCCCTGACGGGGGTGCTCCCGGGTACGCCGGGAAATCCGCGCGCCGCCGGCGGAATCCCACGGGCGTGTTCCTGTGTTCCGGACGGAATTCCCGTGGGATTCGGCGGCGGCGGTGGCGGTCCGCGCCAGGCCCGGGCTCAGGCGCCCGGGCCCGCCGCGGCTCAGGCCCCGCTGTGGCGGAGCATGGACTCGCGCTCGACGACCTTGACCCGCTCGCGCTGCTCGGCCTCGCCGAGCGCGCGCTCGTGGGCGTCCAGCAGCTTCCAGCCGTCCCAGGTGGTGAAGCGGACGCCCTGCGCGCGCAGGTGCTCCTCGACGGCCGCCGGCTCCGGCTCGACGGCGCCGGGCAGGCGGTCGGCCGCGTGGTCGTCCAGCAGGCAGGCGACGGTCTCGTTGGCGTCGCCCTTGGTGTGGCCGATCAGGCCGACCGGGCCGCGCTTGATCCAGCCGGTGACGTACGTGGCGGTGCGGTGCGAGCCGTCGCCGTCCAGGACCCGTCCGGCCTGGTGCGGGACGGTGCCCGAGGCCGGGTCGAAGGGCAGCTTGGGCAGCTCGTCGGAGTAGTAGCCGACCGCGCGGTAGACCGACTGGACGTCCCAGTCGGTGAAGGCGCCGGTGCCGCGCACGTTGCCGGTGCCGTCCAGCTCGGTGCGCTCGGTGCGCAGGCCGACCACCTTGCCGTCCTCGCCGAGCACCTCGACCGGGGACTCGAAGAAGTGCAGGTACACCCGGTGCGGGCGGTCGCCGACGTCGCGGATCGCCCAGTTCTCCAGCGTCGAGGCGACCAGGTCGACGTGCTTGACCGCGCGGCGCTCGGCGATCGAGCCGTCGTCGTACTCGATGTCCTCGGGGGCGACGATCACCTCGATGGTGGGGGAGTGGTCCAGCTCACGCAGTTCCATCGGGCTGAACTTGGCCTGGGCGGGGCCGCGGCGGCCGAAAACGTGCACCTCGACGGCCCGGTTACGCCGCAGGCCCTCGTAGACGTTCGGCGGGATCTCGGTGGGCAGCAGCTCGTCGGCGGTCTTGGCGAGGACCCGGGCGACGTCCAGGGCGACGTTGCCGACGCCGAGCACGGCGACCTTCTCGGCCTCCAGCGGCCAGGTCCGGGGCACGTCCGGGTGGCCGTCGTACCAGGAGACGAAGTCGGCCGCGCCGTAGGAGCCGTCGAGGTGGATGCCGGGTATGTCCAGGGCGCGGTCGGCCATCGCGCCGGTGGAGAAGACCACGGCGTCGTAGAAGCGGTGCAGGTCGTCCAGGGCGAGGTCGTTCGGGTAGTCGACGTTGCCGAACAGCCGGACCTGGGGCTTGTCGAGCACCTGGTGCAGGGCGGTGACGATGCCCTTGATACGCGGGTGGTCGGGGGCGACCCCGTAGCGGATCAGACCGAACGGGGCGGGCATCCGCTCGAACAGGTCGATGGAGACACCGGGGTCCTGGGCGGCGTCGGACTTCAGCAGGGCATCCGCGGCGTAGATGCCGGCGGGGCCGGCTCCGACGATCGCGACTCGGATCGGGCGGGGCATGACGAGTGGTCCTCCGGTCGGGCGCGATGCAAACGTGGTCTGAACCTTTGTAGCAAACCCTACGGATGACCTGGGAAGTAGGTGGTGATGATCTATGAGGTCATAGGACTGGCCTATGGCCTCGGCGCGGGTCCGACCGGGGCTCCGACGGCGTCCCGGCGGTGTCCCGGCGGCTTCGGCGGGGCCTACCGGCGGCCCGTGCGGGCCGGTAGCGTCGCCGGGTGACCACCACCACCGCCTCCGCGGCGGGCTCCGGCCGCGCCCGGCCGCCGCTGGTGACGTGGGCGCTGCTGGTGCGCCTCGTCTCCCTCTTCGGCTGCACCACCGGGTTCAACCTGCTGCTCTCCGCCGTCCCGTTGTACGCCCAGGAGTCCGGCGGCGGCGAGCACGCGGCGGGTCTGGCCACCGGCGCGCTGATGTTCGCCACCGTGGTCGGCGAGCTCGCCACCCCGTCGCTGACCGCGAGGTTCGGCCACCGCTGGGCGCTGGCGGCCGGGCTGGTGCTGCTGGGCGCGCCCACCCTGGCGCTCGCCTGGACCGGCGGCATGGCGGCCGTGGTCGCGGTCTGCCTGCTGCGCGGGCTCGGCTTCGCCGTCGCGCTGGTCGCGGGCGGGGCGCTGACCGCCGCGCTGATCCCGGCCGAACGGCGCGGCGAGGGGCTCGCCCTGGTCGGGCTGGTCTCCGGGCTGACCGCCCTGGCCGGTCAGCCGCTCGGTGTCTGGCTGGCCCAGCACGTCGGCTGGGGCTGGGTGTTCGCGATCGGTGCGGCGGCGCCGCTGGCCGCCGTCGTCTCCGTCCCGGCGCTGCCGGACCGCACCCGGGCCGACGGGCCGACGGTGGGCCTGCGGGAGGGGCTGCGCAGCGGCGCGCTGCTGCGCCCGGCCGTGGTGTTCGGCGCGACGGCGCTGGCGGCCGGGATCCTGGTCACCTTCCTGCCGCTCGCCGTGCCGTCCGCCGCCGCCGTCGCGGCGGCGCTGCTGGTCCAGCCCGCGGCCGCGACGGCGACCCGCTGGCTGGCCGGGCGGTACGGGGACCGCCGGGGCGCGTCCGGGCTGGTGCTGCCCGCCCTGCTGGTCTGCGCCGGCGGGGTGCTGCTGCTGGCCTCGACGGGCAGCCCGGTCGCCGTGGTGGCCGGGGCCACGGTGTTCGGCGCGGGCTTCGGCGTCGCGCAGAACGCGACGCTGACGCTGATGTACGCCCGGGTGCCGCCCGCCGGGTACGGCACCGTGACGGCGCTGTGGAACGTCGCCTTCGACGGCGGCATGGGCGTCGGCGCCGTCGCCTTCGGCGCGGTCGCGGGCGCGACGGGCTACCCGTGGGCGTTCGTGCTCACCGCGGCGGTGATGCTCGCCGCGCTCGCCCCGGCCTGGCGCGACCGGAGGACCAAGGGCTAGCCGGTCCCGGACAGCAGTCCTGAGGAGCCGGCGGTCCGGGGGCGCGGACCGACACGCACGGGGCCGGGCCGTTGCTCGACTTGCCGGGGGCCGGGCGCTTGGATGGATCCGCCCTGGTCAACGCCCGGACGCGGCCAGACGGCCCCCGGCCAGCCGAGGAGTCACCACCGTGAACGACACCCCCGACCCCGCCGCCGTCGCCCATCGGATCGCCGAACGGCGCGAGCAGCTGGGCCTCAGCGAGGAGGCCCTGGCCAACCGGGCCGCGATGGCCCCCCGCTACCTGCGGTGCCTGCTGGAGGCGGGGCCCGGCTTCGACCCGGCGGGCTTCGTCCGGATCGCCGCCGCCCTCGACACCACCCCGGGCGAGCTGCGGTCCGGCCGTGCCGACGCCGCGCCCGGCCAGGGCGGCCCCGGCCCGCGCCCCCGGCTGCTCGACCTCACCGAGCCGGAGTGCTGGCAGCTGGTCGGCGGCCACGGCATCGGCCGGATCGCCCTGCCGGTCGAGCCGGGGCCGGTGGTGCTGCCGGTCAACTACGTGGTGGACCAGGGCTCCTTCGCCTACCGCACCGGCGAGCACGACGCCGCCGCCCCGGTCGAGGGGGCCGCGGTCTCCTTCCAGGTCGACCACATCGACGAGTACCTCGGGCGCGGCTGGAGCGTGCTCGCCCTCGGCCCGGCGCACTACGTGGACGACCCCGCCGAGCTCGACCGGCTGGCCGGGCTGCCCGGCGCGGCCCCCTGGGCGGGCGGGGCGCGGCCGCGCTGGGTGCGGATCCGCCCGGAGGAGGTCAGCGGCCGGCGGCTGGTCACGGGGTGAGGCGGGCCGAGGACGCGGGTGCCGCGACGGGCCGTGGACGAGCGTCGGCAAGGGGCGGGAACAAGCGTCGGTACGGCCCGTGGACGGGCGGCCCCGATGACTGGTAAGCAGGCCGGAGACGGCCGGTCCGTCCGGGCCGCCGTCCGGGACGTACCACCAGGAGAGCAGGGGCGATGCGCAGAGTTCTGATCGTCGGCGCAGGGCAGGCCGGACTCCAACTGGCCCTGGGGCTACAGGCGCACGGCTACGACGTGACCGTGCTGACCGACCGCGGCCCGGAGGAGGTGCGCGGCGGTCGGGTGATGTCCAGCCAGTGCATGTTCGACTCCGCGCTGCGCACCGAGCGGGCCCTCGGCCTGGACCTGTGGGCCGATCGGGCGCCCCGGATCGAGGGCCTCGGGGTGTCGGTCGCCGGGCCGGAGGCGGAGCGGGCGGTCGACTGGGTCGGGCGGCTGGACGCCTACGCGCAGTCCGTCGACCAGCGGCTGAAGATGTCCACCTGGCTGGAGCTGTTCGCGGAGCGCGGCGGCCGGGTGGAGCTGCGCCAGGTGACCGCGGCAGACCTGCAGAACCTGGTCGGCTCGTACGACCTGGTGCTGGTCGCCTCCGGAAAGGGCGCGCTGGCCTCGCTGTTCGAGCGCGACCACGAGCGCTCCCCGTACGAGCGGCCGCAGCGGGCGCTGGCGGCCAGCTATGTGCACGGGCTCGGTCCGCGCCCCGAGCACGACTACCCGGCGGTGCGCTGCAACCTGGTGCCGGGTGTCGGCGAGCTCTTCCTGGTGCCGGCGCTGACCGAGGCCGGCCCGTGCGACGCCATGGTCTGGGAGGCGATTCCCGGCGGCCCGGCGGACGCCTTCGACGGGATCCGCGATCCCGCCGAACACCTGCGGGTGACGCTGGAGTTGATGAAGGCCTTCACGCCTTGGGAGTACGACCGCACCCGCGCCGGCGTCGAACTCACCGACGCCGGAGCGACGCTGGCCGGGCGCTTCGCCCCGGGGGTGCGCCGTCCGATCGGCGAACTGCCCGGCGGTGGCACGGTGCTGGGTGTCGCGGACGTGGTCGTCCTCAACGACCCGATCGCGGGCCAGGGCTCCAACAACGCCGCCAAGTGCGCCGCCGGCTACCTGGAGGCGATCCTCGCCCACGGCGACAGGCCCTTCGACCGGGCCTTCCAGCAGGCGGCCTTCGACGGGTTCTGGCGAACCGCCGCCCCCTCCACCACCTGGAGCAACGAGCTGCTCGCCCCGCCGCCCCCGCACGTCCTCCGGATCCTCGGGGCGGGGGGTTCGCTGCCCGCCGTGGCCCACCGGTTCGCCAACGCCTTCGACGACCCGGCGGACCTGGAGGAGTGGTACTTCGACCCGGCCAGGGCGGAGGCCTACCTGGCCTCGGTCGCGGCGGAGGACTGAAAGGTCAAGTTCTTCCCAAGTTCCGTACAAGCAAACGCCCTTCGTGGTGGGTTCTTCTCGCCCCCACCCGAGGGGCGCCTCCGGCCCGGTACCACGGGCCGGGCGGGCGAAGCGGACACCAGGAGGAGAGCCAGTGGCGGTCGACGGGGGCAACATGGCCCAGGCAGTGATCGATACGGCGTACAACGAGCGCAAACGGCTGCACACCGGGCGCAGCCGGACCGTCGCCGTGGTCCTGTTCGGCCTGCTGATCGCACTCGGCTTCTTCCTGGCCCTGGCGGTCGGCAAGGCGGACCCGAACACCCCGCCGACCTGCGACGGCAAGACCATGACCCGGCACAGCGAGTGCCGGATATGGTCCAGCCGCGGCGGCGGGGGCACCTACTCGTACGACGAGATGATCGACCGTCGGGAGTCCGGGAACGGCGTGTGGCGGGTGGTCGGCTTCGGCGGCGCGGGCGTGGCCGCCGTGCTGATGGTCGTCTCGATCGCCAAGCTCAACCCGAACCGCCCGTGGGGCCAGCCGGTCGGTGCCGCCTGCCCGCGCTGCCGGGAGCTCAACCTGCGCGAGAAGCACACCGTGCACAGCGTCACCCGGGGCCGTACCACCCACCGCTACAGCGGCATCGTCACCCTCTGCACCCCGGCCTGCGGGTTCTCCGCGATCCGCCAGCGCTGACCGGCGCCGCGGGGCCCTGCGGTCCGGCGCCGCGGGGGCCGCGGTCCGGGACCGCACGGTCCCGGGAGCCCGAATAGGTCCTCCCGCTCCCACCGGCTACGCTCGACCCCCGTCGAACAAACGATGGGGTGGACCGAGTGGGCAGGTGGGAGCGGGCGCTGGACGCGGCCGGGGTGCGGGAGGCCGGGCTGCGGGCCGACTACGGCCGGCAGCGGGAACAGGTCGCCCGGTACAAGCGGGAGGTCGCGCTCGCCGCCGACCTGCTGCTGCCCGCCCGGACGGTCCCGCACGTGATCGCCGCCGCCGCCTTCATGCACCGCACCGACACCCTGCTCGACAGCGGCCCGCTCGCCGAACGCCGGGCGGCCTCTGCCCGCTGGCAGCGGCAGGTCACCGACAGCCTCGCCGCGGGCCGCACCGACGACCCCGAGCTGCGCCCCCTGCTGAACAGCGTCGCCGCCCACCCCGTGCTGCGGGACCGGGTGCTGGACTTCCTCGCCGCGACCGGGGCCGACCTGGACTTCACGGGGTTCGCCACCGAGGAGGACCACCAGGCCTACATCGACGGGTACTCGCTGCCCGGCTTCATGGTGGTCGCCGCCCTGCTCGGTCCGGACGGGGACCAGGGCGACTACCGCGCCGCCTGCCGCACCTTCATCGACGGCAGCCAGCGGCTTGACTTCGTCAACGACCTCGCCGAGGACCTCGCCGAGGGCCGGCTGACCATCCCCGAGCAGACCCTCCGGGAGCACGGCGTCACCCGCGCCGACCTGGAACAGGCCCGCGACCTGCCCGCCGTACGGGCTCTGCTCGCCGCCCTGCTGGACCGGGCCGACCGCAGCCTCGCCGAGGGCCGGGCCGTGATCGACCGGGTGCCGCCCGCCCACCGCCCGATGGTCCGCTGCATCGTCGGCGTGGAGGAGCTCACCAGCGCCGCCGCCCGCGCCGACCTCGGCGCCCTGCTGCGCCGTTCGGCGGGCCCGGCGAAGCCCGCCGCGCTGCGCCTGCTGGCCCGCGAGTACCTCCGGGCCCGGCGCCTGCGCGGCTGACCGGCTCGTGTCGTCCCGGTGGGCGCGGGCGGGAGCCGGCGTCCACAAACGGAACCTCCCTTTGTCGTAGTCGATCCGGCGGGTCCGTCAGCTCCCTGTCCCGGGTCGGGTGGCCTGGCTAGCATGAGCCCGCTCAGCACGCAGGACCCAACCACCTGAATGATTGGGAGGACCCCCATGAGTGCCCTGCTGACCGACATCCGCGACGCTGGCCCGCTGGAGATCGACGAGGACGCCATCGTCTTCGAGGACGAGTTCGACGCCGACCTCGCGCCCGCCGCCTGCCTGGGCGAGCCGTGGGTGACCTACGTCCCGACCCGCTTCCCCTGTGAGTTCAACGCCTGATCCACCCGGATCCGAAGGAACGGCGGACCACGGCGGACCGGGGGAGGACGGAACCATGAACGCACCGCCCGACCCCGGCTCCGCCGAGGCCGCGCACCGGGACGCACTGCGGGAGCAACTGGGCGGCAGGGCCGAGCAGTTGGCCGCCCGCGCGCCCGGCCCGCACCGCCCGCTGCGCACCGACGGCCAGTGGTGGTACCTCCGGGACCCGCGCATGCCGGAGCTCGCCCACGGCTGGAAGCTGCACCTCTCCGCCCGCCCGGACGGCTTCGAAGCGCTGCTGGACACGGCGCTCCCGATCCTGCTCGGCCGGGTCTGCGACGTGAAGTTCGCGGTGAGCACGGCCGCGCTGTGGGAGCTCAACAGCGGCCGGCACGGCGCCGCCGCCGTGGGCAAGGCCGTCACGGTCTACCCCCGGCCCGAGGAAGTCCGCGCCCTGGGGCTGGAGTTGGCACAGGCGCTGGCCGGCCGGGAAGGCCCCGCGGTGGTCAGCGACCGCCGGGTCCGGCCGGACGCCCCGGTGCACTACCGCTACGGCCCGTTCCGGGTCACCGACGACGAGGCCCAGGCCGGCATGGCCGGCCCGGACGGCGCGCTGTTCCCCGGCCTGGCCGAGGCCCGCTATCGCCGACCGCCCTGGGCGAGCGACCCGTTCGAGGCGCCCGGCGCCCCCGCCCGCCCGGCGACCACCCGGGTCGGCGACGGCCGCTACCGGATCACCGCCGGCATCACCCGCGCGCCGAGCGGCCACGTCTACCGCGCGGTCCACCTCGCCACCGGGCGCGAGGTGGTGGTCAAGCAGGCCCGGGCCTTCGTCGCCGAGGACGGCGCGGGTGTCGACGCGCGCGGCCGGCTGCGGCACGAGCGCCGGGTGCTCGACGCGCTGGCCGGGGTCCCCGGAGTGCCCGCGCTGGTCGACTACTTCCGACACGGCACCGACGAGTACCTGGTCAGCACCGCCTGCGGGCGGACCGACCTGCGCCGCGAGGTGCTCACCGCCGGCCCGTACGGCGCCGAGGCGGGAGACGCGGGCGGCGCGGATTCTGCGGACAGCGCGGGCGGGCGGGACTGGTGGACGCTGGCGCGCGCGTTGCTGCGGGTGCTGGACGCGGTGCACGCGCGCGGCGTGGTGGTCTGCGACCTCAAGCCCGCGAACGTCGTGCTCGACCGGGACGGCCGGCCCGCGCTGGTCGACTTCGGCGTGAGCGCCCTCGACGGCGACCGCCCGCCGGGCGCCACCGCCGGGTACGGCCTGCCCGGCGCCACCGGGGAGGATTCCACCGAGGACCACTACGCCCTGGGCGCCACCCTGCACCACGCCCTCACCGGCCTCGACCCGGTGGTGATCGACCCCGACCCGGCGACCAACCGCGACCGTACCCTGGCCTGCCTGCGCGCCGCCCTCCCGGAGCCCGGGCACCCGGCGGCGGAACTCGTCGAGGGCCTGCTGAGCTTCGACCCGGAGCGGCGTGCGGCCACGGCGGCCCGCCTGCGCGAGGGGACGGTGCCGGCCCGGCGGGCCCGCCGTGCCCGGTGGAACGCGGAGACCCGGCGGAGCGTCCTGGACGGCGCGCTCGACCACACCGTCACCACCTGCGTCCGGATGGCCCGCGAGCTGCTCGCCGCCGACCCGGGCGCCGAGCGGCCCCGGACCCTGCTCTCGCTGTACGACGGCGCCGCCGGCCTCGGCCTCGAACTGCTCCAGCACCCGGACCGCCCGGACGCCCGCTCCGCCGCCGCCGACCTGGCCGTCTGGACGGCCTCCCACCCGGCCCTCGGCCACCTGGACGGCTCGCTCCACCAGGGCCGTACGGGCGTCGACCTGTTCCTCGCCGAGGCGGCCGCCGCGCTGGGCACCCAGCCCCCGGCGGCCCGCCGGTACGAGGGCACGGGCGTCGACCAGATCGCGGGGACGGCCGGGATCGGCACCGGGCACCTGCTGCTCGCCGGGCTCGCCGGGCTCGGCCCGGAGACGGGAGCGCACCGGGTGGCGGCGGCCGACTGCGCCGCCGAACTGGTCGGCCGTCCGCTGGACGACCTCGGGGAGGAGCCCAACCCCGGCACCGCCGCCCTCGCGGAGGGCTTCGCGCACGGCCGCGCGGGCGTCGCCCACTTCCTGCTCGCGATGCCCGACGAGGCGTCCCGGCGCACCGCCCGGGAGATCGTGGACGGCCTCGCGGCCGACCTCCCCGGCATCATCGCCGCCGCCCGCGCACCCGGGGCGACCCGCCGCTACCTCTCCTGGTGCCGGGGGCTGGCCGGGCTCGGCACCCTCCTGGTCCAGGCCGGCCGGCAGTACGGCGACGACGCGCTGACGGCGCTGGCCGCCGACGCCGCCGACACCTGCCGGACGCTCGCCCCGAGGACCGCGCAGGTCTTCCGCTGCTGCGGGCTCGCGGGCGTCGGCGACCTCTGCGTCGACCTCGCGGTGGCCACCGGCGAGGCCCGGCACTGGGCCGCCGCCCAGGAGGTGGCGGAGCTGATCCTCACCCGGGCGGGCGGCACGCCGAACCGGCCGCTGCTGCCCGGCCGCCGACCGGACACGGAGGCCCGGGCCTGGGCGGTCGGCACCCCCGGCGTCACCACCTTCCTGCGCCGCCTGGCCCGGCGGGGCGGCCCGGTCCCGGGGCTGCTGCCGCTGTACTGAGCGGCCCCGGGGGCGCGAGTCCGAAGGCAGGCCCACGTCCCGCCCCCGGCCGGGCTTCCGCATGCCGTTGAACGGGTGCTGCTCGACGCGGGATCTGGGACCGGTCGAGAAGCCCCGCAGGACGTCCTGGGCCGGGTTGCGTTCAAGCACACCCCGACCACGGGTGTCGATCGTGCCGAGGGCCGTTGTTCCCACCCGTGTCGTCGCACGGCCGGTCCTCCCCGGCGAGCCCCGCCGACGAATTTGCGGACCGGAAACAGGACGGACGGGCGGCGCGCGGATCCGGCGCCGGTCGCGGCCGGGTCGGGCCGTGGTCGGGGGCCCGTGGGGGTCCGCTGGAGTGCCGCTTGAGCCGGACCGGTCTTGAGCCGACGGGGTACGGGCTCCCGGCCAAGGTGCCGGTCGGCCGTACCGCCGGGCGCCGCCAGGTGCCTAGATTCGTTCTCGGGCGGCGCGAAGCCCGGGCCCGAGCGGCCCGAGTGCGGCGCACCCACGGGGGACCCGGCACATTCCGCAGCACCCGCTCGCAGGCACACCTTCCGGTCCGACCGGCCCGCCTGCCCATCCGAGGGAGTTCGCCATGTCCGACACCACCACGTCCCGTATCGCTGCCACCGAGGGCCTCGACCTTCAGGACCTCGACCTCAGCGAGCTGACCGTCACCTCGCTGCGCGACACCGTCGCGCTGCCGGAGAACGGCGCGTCCTGGGGCTCCTGCTCCTGCCAGGGCTCGTCCTCCTGCGCGCAGCCGCAGCTGCCGGACGTGCCGACCGCCTGACGTCCCAGGGTCCGGTTGTACGCCGGGCCTGCCGGCCAGGCCTTCCGGGGCCGGTGCCAGCGCATCAGGACGGAACCCGGCGCGTCCACCCGGACGCGTCGGGTTCGTCCCGCGTACCCAGGGCGTGCCGTGCGGATCCCGGCCGGGCCCGCGACGTCGACGCCGCGGCCCGTCCGACCAGTCCCACGAGACGCGCCGCCAGGCCCCGTCGGAGGGAACCGCCATGCCCAACCGAACCGCCCTGCCCCGGGACGCCCGCGTGCCCTCGCCCTCGCCCGCGCCCTCGCCCTCGCCCGTGAACGCACCCGCACCGGCCCCGGCCGCGTACACCGCGCGCCACGCCCTGGTGCGCTCCACCGTCCTCGCCCGGCCCGCCCAGTCCGCCGACTCGGCGGCTGCCCGGGCGCTGCTGGGCGGCCTCACCGCCGCCGAGGCCGCGGCCGAAGCCCTGCGGCCGGCCCTCTGCGACGACCTGTACGCCAGCCGGGCCGGGCACGACGAGGAGTTCCACCGCCGCGTCGTGCTGCCGCTCCGCCGCGACCTGCACAACGGGCGCCCGCCGCGGGCGGCGCTGCTCGACCGGCTCGGCGACCTGCCGCGCCGCGTCCCCCGACTCGCCGAGTGGCTGGAGCTGCGACGGCTGCGGGCCCGGCTGCTGGCCGCGCTCGCCGATGCCGTCCCGCCCGCCCTGGCCGCCGAACGGGCCTCCCTCGCGGGCATCTGCCGGGAGCCGGCCTTCACCCAGGCCGTCGCCCTCACCAGCGCCGACCTGCTGCGCGCGGTGGCCCACACGGCGGGCGCGACCGGGGAGCCGCGCGGCCGGGCCCGGAAGGAGGAGGCGGCCGTCCTGCGGCACGCCCTGCGGGCCACCGCCAAGACCAGCCCGCTGTCCTGGTTCACCGCCGTCGGCTGGACCTCCGACGTGACGGCGGAGGACGCGGAGGCGGAGGAGGCGGCGGACGGCCCGCGCGCGGTCGTCCGGGAGAACCGGGCGCTGGTCGCCGCGCTCGTCCAGGCCCTGCTCGACGACCCCCGCCGCAGCCGTACGCTGCCGCACCGGATGACCAGCGCCGCCCGGGTCGCCGACGGCCGCGCCCGCTACGCCCGCGCCGAGACGCTGTTCGCGGGCGGGCGCTACCTCGTCACCCGGGAGGAGGAGGTCGAGCTCGCGGCCCGGCCCGAACTGGCCCTGCTCGCCTCGCTCGCGGCCACCCCGGACCCGCCGGACCGGCTCGCCGCCCGGCTCGCCGAGGCCCTCGGCCGCCCCGGCGACGACCCGGCCGCGCACCGGTTCGTGGGCCGGCTCCTGACGGCCCGGCTGCTGGTGCCCGCCGAGCCGGTCGACCCGCAGGACCGGCGGCCGCTCCGCAGCCTGGCCGACTGGCTGCGGCAGTGGCCGGAGGACGCCGCACTGGCCGAACGGCTCGACCGACTCGACCTGGCAACAGGCTCGTTGGTGGCGACCCCGGGCGAGCACCGCCCCGCCCTGCTGGCCTCCCTCGCCGACCACTGGCGGCGACTGCTGGCCGACGCCGGACGGCCGGTGCCGGACGAGGCCGCGCCGCTCAGCGTCCTCAGTGAGGACGTCCACACGCCGGCCGCGCCGTGCCCCCGACTGAGCGCGGCCGACCGTACGGTGCTCGCCGAACTCACCGCGCTCGCCGAGCTGTTCGACCACGGCCACCTGATGCGCCGAGCCGCCCGGGACCGCTTCGTCGCCCGCTACGGCGTCGGCGGGGTGTGCGACGCGCCCTGGGACTTCGGCGCCGACGCGGCGGACGCCTGGGCGGATACCGGCCTGCCGGACGAACTGGCCCTGCTGCGACAGGAGTTCGCCCACCTCCCGGAGCTGGACGGCGAACTCGTGCTCCCCGCCGAGCGGGTCCGCGCCCTGGCCGCGCGGCTGCCCCACTGGACCGCGGCCCGGCCGCTCAGCTACTCCTGGTTCCTCCAACGCGACCCCGTGGACGGCCTGGTGTGCGTCAACCACGTCTACGGCGGCTGGGGGCGCTTCACCAGCCGGTTCCTCGACGGCCTGCCCCCGCGGGCCGCCGCCGAGGTCGCCCGGCAGCTCCGCTCCGGGCTCGGCGCCGGCGCCCGCGCCGCCCAGGTCCGGCCGGTCGGCGGCTTCAACGCCAACCTCCACCCCCGGCTGCTCGCCGACGAGATCGGCCCCGACCGGCGGTGGACCGGCCTCGCCGAGGCCGACCTCGACCTCGTCCACGACCCGGCCGACGACCAGCTCCGGCTGCGGCTGCGCGGCACCGGCGAACTGCTCGACGTCCTCTACCTGGGCTTCCTCGCGCCGGTCATGCTGCCCCGGCGGCTCGGCCCACTGCTCGCCGACCACCCCAACGGGGTCGTCGACTTCCGCCCGCTGCTGCCGCGCACCACCCTGGCCGCGCCCGGCGGCAGCGTGCTGCGCACCCCGCGGCTGCGCCACCGGCACGTCGTCCTCGCCCGCCGCCGCTGGCAGCTACCGGCCGGGGTGCTCGACGCCCTGCGGGCCGAACTCGCCGCCGACCCGGGCCCCGACGGGGTCCCGGCCGCGACCGTCGCCCGCTGGCGGGCCCGGCTCGGCCTGCCCGAACAGCTCTTCCTCCACCCCGCACCGGCCACCGCCGACGGCACGGGCACACCCGCCGACGCCTTCGTCGCCCACCTGCGCGCCCCCAAGCCGCAGCCCGTCGACCTCGGCAACCCGCTGCACCTGCGCCACCTCGCCAAGTGGCTCACCCGGCACCCGCGCGGCGCGGTGCTGGAGGAGGCCCTGCCGGGCATCGCGGGGCAGCGGGAGCCTACCCGAGCCGTGGAACTCGTGGTGGAGACCTACCGGCCCGGCCGGGGCAGCGCGGCGGGGGCCGCTGCCCGCGCTTCCGCCTGTACCGCCCGAGCCGTCCGGACCGCCCGTACCGCCATCGCCGAGGAGGCGCCCGATGAGTGACCCGGCCGACGGCCAGGGGGCCGTGACCGCCTGGGACGTGGTCCTGTACCACTACCGGCCCGACAAGGCCCGCGCGCTGCGCGAAGCCGTCCTGCCGCTGGCCCGGCGGGCGACGGCCGAGGGGCTGGCCGCCCACGTCGAGCGGCACTGGCGGTTCGGTCCGCACCTGCGGCTGCGGCTGCGCGGCCCCGAGGCGCGGGTGTCCGGGGCGGCGCGGCGGTCCGCAGAGGCGCTGCGGGCGTGGGCGGCCGCCCACCCCTCCGTCGCCGACCGCTCGGACGAGCAGCTGCTCGCCGAGGCCGCCGCCGCCGGACGGGCCGAGCTGGTCGCACCGCCGTACGGGCCGCTGGTGCCGGACAACACCGTCGCCGCGGCGCCCGTCGACCGGTCCGCCGAACACGCCCTGCGGTCCCTGATCGGCGCCGAATCCGCCGAGCTGCGCGAGGAGTTGCTACGGACCGGCCTGCCCGCCCTGGACTCGGGCTGCCGCTTCCTCGGCGCGCACGGCGACACACCGCAGGCGCGGGTGCAGCTGGTGGTGACGGCGCTCGCCGCGCACGCCACCGCGCACCCGGACGGGCTGGTCGGCGCGCACTACTCGGTGCTCTCGCACCTGGAGGACTTCCTGGTCCACGAGGACCCGGACGGCAGCCTGCGGGTCGGCTTCGAGCGCCGCTGGGAGCGCACCGGCCGGGCGGTCACGGCGCTGGTGGGCCGGATCACCGAAGGCGGGGCGCGCGACTGGGAGCGGGACTGGGCGCACTGGTCGGCGAGCGCCTGGAGCCTCGCCGAGCGGCGGCTGGCGGCCGGAGCCGACCTCGGCGGCCGCCACGCCGCGTACCGGGAGCGCGCCGAGGCCCTCGGCGACCGGGCCACCGCCGAACGCTGGAACGCCGAACTGCGCACCCGCTACAGCGAGTTCCACCGGCTGCTGCACCGCAGCGACCCCGACGGCGCGATGTGGCACCGCCCGGACTACCTGATCAACCGGACCGGCACCAACGGCCTGTACCGGCTGCTCGCCATCTGCGACGTCCGCCCGCTGGAGCGCTACCTCGCCGCCCACCTGCTGGTGCGCAGTGTGCCCGAGCTGACCGGGCACCGCTGGCAGGCGCTCCTCGGCGCCCCGGAGGCGGCGGGGGCCGGGGCCGGGACCGGCCAGGCGGGCACGGACGGGACGCGCACGGACGGGACGTACATGGAGGGGGCGGGCATGGACCGGACGCGCTTGGAGGGGGCGGCATGACGGCCGAACCGGAGACCCACCGGCCCCGGCTGCGCCCCGGGGTGGCGGTGACCCCGCTGCGCGAGGGGCTGCACCTGCGCGGCCGCGACACCAGCCTCACCCTGGAGGGCAGCCGGGCGCTCCCGGCGCTGTGGCAGGTGCTCGCCGCCCGGCTCGGGCCGGACGCGGAGGCCGCCGGCGCGGCAGCCGACGCCGCCGTCGAGCCGAAGGTGGCGGCCGCGCTGGCCACCGTCACCGCCCGGCTGCGCGAGCACGGCCTGCTCGTGGACCACCCGGACGGGGAGCGCCTGCCGCCCTGGCCCGGCTCGGTGGCGGACGATCCCGGCGGCGCGGCGGCGGCCCTGGCGGCCGCCCGTCCGGTGGTGGCGGCCGCCGACCCGGACGGCCCGTCGGCCCGCGCGGTGGCGCGCGCCCTCGCCCGGGGCGGGACGGCGGCCCCGGCGGTGGTCGCCGAGCCCGGACTGCCGCCCGGCCGGGTGGTGGCCGCGGCGGACGGTCCGTCGGGCCGTGCGGTGGCGGTCGCGGTGCAGTGCGGCGCGGACGGCGGCTTCGTCACCGAGCCCGCCGATCCGGCCCGGGTCCGGGCGGACGCGACGGCGCTCGCGGCCCGGCTGGGCCCCGGCGCCGCCACCGCTTCCGGCGCCGAGCCCCCGCCGGTGCTCCTCGCGCTGCTCGCCGCCGCCGGTGCCCAGCGGCTGCTCTGCGCCGTCGCCGGCCTGCCGGACCCGGGCGAGCCGGCTGAGGACCCGCGGCTGCTCGCTGGGCGTCCCGCCGTCCTGATCGCCGAGGCCCGCCCGCCGCGCGCCGACTACCACCCGTGGGCGGCGGGCCCCGGGGCCGTCGCCGCGCCGCCCGGGGACCTCGCCGAGGCGCTGCGCCGGGTGGACGCCCTCGGGGACGCCCGGCTGGGCGTGCTGGACGCGCCGTCCCCGGGCGAGCTCCCGCAGCTGCCCGTGGCCCTGGTCTCCTGCGGCACCCCGTCCGGCCCGCTGGCGGCCGGTGCGGTGCGGACGGACCTCGCCCGGCTGGCCGCCGCCTGCCGGTCCGTCGAACTGCACCTGGCGGCGGTGGGCGGGGGAGCCGTGCCGGTGGTCGGCGTCGACCCGTCCCACGCGCTCGGCCGGGCCCTGCGCTGGGCCGTCCTCGGGCGGCCGCTCCGGGGCGACCGCCCGGTGCCGGAGTCCGCCTGGCGGGAGCACCCGCAGGCCGGGCACTGGTACGGAGCCCTGGCCCGCCGGCTCGGCCGCGCACCGGATATGACGATGCGTCAACTGGCCTCTGAGCAGGCGTACCTGGCGCAGGCAGAGGGGGCCAGGGCGGTCGAGGCGACCCCCGCCGACGCGGTCGCCCACGCCGCCCTCGCCGCCCTCACCCGCCTGCTGGCCCGGGACGGCGGCCTCGCCGCCGCCCACCACGCCGCCCTCTCCGGCGCCGCCGCCCCGCTCGCCGCCGCCGGACGCACCCCGGCCGCCTGGGCGGACCCCGGCTGGGCCGACCACTGGCTCGCCGACGTCGCCGACCGGGAACCGGACCTGCACGCCGCCCTGGTCCGACTCACCGGCCTGCGGACGACCCGCTGGCAGCCCGCCACCCCCGGGGCCCGCCCGTTCGCCGCGGCCCTGGACGGCTGCGGGTTCACCGCCCTCGTCACCGGGGAGGGCCGCCCATGAACGGGCTGCCGGTGCTCACCCCGGCCGAGGCCCTGGCCGCCACTGGCGGCACCGCCGTCGTCCACCTCGCCGAGTGGACCCTCGGCCTGGCCGAGCGGCTCAGCCGCCACGCCCTGGCACACCCCGTACGCCTGGTGCCGGTGCGCGAGGACGGCGCGCTGACGGTGGTCGGGCCGGTCCTCCACCCCGGGGCGCCCGCCTGCCTGAGCTGCACCGAGGTCCAGCGGCTCGCCACCGCCGGCGGCCGGGTGCCCTGGCAGAGCCCGGCCCTGGCGCTCGGCGGCACCGGCACCCCGGCCTTCGCCGAGGCGGTGACCGCCCTCGCCGCCGACCTGGCCGCCGAGAGCGCCGATTCCGTCGCCACCGTCCACGTGGTGCACGGCGGCCGGGCCACCTGGTCCACCCACCGGGTCCGCCCGGTCGGCGGCTGCGAGGTCTGCCACCCGCTGCCCGCCGACACCCCCGAGGCCGCCCGGCTGCCCGCCACCCCTCGCCCGCTGCCCGACCCGGCCGTCCTGCGCGGCCCCAACGACCGTACGGAAGCGGGGCAGTTGAGGGCCGAACTGTACGACGAGCGGTTCGGCCCGGTCCGCCGGCTGTTCCGCACCGAGGACTCGGCCTTCGCCCTCACCACCGCCTGGGTGACGGACGGCCGGGCGCTGGACGACGGCGGCTACGGGCGGGCGGCGGACTTCCGCGCCAGCGAACGCGTCGCGCTGTTCGAGGCGGTGGAGCGGTACGCGGGCATGCGGCCGCTCGGGCGCCGCACCGCCCTGCGGGCCTCGTACGCCGACCTGGCCGCCGAGCACGGGCCCGGGGCCGTCCTCGACCCGGCCCGGCTCGGCCTGCCCGACGACGCCCCGCCGGGGCACCCCGCCGTGGCCACCGTCCCGTACACCCCCGAGCTGGTACTCGACTGGGTGCACGGCTGGTCGCTCACCCACCGGCGCCCGGTCGCCGTCCCGGAGCACGTCGCCTACTGGGACGTGCCCGGGCGCGACCGCCCCCGGGTGGTCTACGAGTCCTCGAACGGCTGCGGACTCGGCAACAGCCCCCAGGAGGCCGCGCTCTACGGCCTGTTCGAGGTCGCCGAGCGCGACGCCTTCCTGATGGCCTGGTACGCCCGCACCCCGCTGCCCGGCGTCGCCGTCCCCACCGAGGACCCGCGGATCGCCGAACTCGCCGACCGCGCCCGCCTGTTCGGCTACCGGCTCACCCTGCTCGACGCCACCAACGACCTCGGTATCCCCGCCGTGCTCGCCCTCTGCCGCCACCGCGGCGACCACCCCGACGCCCCGCGCACCTTCCTCGCCGCCGGAGCCCACCACGACCCCCTGGCGGCGATCCGCTCCGCCGTCGCCGAGGTGGTCACCAACGTCCAGGAGGCGCCGCACCGCGCCACCGCCCCGGGCGGGCCGCGCGACCCGCGGCGGCTGCGGCCGATGCTGGACCGCCCCGACCTGGTCGTCACCCTGGACGACCACGTCGGCCTCAACGCCCTGCCCGAGGCGCAGCCCCGCCTCGACTTCCTCTTCGCCGGCCCGCCCCCGGTGCCCTGGACCGAGCGGTGGCCCGGCGCCCCCGCACCGGTCGGCGACCTCACCGCGCTGCTGGAGCGGACCGTCGCCCGGCTGGCGGGGGAGGGCCTGGAGGTCCTGGCGGTCACCCAGGACGAACCCGGCGCCCGCGACCGGCTGGGCCTGCACTGCGCCAAGGTCGTCGTCCCCGGCACCCTGCCGATGACCTTCGGCCACGCCAACCGCCGCACCCGCGGCCTGCCCCGCCTCCTGGACGTCCCGTACCGCCTCGGCCGCGCCCCGGCGCCCCTGCGGCACGACGAACTCCCGCTCCACCCGCACCCGTTCCCGTAGCCGCCTGTCCCCGTAGCCGCCCGGAAGGACCGCGATGACCACCCAAGCGCCGCCCGCCGCCCGCTGGCACAGCCTGCACCTCGCGCTGCCGCTGACCGCCCCCGAGGCCGACGCCTTCCTCACCGAGGACCTCGCCCCGCTGATGGCCGGGCTCGCCGGCACCGACTGGTTCTTCATCCGCTACGGCGAGGGCGGCCCCCACCTGCGCATCCGCCTCCGCGGCCCGGGCCCGGCGCCCGCGCACCTGACCGACCTCGCCGCCGAGCTCACCCGCCGCGCTGCCCGCCGCACCCCGCCCGAGGGCCCCTTCGCGGGCGGACACGGCGAGGTCACGGAGGTCCCGTACCAGCCCGAGACCGAGCGCTACGGCGGCGCGGCCCTGCTGCCGATCGCCGAGGAGGTGTTCACCCACTCCACCCGCACCGCCCTCGCCGCCCTGGACGCCCTCCGCGCGGCCCCGGGGGACCGGCTGCCGCTCGCCCTCGACCTCGCCCACACCACCGCCCACGCCCTCGGCCTCGACGAACTCGCCGCCTCCCGCTGGCTGCGCCGCCACGCCGCCTCCTGGCGCTGGGTCACCGAGTTCCGGCCGCTGCCCGGGGCCGCCGTGCACGTCCGGGTCAACACCGTGTTCGCCCGGCAGCGCACCGCGCTGGCCCACCGGGCCCGGGCCCTGCGCACGGCGCTGGACGCCGGCACGGCCGCACCCTGGCTGGCCGACTGGGCGGCGCGGGTCGCCGAGGCCGCCGCCCGGATGCGGGCCGCCGTCCCCGCCTCAGCTGACGCCGACGCCTCCGTCTCCACCGAGGAGCGCCTCTCCTGGATCTGGGCCTCCCAGCTGCACATGCTGTTCAACCGGCTCGGCGTCGGCCCCGACGAGGAGCGGGCGGTCTGCCGCCTCGCCGCCCGCACGCTGCTGGAGACCGGGCAGCCGTTCACCTTCTTCCCCGCCGACCACCACGCCCCGGACCACCAGTACCTGGAGCGCAGCAAGTTCCAGATCGGCCGCCCCGAGGACACCGCCCTGCGCGACCTGCCGCACCACCCGGCCCCGCGCCCCCGCCCCGGCGACCTCCCGCTGCCCGCCGACCCGCTGCCGCCCGTCACCCTCGCCGACGCCCTGCGCACCCGCCACTCCACCCGCGGCCCGCTGACCGGCCCGCTCACCGCCGGCACCCTCGGCGGACTGCTCTGGTCCGCCTGCGCCGCCAACCCCGACACCGGCCACCGCCCGTACCCCAGCGCGGGCGCCCTGCACACCGTACGGCTGCGCCTGCTCGCCCTCGCGGTGGACGGTCTGCCCGCCGGCACCTACCAGTGCCTCCCCGAGCACCGCAGCCTGCGCCCGATCGGCCCGGCCCCCGCCCTCGACGACCTCAAGGCCCTCTCCTCCTACCTCTCCCGCCCGGCCGACGACCCGGACGCCATCGGCATCGACCGGGCCCCCGCCGTCCTCGCCGTCAACCTCGACCTCGCCCACCTCCGCCGCCGCTACGGCCTGCGCGCCCTGCGCCTCGGCCTCCTCGAAGCCGGCCACCTGACCCAGAACCTCCTGCTGACCGCCGCCGCCTTCGGCCTCGGCACCACCCCCCTCGGCGGCCTCCAGGACGACCTGGCCCACGAACTCCTCGCCCTCGACGACCTCGGCGAACCCGTCCAGTACCTCCTCCCCCTGGGCCGCCCGGGGACCGCCCGGACGATCAAGTAGGCCGGTGGAGCGGCCGGTTCACGGCGTCGCGGGCGTTCCCGGAGCCGGCTGCCGACCGCCGAAGAAGACCTGGACGTCCCGGATCAGCCCGTCCCGGACCGTGATCGCCTCGACGTTGCGGTAGCGGCCCCCCGTGGTCAGCTCGTACTCGTAGTAGGCGAAGACGAGTTCCTCGTCGGCGGGCGTCACCCGCAGCAGCCGCTGCTCCGTGAACCGGTGGGCGGTGGGGAAGCAGCGCTCGAAGAACGCGGCCTTGTCGATGCGGTCGTCCTGGGGGCTGGTGAAGGTGAAGTCCTCGGCGTACAGCGGCAGGGCCGCCTCGCGGTCCTGCGACCGGTAGCAGCGGAACGCCGCCTCGACGACGCTCGCGGGGGTGCCGTTCATGCGATCCATACCTTTCTTCGTGGGATCGTTCTGGTCATTCGTAAGATCAGGGCACCCAGGGATGCCGGGTGTGGCTGTCATGTCATTGCCGCGTCCGT
>NZ_JBSFKI010000075.1:0-25280 GCF_053598475.1 Kitasatospora sp. NPDC001119
AGCTTCCTACGCCCCTGCGGCTTCCGCTCCCCGCGGATCTCGAAGTCCATCGCACCCCTTGAGCTGAGGTGTTGCGACGACCGTTAGAACCCAAGACCGGGCGGGCCGGGGCCTTCGTCGTGCCGGGGTGCCGGTCGTGCCGGGGCGGGGCGGGGCGGAACAGGGGGCCGGGTTCGGGATAGGACGGCGGCCGACGGGGTAGGCCCCGGGAACGAAAGAGGCCGAGACCCGTGGCGCCCTCCAGGAAAGGGCGCCACGGTTCCCGGCGCTTGGGCGGGCGCCCCCACCCAGGGCCGCCCGGCCTCGCACCTCCGACCCCCATCGGGGGTGCGACAGTGCCCCCACAGCCATCCCCCACGGTTGGGTGCGGCGGGCACGTTCACCATGGTGCGCGATCTCCATGGACGGCCAGTGACAGGAGTATGTCCAGTTCGTGGCGGATGGCCGTGCCCGGTTCGGTGCGGGTTCCGGTCGGTTCGTCCACCGGCCGGACCGGTGGTCCGTCCAGCCGTTCGTTCCCGGATGTGTTCCTGACAAAACTTGGGGCCGGCCCGGGGCGGGGGTCGACGCCCCGGGCCCCGGTGCGGCCCCGGTGCGGTCCTGGCGAGGTCCCGGTGCGGTCCCCGGTCCGGCTCGGGTCCGGCCCCGCCGGAGCCGTGGACCGCGTGCGTGTCCGTGCCGCGGCGTAGGCTGGAGACCCCCGGCCGCTCGGCGTGCCGGGCCGTTCGCGTTGCCCCGGCGGGCCTTCGCCGCCCCGGGACAGCACCAGCCACGGGACGAAGAAGAGACCCCAGATGAGTCTGACCGGACTGCTCGATGTCGTCGCGCGGGACGCGGCGCTCGCCGAGGCCATCGAGGCGGCCACCGCCACCGGAGCCGCGGCCGGCGGACGCCGCCACCTGGACCTGGTCGGGCCGCCCGCCGCCCGGCCGTTCGCCATCGCCGCGCTGGCCCGCGCGCTCGCCGGGCAGGCCGCCGGGGAACGGGGCCGTCCGGTGCTCGCCGTCACCGCGACCGGCCGGGAGGCCGAGGACCTCGCGGCCTCGCTGCGCTCGCTGCTGCCCGCCGACGCCGTCGCCGAGTTCCCGGCCTGGGAGACCCTGCCGCACGAACGGCTGTCGCCCCGCTCGGACACCGTCGGGCGCCGGCTGGCCGTGCTGCGCCGGATCGTGCACCCGAGGGCGGACGACCCGGCGGCGGGGCCGGTCCAGGTGATCGTCGCCCCGGTCCGCTCGGTGCTCCAGCCGCAGGTCAAGGGGCTGGCCGAGCTGGAGCCGGTGGCCGTCCGGCGCGGTGAGTCGTACGACCTGGAGGAGGTGGCCCGCCGGCTCTCCGCCGCCGCCTACGCGCGCGTCGAACTGGTCGAGAAGCGCGGCGAGTTCGCCGTCCGCGGCGGCATCCTGGACGTCTTCCCGCCGACCGAGGAGCACCCGCTGCGGGTGGAGTTCTGGGGCGACGAGGTCGAGGAGGTCCGGTACTTCAAGGTCGCCGACCAGCGCTCGCTGGAGATCGCCGAGCACGGCCTGTGGGCGCCGCCCTGCCGAGAGCTGCTGCTCACCGACGAGGTGCGGGCCCGGGCCGCCGAGCTGGCCGCCGAGCACCCCGGGCTGGCCGAGATCCTCGACCGGATCGCCGAGGGGATCGCGGTCGAGGGCATGGAGTCGTTGGCGCCGGTGCTGGTGGACGACATGGAGCTGCTGCTGGACGTGCTGCCGCTCGGCTCCGTCACGGTGGTCTGCGACCCGGAGCGGGTCCGCACCCGGGCCGCCGACCTGGTCGCGACCAGCCAGGAGTTCCTGCACGCGTCCTGGGTCGCGGCCGCGGCGGGCGGGGACCGGCCGATCGACCTGGAGGCCATCGACGTCTCCGCCGCCTCGCTGCGCTCGCTCGCCGAGGTGCGCGAGCACGCCGCCGAGATCGGACTGCCCTGGTGGTCGGTCAGCCCGTTCGCGACCAGCGAGTCGACCGTCGACGGCATCCTGGAGTTCGACGCCAACACGCTGACCCTCGGCATGCACGCCGTCGAGGCCTACCGGGGCGACACCGCCCGGGCGATCGCCGACGCCAAGGAGCGGCTGGCCGCCGACTGGCGGGTCGTCATGGTGACCGAGGGCCACGGCCCGGCCTCCCGGCTCGCCGAGGTGCTGGGCAACGAGGGCATCCCGGCCCGCCTGGTCGCCGACCTCGCCGAGGCGCCCACCCGGGACGTCGTCCACGTCTCCTGCGGCTCGATCGAGCACGGCTTCGTCGACGAGGACCTGAAGCTCACGGTCATCACCGAGACCGACCTGTCCGGCCAGAAGTCCTCCACCAAGGACATGCGCCGGATGCCCTCGCGCCGCCGCAACGCGATCGACCCGCTGGCGCTGGTGGCCGGCGACTACGTCGTCCACGAGGCGCACGGCGTCGGCAAGTACGTCGAGATGGTGCAGCGCACCGTCCAGGGCGCCACCCGCGAGTACCTGGTGCTGGAGTACGCCCCGGCCAAGCGCGGCCACCCCGGCGACCGGCTGTTCGTGCCGACCGACCAGCTCGACCAGGTCACCAAGTACGTCGGCGGCGAGGCCCCGACGCTGCACCGGCTCGGCGGCGCGGACTGGGCGAAGACCAAGCAGCGGGCCAAGAAGGCGGTCAAGGAGATCGCCGCCGACCTGATCAAGCTGTACTCGGCCCGGATGGCCGCCCCCGGCCACACCTTCGGCCCGGACACCCCGTGGCAGCGCGAGCTGGAGGACGCCTTCCCGTACGCGGAGACGCCCGACCAGCTGACCACCATCGCCGAGGTCAAGTCCGACATGGAGAAGTCCGTCCCGATGGACCGGCTGATCTGCGGCGACGTCGGCTACGGCAAGACCGAGATCGCGGTGCGGGCCGCGTTCAAGGCCGTGCAGGACGGCAAGCAGGTGGCGGTGCTGGTGCCGACCACGCTGCTGGTGCAGCAGCACTTCTCGACCTTCGCCGAGCGCTACGCCAACTTCCCGGTGACGGTGAAGGCGCTGTCCCGCTTCCAGACCGACAGCGAGGCCAAGGCCGTCCTGGAGGGGCTGTTCGAGGGCTCGGTGGACGTCGTCATCGGCACCCACCGGCTGTTCTCCTCCGAGACCAGGTTCAAGGACCTCGGCCTGGTCATCGTCGACGAGGAGCAGCGCTTCGGCGTCGAGCACAAGGAGCAGCTGAAGAAGCTGCGCGCCAACGTGGACGTGCTCACCATGTCCGCGACCCCGATCCCGCGCACCCTGGAGATGGCGGTCACCGGCATCCGCGAGATGTCCACCATCACCACCCCGCCGGAGGAGCGGCACCCGGTGCTGACCTTCGTCGGGCCGTACGACGAGAAGCAGATCTCGGCCGCGATCCGGCGTGAACTCCTGCGCGAGGGCCAGGTGTTCTACATCCACAACCGGGTGGAGTCGATCGACAAGGCGGCCGCCCGGCTGAAGGACCTGGTGCCCGAGGCGCGGATCGCCACCGCGCACGGGCAGATGGGGGAGACCCAGCTGGAGAAGGTCGTCGTCGACTTCTGGGAGAAGGAGTTCGACGTCCTGGTGTCGACCACGATCGTGGAGTCCGGCATCGACATCTCCAACGCCAACACCCTGATCGTGGAGCGCGGCGACACCTTCGGCCTCTCCCAGCTGCACCAGCTGCGCGGCCGGGTCGGCCGCGGCCGCGAGCGCGGCTACGCGTACATGCTGTACCCGCCGGAGAAGCCGCTCACCGAGACCGCGCACGAGCGGCTGGCCACCATCGCCCAGCACACCGAGATGGGCGCGGGCATGTACGTCGCGATGAAGGACCTGGAGATCCGCGGCGCGGGCAACCTGCTCGGCGGCGAGCAGTCCGGGCACATCGCGGGCGTCGGCTTCGACCTCTACATGCGGATGGTCGGCGAGGCGGTGGCGGAGTTCCGCGAGTCGCTGGCCGGCGGCGGGGAGGCGGAGGAGGAGCCGCTGGAGGTGAAGATCGAGCTGCCGGTCGACGCCCACGTGCCGCACGACTACGCGCCTGGCGAGCGGCTGCGGCTGCAGGCGTACCGCTCGATCGCCGCGGTCAACTCGGAGGAGGACATCCAGCAGGTCCGGGACGAGCTGGTGGACCGCTACGGCAAGCTGCCCGAGCCGGTGGAGAACCTGCTGCTGGTCGCGGCGCTGCGGCTGTACGCCCGGCGGTGCGGGATCTCGGACATCACCCTCCAGGGCTCCAACGTGCGCTTCGGGCCGGTGGAGCTGCGGGAGTCCCAGCAGCTGCGGCTGAACCGGCTCTACCCGCGCAGCCAGGTGAAGGCGGCGGCCCAGCAGCTGCTGGTGCCGCGCCCGAGCACCGGGCGGATCGGCGGCAAGCCGCTGGTCGGGCGGGAGCTGCTGGGCTGGTGCAGCGAGTTCCTGTCGGCGATGTTCGACGACCTGGCGGGGGCGAAGAAGTAGCGTCCGCCCCTCGGGTGGTCCACGGCGGTCTCGGGCTCTGCCCGGGGCCGCCGTTTCGTTTCTGTCCGCCTGCCTGTCCGCCTGCCTGTCCGCCTGCCTGTCCGCCTGCCTGTCCGTCCGCCTGAGCGGGGCGGGGCGGGGCCGCGGCTGTGAACAGGGCTGTCAGCCGATCTTCCACTGGCCGGTCTGCGGGGCGAAGCCGCTGTCCAGGCCGAACTGGGCCTTGTCGAGCTTGACGTCCTTCGGGACCTCGAAGGTGACGAAGCCGAGGGCGCTCTCGCCGGGGGCGATGGTGGCCGGGACCTGGAAGCTCGGGCCGGCCTTGGTGTCGGCGACCGTGGTGCCGAAGGCCTGGCCCTGGGCGTCCAGCACCTTGGCGCCGTTGCCCGGGGCGTCGCTGTAGGCCTTCTTGCCGCTGGCCTTGATCCGGAACTGGACCGCGACGAAGCGCTTGCCGTCGGCCGGGTGGACGTACTCGTTGTCGGCCTCGGCGTTGTCGACCACCTTCACCAGCGTCACGTCGGCGGTGTCGGCCGGGTCGTTGCCCTTGAGCGGGATGGTGTCGCCGACCTGCGCCACCTTGGGGGCGTCGGCCGGCTTGCCGCCGCCGGCGGGCGCGCTCGCGGCGGCGCTCTGCTTGGGCTCGGTGGCGACGGACGGGCCGCCGGTGGAGTTGCACGCCGTCGCGGTGAGCGTGATCAGGGCGGCGCCCAGCAGCAGGGAGGCGGTGCGGCGGCGGGGGGTCGCGGACATGGGTGTTCTCCCGGTGATCGGTGGTCTTCCTGGCGCCGCCCCCGTTCGGTGGCGACGGAGAGATCACACCACTCGGGCGTGAACCATGTCAATGCGATTTCACAAAAGAACTCTGTTCACATGTGAACTGGGATCGAGGGGCCCGTCGCTATGCTGTGCGGTCACAGCCCCGAGCCGCCCACCCCGGCCCGGCGCCCAGCCCCCGCCCGCAGTGCGGTCGCAGCCCCACCGAAGGAGCCCCCGTGCCGGACCGTCCCGAAGTGACCGCCGCCGAGATCGCCCGGCTGGCCGGCGTCGGCCGGGCCGCGGTCAGCAACTGGCGCCGCCGCCACCCCGACTTCCCGCGCCCGGTCGGCGGCACCGACGCCAGCCCGGCCTTCGCGCTCGCCGAGGTCGAGTCCTGGCTGCGCGCCCAGGGCAAGATCGCCGAACTCCCGCTGCTGGAGCGGGTCTGGCAGCTCGTCGACACCCTCCGCGACCCGGCCGGCCACCCCGCCGCCCCGCTGGTCGAGGCGGGCGCCCTGCTCCTGCTGCTGCACCGCGAGCCCGGACAGTGGGCCGAACTCGCCGACCGGCCCGACACCCGGCTCGCCCTCGCACTGCCCCGGGCCGTCGCCGGCACCGCCGTGCACGCCTTCGGCCCGGACGGCGCCCGCACCCTCGGCCTCCCCGGCCTGCTCGGCAGCACCCAGCTGGACCTCGCCCGGCTGCTCGCCGAACTCGCCGCCCAGGCCGGCCCGGTCGGCGCGTACGAGCAGCTGCTCACCCGGTACGCCGAGGCCAACACCCGCCAGCTCAGCCCCACCCCGCCGGAGGCCGCCGAGCTGCTCGCCGCCGTCGCCGGCGTCCCCGCCACCGTGCTCGACCCGGCCGTCGGCCTCGGCTCCGTCCTGCTCGCCCACCCGCCGACCACCGGCCGCTACGGCCAGGACGCCGACCCGGTCGCCGCCGCCCTCGCCCGGCTCCGGATCGCCCTGCACACCCCCGCCGACGAGCCCGGCCCGCTGCCGCTCGACCTGCGGGCCGGCGACGCCCTGCGCGCCGACGGCTTCCCCGGCGACACCTTCGAGGCGGTGCTCTGCCAGCCCCCGTACAACGAGCGCGACTGGGGCCACGACGAGCTGCAGTACGACACCCGCTGGCCCGGCGGGCTCGTCCCGCCGCGCGGCGAGTCCGAACTCGCCTGGGTGCTGCACTGCCTCGCCCACACCCGCCCCGGCGGCCTCGCCGCGCTGCTGCTCCCGCCGACCGTCGCCGCCCGCCGGGCTGGCCGCCGCATCCGGGCCGAACTGCTCCGCTCCGGCGCGCTGCGGGCCGTCATCGCGCTGCCGGCCGGCGCCGCCCCGCCGTACGGCGTCCCGCTGCACCTGTGGGTGCTGCGCGCGCCCCTGCCGGGAAGCGACTTCCGCCAGGTGCTGATGCTGGACGCCGGGGCGTCGGCCTCCGGCCCGGCACCTACCGGACCGGGCGGGGCCGCCGGGGCGCAGGCCGCCGAGGGGGGCCGGGACAAGGTCGACTGGACCGGGCTGCGCCGCACCGTCCTGGACGCCTGGCGCGGCTTCGACCTCGCCGCGCGCGAGGGCCTGCCCGTTCCCGCCGACCGCCCCGGCGTCCACCGGGTGATGGCCGCCATCGACCTGCTCGACGACGAGACCGACCTCTCCCCGGCCCGGCACGTCCCGCCCGCCGCCCCGCTCGGCGGCGCGGCCGAACTCTCCCACCTCGGCGGCCGGCTCGCCGAACTGCTGGCCGACCTGCCCGACCCGGTCACGCTGCTGCCGCGGCCGGGCGCCGCGACCGATGGCGCCTCCGGTGTCGCGCCCGTCGGGGTGGTCACCATCGGCGAGCTGGTCCGCGGCGGCGCGCTGGAGGTGTACTCCTCCGGCACCGGCGCCGCCACCCGGCCGGCCGGTTCGGGCGGCACCCCCGTCGTCACCGACCAGGACCTCGCCACCGGAGCCGCCCCCAGCGCCGTCCTCGCCACCGGCCCCGGCCCGGCCGGGGACGTCCGCACCCGCCCCGGCGACGTCCTGGTCCCCGCCCTCGGCGGCGGCACCGCCCGGGTCGTCCCCGCCGAGGGCCCGCTGGTCGGCGCCGCCCTCGGCCGCCAACTCCACCTCCTGCGGCCCGACCCCGCCGCCCTGGACCCCGAGTTCCTGGCCGGCCAGTTCCGCTCCACCGCCGGCACCCGACGCGCCGCCAGCCACGCCACCACCACCGCCCGCCTCGACATCCGCCGCGTCGAACTGCCCCGCCTCCCACTCCCCGCCCAGCACCGCCTCGGCACCGCCTTCGCCCGCCTCGCCGCCTTCGACGCCGCCCTCACCCAGGCCGCCGCCCTCGGCCGCGGCCTCGCCCGGGCCGCCACCGACGCCCTGGCGACCGGCGCCCTGGCGCCGCCGGAGTAGGGCACACCTCCCAGCGGTGTACGCACCCCGAGGCCGCGTGCGGCTCCGGCGTGGACGACCGGTCCCGCCCCGGGGCCCGTCCTCGGGTCGGCGTCGCGCCCCGCTCCGGTGGGCGGCGGTGTCCCCAGGTGGGCGGGGTCCGTTCCGGAGGTGACCACGGCTCAGTACCGGCGCGGTACCGGCGTGATACCGATGCGGCAGCAGGCGGACGGAAGCCCTCCGGGGCGACCGGGCCTGGCGGTACGGTGGGCGCAGCCGTTCGCACCGTCCGTCGGTGCCGGTCCTCACCAGCTCAGGAGCGCGCATGTCAGGGCAGTACCCCGGGCAGTTCGGACCGCCGCCCGGCGGAACGCCGTACGGGCCGGGGCCGGGGCCGGGGCCGGGGTACGCGCCGGGCACGGTGCCGGGCGGACTGCCGGGCGGGCTGCCCCGGCCGGTGGCGGTGGCCGGACAGGCTCCGGTGCCCGGGCGGTTCGGGGTGGTCGCGCGGGTGCTCTGCGCGCTGGCCCCGCTGCTCACCTTCGGCCTGCTCGGGGCCGTCCCCTCGCTGCTGCTGGCGGTCCGGCGCCGACGGGCGTACGACATCCTCGGCGCGGCGGTGTTCTGCGCGCTGCTGCTCACCATGATCGTTTCCGCCGGGATCGCGGGCACCCTGAAGAACCCGGCCGCCGACACCACCGGCTCGATCACCCTGGCCGTGCTCTGGCTCCTGCCGACAGCGCACTTCCTGGTGATGGACAGCCGCGCGGTCTGGCTGGCCGGGCGGCCGGCGCCGCAGGCCGTACCGCCGGGCGTGCCGCAGGCCGTTTCGCCGTACGCGGTGCCCAACGTCTCGCCGTACGCGGCGACCGTGCCGGGGTACGGCGTACCCGCTCCCGCCGCCCAGGGTCCGGTGGCCCCGGCCCCCGAGACCTCTCACGACCTGCGCGAGCTGGGCGAGTTGCTGCGCCGCCAGGCCCGCGAGGACCGGCCGTGACCGCCACCCGGCTGATCGCCGGCCGCTACCGGCTCACCGAGAAGATCGGCCACGGCGGCATGGGCCAGGTCTGGGCCGGCCAGGACGAACGGCTGTACCGCCCGGTCGCGGTCAAGCTGCTCCGCCCCGAGCACCTGGTCCCCGGCGGGACCGGCTCCGGCGGCGAACGGGCCAGCCACGGTGACGAGTTGCGCCGTCGCTTCCTGCGCGAGTGCCGGGTCACGGCCGCGCTCGACCACCCCGGGCTGGTCACCGTCTTCGACGCGGGCGAGGACGAGGGCGAGCTCTACCTCGTCATGCAGCGCATCCCCGGCGTCAGCCTGGCCGACCTCATCGCCGAGGACGCGCCCTTCCCGATCGAGCGCGCGGCGGCCGTCGCCGCGCAGCTGTGCACCGCGCTGGCCGCCGTCCACGCCATCCCGGTGGTCCACCGCGACCTCAAGCCGAGCAACGTCATGGTCCGCGAGGACGGCCGCACCGTCCTGCTCGACCTCGGTATCGCCACCGCCCTCGACACCGAGACCACCCGGCTCACCCTCACCGGCGTGCCCGTCGGCAGCCCCTCCTACATGGCCCCCGAACAGGCCCTCGCCGCCACCACCGACCCGCGCAGCGACCTCTACGCACTCGGCTGCCTGCTGCACGAGATGCTGGCCGGGGAGGAGCCGTTCCGGGCCCCCACCGCGCTCGGCGTTCTGCGCCGGCACGTCGACGAACCGCCCGTCCCGCTGCGGGAGTTGCGCCCCGAGGTGCCGCAGCCGCTGGAACAGCTGGTGCTCGACCTGCTCGCCAAGCAGCCCGCCGACCGCCCGGCCGACGCCCGGACCGTCTACGCGCGGCTGCTCCCGCTGCTGCCCCCGGCCGACGGCGCCCCGCAACCCCGCTACACCCCGCTGCCGGACCCGGCCCGGCCCTTCCGCTACCCGCACCAGCCGCAGCCGCCGGCCGAGGCTGCCGCGCCGGTTGCCCCGGCCGCCCCGCCGTCGGTGGTCCGCTCCGAGCCACGACCCTTCCTCATCCCGCCCGCGCCTTCGACCCCTCCGACCCCACCCCCGGTTCCCGCGGGCCCGGACCTCGGCGCCGAGTGCGCCCGGCTCTCCGACCTGGTCGACGCCGGCCGCCACACCGAGGTACTCGGCCTCGCCGCCCGCCTGCTGCCCCGGGCCGAGGCCGAACTCGGCGACGCCGCACCCCTGGTGCGCACCATCCGCAGCATTTACGCCCGCACCCTCCTGCACGAGGGCCACCCCCAGCAGGCCCTCCCCGAGTACCGCCGCCTCGCCGCCACCGCCGACGGCGGCCCGCACGGACCCCAGGGCCTCGACCACCGCTACCGCGCCGCGATCTGCCTCGACCGGCTCGGCCACGGCCCCGAAGCCCTCGCCGAGTACCAGGCCCTCCTCACCGCCCACACCGCCCGGCTCGAATCCGGCCTCGACACCGACCCCGAGCGCGGCTACGACCTCCGCGAACGCATCGGCCTCCACCTCGCCGCCACCGGAGACCCCCAGAACGCCTGGCAGTGGCTCCTCCCCCTCCTCCTCGAACGCGAACGCCGCGACGGCCCCCACCACCCCACCGTCCGCCGCCTCCGCCAATCCCTCTCCACCCTCACCCCCACCGCCACCCCCTGGCCCCCACCCCGCCCCTGAGGCGGTGGCTCGTCGGGCGGGCCGTGTGGGAGGAGACCGCTTCGCCCTCACCCCCACCGCCGCCCCTTGGCCCCCATTCCGTCCCTGAGGGGCGGGGCATCGGGCAGGCCGTGGAGAGGAGACCGTTCCACCCCCACTCCCACCGCCGCCCCTGGCTCCCATCCCGCCGCCGAGGCGGTGGCTCGTCGGGCGGGCCGTGGGGTGGGGACCGCTTCACCCTCACTTTCACCGCCGCCTCCTGGACCGCGCCCCGTCTCTGAGGGGGCGCGGCGTCGGGGTGGGCTGTGGGGAGGGGACTGATTCGTCCTCACACTCACTGCCACTCCCCGGCCCCGCCCCGCCGCTGAGCGAGCGGGGCATCGGGCAGGTAAGGGGAGGAGACCGCGCCACCCTCACCCCGACCGCCGCCCCTTGGCCCCCATTCCGTCCCTGAGGGGCGGGGCATCGGGCAGGCCGTGGGGAGGAGACCGTTCCACCCTCACCCTCACCGCCGCCCCCTGGCTCCCATCCCGCCGCTGAGGGGGCGGGGTGTCGGGCGGGCTGTGGGGTGGGGACCGCTTCACCCGTACTCTCGCCGCCGCCCCTGGCACCCGCCCCGCCGCTGAACGAGCGGGGCATTGGGCAGGCGGTGGGAAGGAGACCGCCGTGGTCGGTGCCGGACAACCTGTGGGGCAGGACCGAGCCGCCGCTGGCGCGGCGGCGGCTCCAGGGATCCGGCCGCCCGCCGTTGGACGACCGGAGCCGTCTGCCGCAGGAGCGCGGCTTCGGGACTGGCACGCACTGGGACGGGGGAGCGGCCGCCGCAGCGGCTGCCCACCGGGCGGCACCATGCCGGTGACGTGGACCGGTCGCGGGCGGCGATCGACGGCTCGCATCGGCGGGCCAACCGTGGCGGCCCGCAACGGGAGCGGGTCCGGTCGGCCGTGCCGTGCCGTGCCGTGCGGGGCTCGGAGCGGCATGTGGCGGCTGGTGGTCAGGAGCGTCATGCCGACCGGCGGCTCGCATCGTTGGGTTCGTCGCGATGGCCCGCACGGGGGTCGGGTCCGGTCGGCTGCGCCGGTTCGAATCCGGAGCGCCGTGTGACGGTTGGCGGCCGGGGCGTGCCGTCGGCTGTCATGCCGGGAGGTGGCTCCGCGCTGTTGGGGCCGTCGCGGTGACTGGCAAGGCGGCTGGGTCCGTCGGCTGCGTCGGGCCGGGTTCGAGGCGCCGTGTGACGGCTGGTGGCTGGCGCATGCTGTCGGCTGTCACGCCAACCGGCGGCAACCGCCACGACAGCACCTGGCGCATGCCCCTCCTGGGCGCCGTCCTCCGTCGCCGGTTGCGGCTCGGGCTCACCGGCCGCCGGATGACCGCGTGGGCGTGGCGTTCCCCCGTGCGGGCGCCGACCGGTGCGGGGCGGCTGGGAGTGGGAAGTCGGCCGGATCGACTTCCAGCGCTCCTCGTCCCCCGTGGCCGCTTGCGGCTCTGGCCCACCACACGGTGGACGACCGCGCGGCCGCGGCGTTCCCCGGTGCGGGCGCCGACCGGTGCGGGTGGGCGTGGGAAGTCGGCCGGGTCGACTTCCTGTGCTTGTGCGGGCGTGGTGGGGGACGGCAGAGCTGGGGCGTCGGGTAGCGGCGGCTGAGGCTGGCTTTCCGCGCTGCCTGGGATGCCGTCTCCAGTAGCTGGTTGCGGCTCGGGCTCACCGGCCGCCGGACGAGCGTGTGGATGTGGTGTTTCCCCGTGCGGGCGCCGACCGGCGCGGGTGGGAGCAGGAGGTCGGCGGGGTCGACTTCCTGTGCTTGTGCGGGCGTGGTGGGGGACGGCAGGAGGGGGCAGGGGAGGCCAGCGGGGCGGTGGCTTCCCGCGCTGCCCTGGACGGCGTCCGTCGTGGCTGGTTGCGGCTCTGGCTCACTGGCCGCCGGACGACCGTGTGGATGTGGTGTTTCCCTGGGCGGGCGCCGACCGGCGCGGGGCGTGGTGCGGGGGAGTGGGAAGTCGGCTGGGTCGACTTCCTGTGCTCGCGTGGGTGCGTGGGGGCCTCGGGGATGGTGGTCTGGCCGGTTTGGGGAAGTGGGAAGTCGGCCGGGTCGACTTCCTGTGCTCGTGCGGGCGGGGTGGGGACAGCGGGGTGGCGGCTTCCCGGCCCGGCCCGGCCCGGGGTGGGGGTGCGGGGGTAGGTTCGGGGGGTGACGACGAATGCTGTGCCGACGGAGACTCCGGGCGCGAAGTTGATCCTGCTGACCACCACCCATCGGGTGGCTCCCGGCCTGCTGGCGTGGCCGGCGTGGGAGGCGTTGCGGTCGGCGGGGCGGGTGCTGGTGGGGGACGAGGGGCATCCGCAGGTGGCGGCGGTGCGGCAGGCCGGGGTGGTCGTGGAGGCGGTGCCGGCCGGGTCGGCGCCCGCGTTGGCGCGGCTGCTGACGGGGCAGCCCGCGGGGGCCGGGCCGACGGTGTGGCTGGGCAGCCCGGACGGGGACCCGGGGCTGACCGACGCGCTGGCGCGGCTGGCGGTGGAGCACGCCGGCGAGGTGCCGGAGATCGAGGTGCTGCCCGGCTCGTACGACCTGCCGGGGTCGCGGCTGCTGGACCTGGTGACGGTGATGGACCGGCTGCGCTCCCCGGGCGGTTGCCCCTGGGACGCCGAGCAGACGCACGAGAGCCTGGTGAAGTACCTGGTCGAGGAGGCGTACGAGCTGGTCGAGGCGATCGAGGCGGGGGACCGGGAGACGCTGCGCGAGGAGCTGGGCGACGTCCTGTTCCAGGTGTTCTTCCACTCCCGGATCGCCGAGGACCACCCGACCGAGCCGTTCACCGTCGACGACGTGGCCGGGGACATCGTCGAGAAGCTGATGTACCGGCACCCGCACGTGTTCGGGAACGTGGAGGTCGAGGGCGCCACCGAGGCGGAGGCGAACTGGGAGCAGCTGAAGGCGGCCGAGAAGGCGGACCGCGAGTCGGTGCTGGACGGCGTGCCGGCCGGGCTGCCCTCACTGGCGTACGCGGCGAAGCTGGTGTCGCGGGTGCGCCGGGCGGGTTTCACGGGGGTGCCGGACGAGGCGTACGGGCTGCCGGCCGAGCTGACGGCCGATTCGGCGGGCCGGCTGCTGCTCGCGGTGGTGCAGCGGGCGCACGACGCGGGGGTGGACGTGGACGCCGCGCTGCGGTCGGCCGCGCGCGGTTACCGGGACGCGGTGCGCGCGGCCGAGGGCCTCGGTCCGGTCGGGGAGTAGGCGCTCAGGCCGCCGTGGCGGTGCGCTCGGGGCGCCGCTGCGGCGGGACGAGTTCGCCGATGGCCTCGCCGACGAGGAGGACGAGTTCGGCGAGCCGCTCCAGGTCGAGGTGGTCGGGCAGGTCCGCCAGCGAGATGATCCGCTCGCCGTCGGGGCCGGCCACGGCGAACAGGTCGATCGGCCCGAGGTGCTTCTCGGCGGTGTCCACGAGGGCGGCGACGTCGCTGGGGCGGCGGATGTCGCCGCAGACGCCGACGACGGGGCAGCCCGGCCGGTCGAGTTCGGCGGCGAGGTCCTCGGCGATGCCGGCGTACTGGTCGGCGATGAGCATTCCGGCGGTGCCGGCGGCGGCGAACCGGCGGGCGAGGCCCGCGCCCGACCCGCCGTCGAGGACCGCGATGACGACGACTGACCCGCTGACCCGCATGGTCTGCTCCTCCCTGTGGGCGACACCGCACCGGCGCCCACGCGTACTGCGGAGGATCGTAGGCACGTCCTGACCCTCCGCAACAGGGATTACCCCTCAGGTGACCAGGCTCACGCCCGCCCCGCGGCCAAGAGTCGGCCAAGAGCTGTCCACGGACCGGCCACGGACCGGCCACGGAGTGTTGGCGCGCCCGACGCGTCCGGTCGCGGAAGCGCGGCGGAGGAGTGGCGGGGAAGCGGCGCCCCGCCGGAGGGAGGGCGGGCCCGTCGCACCGGATACGGTCGGTCCATGCCAGCTCAGCCCGTCCCCGCCCGGCCCGCCGCCCCGTCGTCCGACGCCCCCGCCCCGCAGCTGTTCACCTGGGAGTTCGCCGCCGACCCGTACCCCGCCTACGCCTGGTTGCGCGAGCACTCCCCGGTGCACCGCACCACCCTGCCGAGCGGGGTGGAGGCCTGGCTGGTGACCAGGTACGCGGACGCCCGGCAGGCGCTCGCGGACAGCCGGCTGTCGAAGAACCCGGCGCACCACAGCGGGCAGGCGCACCGCACCGGCCGGGTGGGCATCCCGGGGGAGCGGCAAGCGGACCTGATGACCCACCTGCTGAACATCGACCCGCCGGACCACACCCGGTTGCGCCGGCTGGTGTCGAAGGCGTTCACCCCGCGCCGGGTGGCCGAGTTCGAGCCGCGGGTGCAGCAGCTCACCGACCGGCTGATCGACGGCTTCGCGCAGCGCGGTTCGGCGGACCTGATCCACGAGTTCGCGTTCCCGCTCCCCATCTACGCGATCTGCGACATGCTCGGGGTGCCGGCCGAGGACCAGGACGACTTCCGCGACTGGGCCGGGATGATGATCCGCCACGGCGGGGGCCAACGCGGCGGCGTGGGGCGGGCGGTGAAGCGGATGCGGGCGTACCTGCTGGAGCTGATCCACCGCAAGCGGGCGGACCTCGGGGACGACCTGATCTCGGGCCTGATCCGGGCCGGCGACCACGGTGAGCACCTGACCGAGAACGAGGCCGCGGCGATGGCCTTCATCCTCCTGTTCGCGGGTTTCGAGACCACCGTGAACCTGATCGGCAACGGCACCTACGCGCTGCTGCGCAATCCGGAGCAGCGCCGGCTGCTGCAGGAGTCGGTGGTGCGCGGGGAGAGCGCGCTGCTGGAGACCGGGATCGAGGAACTCCTGCGCTACGACGGGCCGGTGGAGCTGGCGACCTGGCGGTTCGCGACCCGTCCGCTGACCATCGGCGGGGTGGACATCCCGGTCGGTGACCCGGTGCTGGTGGTGCTGGCCGCGGCGGACCGCGACCCGGCCCGGTTCGCGGCGGAGAACACCCTGGACCTGGCCCGGAAGGACAACCCCCATCTGGGCTTCGGGCACGGCATCCACTACTGCATCGGCGCTCCGCTGGCGCGCCTCGAAGGGCGTGCCGCGCTGGCCACGCTGCTTTCCCGGCTGCCCGATCTGCGGCTCGCGGAAAGCCCGGAGAATCTGCGCTGGCGGGGTGGTCTGATCATGCGTGGCCTGCGCGAACTCCCGGTGGAATTCAGCCCGGAGAGCCGTTCCCCGCACGCCCCTCCGCACCCCGTTCCGGATGCCTCTTCGACGCCTCCGACCTGCTGAGATCACGCTGACGGGAGGTCGCCGATCGCCCGCCGACGGGGGTGTGAACACCCATCAATCCGGACATAACGCCGCTGTTGGTAGGCGATCGGACACGGGCCGTAATTGTTGTGTGATATCGGTGATATGAGCTTGTGATTGGTCTGATGATCTGTCTACTCTCCCTGGAGTTCGCAGCTGCGGACCTCGTACGCGGAACGCCGAATCCTGCCCGCCGCGTCACGGGAAACCGACCAGAACCCTGGGCAGGGGCGGGGGAACCAGGTTTGTTGCCGTCTCCCCACGGCTTGGGGTGAAGCCGCCCGAGCGGAATCGTTTCCGCTTACGGCGGCCGGGCCACCTCCCGGTCCGAACCCGACAGCTCACCTCGCAGGCGTACGGAGAGGGACCTCTTCATGCTGTTCGTTGGAACTGGCCGTCACCGTCGTCGCACCCAGGCCGAGAAGGCCATCGCCGTCGCCGGTGTGGCCGGCGTCGGACTCGCGATGCCGCTCCTCACCGCCACCGGCGCCTCCGCCGCCCCGGCCTCCACCTGGGACTCCGTCGCCCAGTGCGAGAGCGGCGGCAACTGGAGCATCAACACCGGCAACGGCTTCTACGGCGGCCTCCAGTTCACGTCCAGCACCTGGAAGGCGTACGGCGGCACCGCCTACGCGGCGCAGGCCAACCAGGCCAGCAAGGCCCAGCAGATCTCGGTCGCCGAGAAGGTGCTGGCCTCGCAGGGTCCGGGCGCCTGGCCGGTCTGCTCCCAGAAGGCCGGTCTGACCAAGGGCGGTGCCCCGGCCTCGGTCGACACCTCCTCGGACGCCAAGCCGCAGTCCGCCCCCAAGCAGCAGGCCCCGAAGTCCGCCGCCAAGCCGGCCGAGAAGCCGGTCGCGCAGAAGCCCGCCGCCCAGAAGCCGGCCCAGAAGCCCGCCGCGCAGCCGGTCCAGCAGGTCGCCCCGCAGCCGCAGGCCCCGGGCTTCTCCGGCAAGGCCGGCTGGGACGCCGACGCCAAGGTGTACTGGTACCAGAACAACGGCGGCTGGTACTGGACCAGCCACCAGAGCGTCTACCAGCAGTACGCAGGCCAGGCCGCCGCCCAGCCGCAGTACGCCCCGCGCGCCGCGCAGCAGGCCCCGCAGGCCGCCGGCCACGACTACACCGTCCGTGCCGGTGACACCCTGTCGACCATCGCCGCCGCCCAGGGCGTGTCCGGCGGCTGGAGCGCGCTGTACGAGCAGAACCACTCCACCGTCGGCGGCGACCCGAACCTGATCATGCCCGGCCAGGTGCTGCACCTCGGCTGAGCCGCCCCGCCCGACGCCGGGACCGCCCGCGGCCGGCAGTACCCCGAGACCGGGGTGCCCGCCGGGGGCGCCCGCAGCCGCGCCGGAGCGCTCGACACCGACGCCGCTCCACCCCGCCGTCCGAAGGGGGCCGGTCCTACCGGTCCCCTTCGTCCGCATTCGCCCGCTCCGGTGGGACAAGCTGGGACAAGCAGGTGAACTACCGGTGGGTAGCAGGGCCACACGGTGAGACGGGACCGAGGCCGACGCGGCCACGGCAGCCCGGGCGGTTAGGCTCTGGTCGTAACGACTCCGCAATCGTCCTGCTGGCAGCACCACCGTCAGACCGGACCCTGCTCTCGCAAGGAGATGCCTCGTGCCGTCCATCGATGTCGTCGTAGCCCGTGAGATCCTCGACTCCCGCGGCAACCCCACGGTCGAGGTCGAGGTCGGCCTCGACGACGGCAGCACGGGTCGTGCCGCTGTCCCGTCGGGTGCCTCCACCGGTGCCTTCGAGGCGCTGGAGCTGCGCGACGGCGACAAGAACCGCTACTTCGGCAAGGGCGTCGAGAAGGCCGTCCTGGCCGTCATCGAGCAGATCGGCCCGGAGCTGGTCGGCTACGACGCCACCGAGCAGCGCCTGATCGACCAGGCCATGCTGGACCTGGACGCCACCCCGGACAAGTCCTCGCTCGGCGCCAACGCCATCCTGGGCGTCTCGCTGGCCGTCGCGCACGCCGCCTCCGAGGCCAGCGACCTGCCGCTGTTCCGCTACCTGGGCGGCCCGAACGCGCACGTCCTGCCGGTCCCGATGATGAACATCCTCAACGGCGGGTCGCACGCGGACTCCAACGTCGACATCCAGGAGTTCATGATCGCCCCGATCGGCGCGGAGTCCTTCTCCGAGGCCGTCCGCTGGGGCGTCGAGGTCTACCACACGCTCAAGGGCGTGCTGAAGGAGCGCGGCCTGTCCACCGGTCTGGGCGACGAGGGCGGCTTCGCCCCGAACCTGGACTCCAACCGCGAGGCCCTGGACCTCATCGTCGAGGCCATCGAGAAGGCCGGCTACGTGCCCGGCCGTGACGTCGCGCTGGCCCTGGACGTCGCCTCCTCCGAGTTCTACGAGGACGGCGCCTACCGGTTCGAGGGCAAGGACCTCACCGCCGCCGAGCTCATCGAGTACTACGCCGAGCTGGTCGCCGCCTACCCGCTGGTCTCCATCGAGGACCCGCTGGACGAGTCGGACTGGGCCGGCTGGAAGGCCATGACCGACAAGCTGGGCGACAAGGTCCAGCTGGTCGGCGACGACCTGTTCGTCACCAACCCGGCCCGTCTGGCCCGCGGCATCGAGACCGGCACCGCCAACGCGCTGCTGGTGAAGGTGAACCAGATCGGTTCGCTGACCGAGACCCTGGACGCCGTCGAGCTGGCCCAGCGCAACGGCTACCGCTGCATGATGTCGCACCGCTCCGGTGAGACCGAGGACGTCACCATCGCCGACCTGGCCGTCGCCACCAACTGCGGCCAGATCAAGACCGGTGCCCCGGCCCGCTCCGAGCGCGTCGCCAAGTACAACCAGCTGCTGCGCATCGAGGAGATCCTCGACGACGCCGCCGAGTACGCCGGCCGCGGCGCCTTCCCGCGCTTCCGCCACGAGGGCTGAGCGCTCCCGGTAGCGCACGCCTGACCGGTGCCCCGCCGTTCACCCCGTAGGGTGGACGGCGGGGCACCGTCGCGACCAGGAGGGGATACGGGAGATGGCTGGCTGGAGGATCCCGGGCTTGGCGGCCCGGCCCCGGTTCACGAGCCGGGCGACCGTCCTCGTCCTGGTGCTCTGCTCGCTGGTGGCGATCCTCGCCTACCCGACGCGGCAGTTCATCTCCCAGCGCGCCGAGATCTCCGCCCAGCGGGCGAAGGCCGACCACGCGCGCCAGCAGGTCGAGCAGCTGCGCCGGGAGAAGGCCCGCTGGCAGGACCCGGAGTACGTCAAGGCGCAGGCCCGCGCCCGGCTGCACTACGCGGTGCCGGGGGAGACCCCGTACATCGTGGTGGACCCGGCCGGTCAGGCCTCCGCCAGGACCTCCTCGTCCGCGGGCGGGGCCGCCTCCGGGCCGAACGCGGCGCCCGGCGGCGCCGCCGGCCAGGCGAAGGCCGCCAAGCCCTGGTACGCCAGCATCTGGGACTCGGTGGACGCCGCCGACACCGCCGCGGCGGCCCCCGCCACCCCCCTTCCCCTCCCACCGTCCCCCGTTGGAGACACCTCCCCCCATGACCACTGAGAACCACCCCACCGTCTCCGACGCCGACGTCGCGGCCATCGCCGCCCAGCTCGGCCGGGTGCCGCGCGGCCTGCGCGGCGTGGCGCACCGCTGCCCCTGCGGCAACCCGGACGTCGTGGAGACGGCTCCCCGGCTGCCGGACGGCACGCCGTTCCCCACGCTCTACTACCTGACCTGCCCCAAGGCCGCCTCGCTGATCGGCACCCTGGAGGCGGAGGGCGTGATGAAGGACCAGAGCGCCCGGCTCGCCGAGGACCCGGAGCTGGCCGCCGCCTACCAGAAGGCGCACGAGGACTACATCGCCCGGCGCGACGCGATCGAGGTGCTGGAGGGCTTCCCGAGCGCCGGCGGCATGCCGGACCGGGTGAAGTGCCTGCACGTGCTGGTCGGCCACTCGCTGGCGGCCGGCGAGGGCGTCAACCCGCTCGGCGACGAGGCGATCGGCATGCTGGAGGACTGGTGGGCCAAGGGCCCGTGCGTCTCCCCGGCCGAGGTCGAGGCGGCCGGTGAGCGGGTCGCCCGCAACCGCGCCAAGGAGCAGGACCACGAGGCCGTGATCGCCGCCAAGCAGCAGAAGGCCGCCGAGCGCGCCGCGAAGAAGCGGGCCGCCGAGGACGCCGCGGCGGAGCGGGAGTCCGAGTGAGCGCGACCCGGGTGGCCGCGATCGACTGCGGCACCAACTCGATCCGCCTGCTGGTCGCCGACCTCGACCCGGAGACCGGGGAGATCACCGACCTGGACCGCCGGATGATCGTCAACCGGCTGGGCCAGGGCGTGGACCGGACCGGCCGGCTGCACCCGGACGCGCTGGCCCGCACCTTCGCGGCCTGCCGGGAGTACCAGGAGATCATCTCCGGCTTCGGGGTCGGCCCCGAGCGGGTCCGCTTCGTCGCCACCAGCGCCTCCCGGGACGCCGAGAACAGCGACGAGTACGTCAAGGGCGTGCGCGACATCCTGGGCGTCGAGCCCGAGGTGGTGAGCGGCGAGGAGGAGGCGCGGCTGTCCTTCGTGGGCGCCACCAAGGAGCTGACCGGCGGTCAGTTCCCCGGTCCGTACCTGGTGTTCGACCTCGGCGGCGGCTCCACCGAGTTCGTGCTCGGCACGGACGACGTGCAGGCGGCGCGCTCGGTGGACATCGGCTGCGTGCGGCTCACCGAGCGGTACTTCGGCGACGCCGAGCTGCCCTCCGAGGCGCAGGTCGAGGCCGCCCGGGCGCACGTGCGGGCCGAGCTGGACCGGGCCGAGGAGGTCGTCCCGCTGACCGGCGCGGCCACCCTGGTGGGCCTGGCCGGGACGGTCACCACGGTGTCCGCGATCGCCCAGGGCCTGCCCGGCTACGACTCGGCGGCGATCCACCACTCGCGGATCAGCCGGGAGCGGGTCGCCGGGATCGCCCGGGAGCTGCTGGCCGCCACCCACGCCGAGCGCGCGGCCATCCCGTCGATGCACCCGGGCCGGGTGGACGTGATCGCGGCCGGGGCGCTGGAACTGCTGGAGATCATGGAGCGCACCGGCGCCGCCGAGGTGGTCGTGAGCGAGCACGACATCCTGGACGGAATCGCCTTCGGTATCGCCTCCTGACCCCGTGCGGGGCTTACCCGACCGGCCCCGGCACCCCTTTCGGGGGGCCGGGGCCGGGGCGCGCCCGAGCGCGGGTGGGAAAGTTCGTGAATTTCTTCACATGGGGATCCGGCCATTCGCCGCACCGGCCCGCCCACTACGTCCGAAATGTGGGACCGAAGGCCCGTCGGCCGGGTGGCCCATGGGATCGCAGGTCAGGCCTCGTTTGAGGTTTGAAAATCGAAATCACGTGCGGGAACCCGGGCGTTGTGCGGATCGTTGCTGCTCAGGCCGGTGGTGCTCCGCCGTGCGTTCGCGCGGGGCCGCCCAGGGGTGGGGGCCACCGCGCCGGGCCCGGTTTTGCGGCCGCGCAGTGTAGCACGGGGGGTCCGTCAACTTGTGACCGGGCTCACGAAGGCTGCTCCGGACGGTGCTGGATACTTTCGGATATGAGCACCACGGAGCGTCCTCGCATCCTCATTGTCGGCGGTGGTTACGTCGGCCTGTATGCCGCGATGCGCATCCTCAAGAAGATGCGTTACGGCGAAGCGACCGTCACGGTCGTCGACCCGCGGTCGTACATGACGTACCTGCCCTTCCTCCCCGAGGCGGCCGGCGGCAGTGTCGCGCCTCGCAACCTCATCGCGCCGCTGCGCAGCACCCTGAAGAAGGCGGAGGTGCTGACCGGGTCCGTCACCGGCATCGACCACGCCCGCAAGGTTGCCACCATCCAGCCCGCGGCCGGTGACAGCTACGAGCTGCCCTTCGAGTACCTGGTCGTCGCGACCGGCTCGGTCTCCCGCACCTTCCCGATCCCGGGTCTGGCGGAGAACGGCCTCGGCATGAAGACGGTCGAGGAGGCCATCGGCCTCCGCAACCACGTCATGGCCCAGCTCGACAAGGCCGAGTCCACCACGGACGAGGACATCCGCCGCAAGGCGCTGACCTTCGTGGTGATCGGTGGCGGCTTCGCCGGCATCGAGACCGTCGCCGAGGTCGAGGACATGGCCCGCGACGCGGCCAAGCTGTACAAGACCGTCAGCCGCGAGGACATGCGCTTCGTGGTGGTCGAGGCGGCCAACCGCATCCTCCCCGAGATGGGCCCGGACCTCGGTCTGTGGACCAAGGAGAAGCTCGAGGAGCGCAACATCGAGGTCTACATCGAGACCTCGATGGACTCCTGCGTCGACGGCCACGTCATGCTGAAGAACGGCATGGAGATGGACGCCTCCACCATCGTGTGGACGGCCGGCGTGAAGCCGAACCCGGTGCTGGCCAACTTCGGCCTGCCGCTGGGCCCGCGCGGCCACGTCGACACCGCGCCGACCCTCCAGGTCCAGGGCTTCGACTACGTCTGGTCCGCCGGCGACAACGCCCAGGTGCCGGACCTCGCCGCGGGCGAGGGCGCCTGGTGCCCGCCGAACGCCCAGCACGCCAGCCGTCAGGCCGTCGTCCTCGGCGACAACGTGATCTCCGGCATGCGCGGCTTCCCGCAGAAGGAGTACAAGCACAAGAACCTGGGTGCGGTCGCCGGTCTCGGCCTGCACAAGGGCGTGGCGATCCTCTTCGGCAAGTACAAGCTGAAGGGCCGTCCGGCCTGGTGGTTCCACCGCCTGTACCACGGTGCGATGGTGCCGACCTTCAACCGCAAGGTCCGCGTCTTCACCGACTGGACCCTCGCGATGTTTCTCAAGCGCGAGATGGTCGGCCTCGCCCAGATGGAGAAGCCGCAGCTTCCCATCCAGGAGGTCACTCCGCCCACCAAGCCCGTCGAGGCCGCCAAGCCGGCCGCCGACAAGGAACTCGCCAGCAAGTAAGCGACTGAGACCCCGGTGTGGGAGCACCGGGGTATGAGTCGGAGGCTCTCCGCCCGGCAGCGTTGCCGGACCACGACCTCCGTGGTGCTCAGCCGGCCGTGCGACCGGGCGGAGTACAGAAGTAGAAGGTCCCCTGCCGAACCCTCCGGCAGGGGACCTCTCTCGTTGCGGGACCGGTCAGTCGGTCTTGATGCTCTCCAGGATGTCCAGCTTGGACGCCCGGCGGGCCGGCCAGATCGCGGCCACCAGGCCGACCACCCCGGCCAGCGCCAGGAACAGCGCCAGCTGGCCGAACGGCAGGACCGTGGTCAGGCCGGAGAGGCTGGACTTCAGGGTGCCGTTGATCGCCCAGGCGATGAAGCAGCCGAGCAGCAGGCCGATGCCGGCGCCGAACAGCGAGATCACCACGGACTCCAGACGGACCATCCGCTTGATGCCGCCGCGGTCCAGGCCGATCGCCCGCAGCATCCCGATCTCGCGCTTGCGCTCGAAGACCGACATCGCCAGCGTGTTGACCACGCCCAGGATCGCGATCAGGACCGCCATCCCCAGCAGGCCGTACATCAGGTTCAGCGCGAAGGTGATGGTCTGGCTGAACTCGTCCCGGACGTCCTGCTTGGACTTCACCTCGATCACCGGGTTGGCGCCGGTGGCGTCCTTCAGGGCCTGCTTGAGGCCGTCGGTGGCGCCGTCCCTGCCCTTGACCAGGACGTCGGAGATGTACGGCTTCGGCTCGTGCTTGGCGATCTCGCTGTTGGCCAGCATGACCGGGCCGAGCATGCCGCCGGTCTTGTACACGCCGCCGACGGTGACCTTGCCGGTGGACTCGTCCGGGTAGGCCACGGTCAGCACCGAGCCGGTGGTGGCGTTCAGCTTCTTGGCGGCGTCCTCGTCGAGCAGCAGCTGGCCCTGGCCGAAGCCGGCGGTGGAGCCGCTGGTCAGCTCGACGTCGGCGAGCTGGTCCAGGACGGCGGCGTCCAGGCCGTTGACCGTCCTGCTGGTGCCGTCGAGCTCCCAGTACGCGGTCGTCATCGCCGAGGAGGCGGCCACCCCGGGGGCCTTGGCGATCTGGGCGGGCACCTGCGCGGACAGGCTCATGCCGTTGGCGGCCCCGACGATGAAGTCGGCCTTCATCGAGCCGGTGACGGCCCGGTCGATGGTGTCGTTGACCGAGGCGCCGATCACGGTGAGCCCGGTGACCAGGGTCAGACCGATGGTCAGCGCGGCGGCGGTGGCCGCGGTGCGGCGCGGGTTGCGCACCGCGTTCCGCTGGGCGAGCCTGCCCGGGGTGCCGCCGAGCCGCAGCAGCGGGCCGACCAGCGCGACCACCGGACGGGAGAGCAGCGGCAGCAGGACGAACACGCCGATCAGGGCCAGGAAGGCGCCCAGGCCGACCGGCAGCCGGCCGCTGTCGTTGCCGGTGGAGGCGCCGTAGCCGATCAGGGCGAGGCCGCCGCCGGCGAGCACCGAGCCGATCGTGTTGCGGACCACCAGGCTCTTCTGGGAGACCGGCTGGTCGCCGCTGCTCATCGCGGCCACCGGGGCGATCCGGGAGGCGCGCATGGCGGGCAGCAGGGCCGACGTGACCGTCACCAGGACGCCGACCACGACCGTCACCACGACGGTGAGCGGCTTGATCACCAGCGAGCCGTTCGGCATGTTCTCGTTCATCGCGCCGATCAGCGACTGCATCCCGGCGCCGATCCCGATGCCGGCGGCCAGACCGGCCACCGCGGAGACGGTGCCGATCAGCAGCGCCTCGATCAGCACGGACCGGGTGACCTGCTTGCGGCTGGCACCGATGGCCCGCATCAGGGCCAGCTCCTTGGTGCGCTGGGCGACCAGCATGGTGAAGGTGTTGGCGATGATGAAGATGCCGACGAAGAGCGAGATGAAGGCGAAGACCAGGAGCATCGTGCGCATGCTGCTGGTGCTCCTGGTGATCATCTCCTGCTCGTCGGCCTTGAGCTTGGCGCCGGTCTCGATGTCGAACTGGTGGCCGGAGGGCACCACGGGCTGGGCCTGGGCGAGCAGTACGTCCTGGCTGGTGCCGGGCTTGGCGGTGAGCACGACGCTGCTGTAGCGGCCGGGCTCCAGCAGGGTCTGCTGGGCGGTGGCCCGGTCGAACAGGGTGAGCGAGCCGCCGGTGTTCACGACCGGGTCGTCGGTGGTGAAGATCCCGGTGAGCTTCGCCTCGATCACCGGTCCGTTGGCGGCGACCCGGACGGTGTCGCCGACCTTGTAGCCCGCCTTGTCGGCGGTCTTGCGGTCGAGCGCGACCTCCTTGGCGGCCTTCGGGCCCTGGCCCTCGGCCATCGGGTAGCGCGGGTCCTTGCCGTCCTGGCCGGGTGCGAAGTTGGCGCCCTTGGCGGCCCAGACCTGGCCGATCAGGTTGCCCTTCTTGTCGGCCACGCCGGTGAAGCCGCTGACCACGCCGCGGGCGCCGGCGGTGCCCGGCAGGGCGGCCAGCTGCTGGACGGTGGCGTCGGTGAGGGTGGCGGAGCCGCCCTCGCTCTTCTGCCGGGCGGAGGCGTTGGAGCCGGCCGCGCGGTCCACCACCTGGACCGAGACGTCCGAGTAGCTCTTGGAGTTGCTGTCCCGCATGGCCTTGCCGAAGGTGTCGGAGAAGACCATGGTGCCGGCCACGAAGGCGGTGCCGAGCATGACGGCCAGGGCCGTCATCAGCAGCCGGCCCTTGTGGGCCAGCACGTTGCGCAGTGCGGTGCGATACATGGGGTGTCCTGGGAAGGTCGGTGAGCGGGCTGCGACTGCTGCGCCGGACTAGCTGGTGCGGCCCTTGGCGTCGAAGCGGCGCATGCGGTCCAGGACGGTGTCGGCGGTGGGCTGGTGGAGTTCGTCGACGATGCGGCCGTCGGCG
>NZ_JBSFKI010000076.1:0-24791 GCF_053598475.1 Kitasatospora sp. NPDC001119
CCCCAGCGCAGTAAGGCAGTCACGAGGCGTCACCGCCCTGGCTTGACAACATCATTGGGAATCTCCCTGGAGGCCACCCGCTCCCACATGGAGGTCGCCGGCGAGCTGGCCGAGGCGGGCTACCCGCGCGAGGTCGGCCCCGGCGTCTGGGACATCCACTCCCCGCGCGTCCCCAGCACCGAGGAGGCCGTCTCCCTGCTGCGCGCGGGCCTGGCCGCGATCCCGGCCGAACGGCTCTGGGTCAACCCGGACTGCGGACTGAAGACCCGCGGCTGGCCGGAGACCCGGGCCTCGCTGGACAGCCTGGTCGGCGCCGCCCGCCTGCTGCGCGCGGAGCTCGCCGGCTGACGCGGCCGGGCGGGAATCCTCCGCCGGTTCGGTACGCCCGCCACGGCATGCGGGCCGCGTCGCGGCGCGGCCCGCATGCCCGTTCAGCCGGACCGGGGCAGGCCGAGGTTCTGGTAGATCTCGGTGGTGACCGTGGAGAAGTTCATGGTCATGAAATGCAGCCCGGGCACGCCTTCGGAAAGCAGCCGCCGGCACATGGCGGTGGCGTGCTCGATCCCGATCGAGCGCACGGCGGCGGGATCGTTTTGCTGTTCCAGCATGCGGTCGGAGAGGGCCGTGGGAATGGCAGCGGTGCTCAGGGTCGGAATTCGGCGCAGTGACCGGATGCTGGTCACCGGCATGATCTCCGGAATCACCGGAATATCGCATCCGGCCTTCTGGAGACGGTCCCGGAAACGGAGGTATCCGTCCACCTCGAAGAACATCTGGGTGATCGCGTAGTCGGCCCCGGAACGGCACTTCGTGACAAAGTGCCGGATTTCCGAGTCCCAGTCCGGTGACCGCGGGTGCATTTCCGGGAAAGCCGCCACCCCGACGCAGAAGTCGCCCGAGTCCTTGATGAGGTGAACCAGGTCGGCGGCGTACTCGACCCCGCCCGGATGCCGGACCCAGGCGCCCAGCGGGTCGCCCGGAGGGTCGCCGCGCAGGGCCAGGATGTTCCGTACTCCCTGGTCGGCGTAGTGCCCGAGGATGTTCCTGAGTCGCCGACGCTGTGGCCGACGGCGGTCAGGTGCGCGGCCGGGGTGAGGGTCGTCTCCTGGGCGATGCGGCCGGTGACGTTCACCGTCCGCTCCCGGGTCGAGCCGCCCGCACCGTAGGTCACCGAAACGAAGGTGGGGGAGAGCGCCTCCAGTCGGCGGATCGCGTTCCACAGGCCGGCTTCCGCCTCGGCGTTCCGCGGTGGCATGAACTCGAACGAATAGGAGTGCTTTCCGGTGGCCAGGAGATCGCGGACGGTTGCCGCCCGGTCGGTGCGCGTGGAGGGTTTCCCGAGTGTCATGACAGGACGGTATACGCCCGGTCGGAATGGCGTGGTAGAAAGTCCACAGTGTGATACGCGGGTTTTCGCCAATGATGGTCGATGGCCTTCGGGGGTGGTCGCGGAGCGGCCTCCGGAGGCTGCACAATAGGGGCATGGAAAGACATTCGTACGCCCTTCCCGGACTTCCCGACTGGGGTCGCTGCGCGGTCATGGGAATCCTCAACGTCACCCCGGACTCGTTCTCGGACGGGGGATGCTGGCTGGACCCGGGCCGGGCGGTGGAGCACGGACTGGCGCTGGCCGCGCGGGGGGCCGACATGGTGGACGTGGGCGGCGAGTCGACCCGCCCCGGCGCCCGTCGGGTGCCGGTCGAGGAGGAGCTCGCGCGGGTGCTGCCGGTGGTGCGCGGACTCGCCCGGCAAGGCGTTCTGGTGAGCATCGACACGATGCGCGCCCGGGTCGCCGAGGCCGCGGTGGACGCCGGGGCCCGGATCGTCAACGACGTCAGCGGCGGCCGGGCGGACGAGGCCATGGCGAAGACGGCCGCGCGGGCCGGCGTGCCGTTCGTCGTCATGCACTGGCGGGGGCAGTCCCAGGGGATGGACGACCTGGCGGACTACGGGGACGTCGTCGCCGAGGTGGTCGCCGAAGTGGGGCGCCAACTGGACGCCGTGGTGTCGGCCGGCGTCGACCCGGAGCAGGTCGTCCTCGACCCCGGCCTCGGCTTCGCCAAGGGCCGGAGTGACGACTGGGCGCTGCTCGCCGCCCTGGACGCCTGGGCCGTGCTGGACCGCCCGCTCCTGGTCGGGCCCTCCCGCAAGCGCTTCCTCGGCGAACTGCTGGCCGACCCGGCCACCGGCGAGCCCCGCCCGGCCCGGGAGCGGGACGACGCGACCTCGGCCGCCGCCGTCCTGGCCGCCGCGCAGGGCGCCTGGGCCGTACGGGTCCACGAGGTGCGGGCGGCCGCCGACGCCGTGCGGGTCGAGGCGGCCGTGCGGGCCCACCGGGCGACCGCCGGCCGGGTGCCGGTGTAGGCCTTCGCAACCATCCGGGGGAAGAGAAGACCGGGGAAGAACAGAGAAGAGGGGTGCGTCGCACCATGGCACGTCCCGTCGGGCGCAAGATCTTCGCCCACGCCAAGCTGCGCCGGCTGCGCCGCGAGCACGGCATGAACCAGGTCGAGCTGGCCCACGAGCTCGGCATCTCGACCAGCTACCTCAACCAGATCGAGCACAGCCAGCGCCCGCTCACCGCCGCCGTGCTGCTGCGGATCGCCGAGGTGTTCGGCGTGGACCCGGAGTTCTTCTCCGAGGCCGACGAGGAGCGCCTCGCCGCCGACCTGCGCGCCGCCCTCGCCGACGAGGCGTGCGGTGCCCCCGTCCCGGCCGAGGACGTCGCGGAGGTGAGCCGGGACCACCCCGACGTCGCCCGGGCGCTCGTCGCGCTGTACCGCCGCTACCGGGAGGCGGCCACCAGGGTCGCCGATCTCGGCGACACTGCCGGGACCGCCGCGCTCAGCCCGGCCGAACCCCACGACGAGGTACGGGACTTCTTCTACACGCACCACAACCACATCCCGGCCCTGGACGAGGAGGCCGAGCGCACCGCGACCGCGCTCGGGGCGACCACGGCCGGCGGCCTCGCCGCCGCGCTGGCGGCCGCACTCGGCGAGCGGCACGGCGTGCGGGTGGTCGACTCGGATCACCGGCAGCAGGCGGAGATGCGCCGGTTCGATCCGGTGAGCGGCACCCTCCGCCTCTCCGCGTGGCTGACCGACGGTCAGCGGGCCTTCCAACTGGCCACCCAGCTCGCGCTGCTGGAGCACCGGCCGCTGCTCGACGCGCTGGTCTCGGCGGCAGGGCCCGACCTCACCTCGCCCCAGGCGGCGGACCTCGCCCGGATCGGCCTCGCCACCTACTTCGCCGGTGCGCTGCTGATGCCCTACTCGGCCTTCCACGCCGCCGCCGAGGAACTGCGCTACGACATCGACCTGCTCGGCGCCCGCTTCGGGGTCGGCTTCGAGACGGTCTGCCACCGGCTGAGCACCCTGCAGCGCACCGGCCGCCGGGGCGTGCCGTTCTCCTTCCTGCGCGCCGACCGGGCGGGCAACATCTCCAAGCGGCAGTCCGCGACCGACTTCCACTTCTCCCGCCTCGGCGGCACCTGCCCGCTCTGGACGGTCTACGAGGCCTTCTCGGCGCCGGGGCGGATCCTCACCCAGATCGCCGAGATGCCGGACGGCAAGCGGTACTTCTGGATCGCCCGCACCGTCACCCACGGCGGCTTCGGCCACCGCGCGCCGCGCAGCGAGTTCGCCGTCGCGCTCGGCTGCGAGCTGCGCCACGCCCACCGCCTGGTCTACGCCGAGGGCATCGCCCTGGACGGCCGGGAGGCGGCCACGCCGATCGGCCTGGGCTGCCGGATCTGCGAGCGCACCGACTGCGCCCAGCGGGCCCGGCCCCCCGTCGGCGGCCGGCTGGTGGTGGACCCGGACCGGCGTACCAGGGTGCCCTACCCGGTCGTCGCCGAGGGCCGTCACAGCGATCGGGAGGGGCGCCGCTGACCGGTGCCGCCGAGACGGCGGGCGGCGGGCGGCACCCGGGTGCCGCGGTCGGGCGACGGCGACGGATCCGGCACCGTGCCGCCGACCGTGTGGCCCTGGGTCCTTCCGGGTGGTGATGTGGGTCCCTCGGGGTGAACGCCGGGAGGGGGCGTCAGGCCCGGGGGGACACCCAGAAAATGTCAGATCATCAGATTGTCTCGCGAAGGCTGATCCTGGCCGCGGCCGGGTTGTCGGTCCTCGGCGCCGCAGGGTGCGGGGGAGCACGGTGGGCCGGGGAACCCGGTACCGCGCCGAGAGGGAACGCCGGGCCGCCGCCCGCGGCCGCACCCCCGGCGGCCGCGCCGGAAGCCGCGCCTGAAACCGCCCCGGAGGCCGCACCGGAGGCCGTTCCGGAAGCCCCCAGGGTGCTGACCGAGGCGGAGAGCCGGCCGCTGTTCGAACTCGCCGAGGAGGGGAAGGTGGTGGCCCTCACCATCGACGACGGACCCCATCCGCGCCACACCCCCGACGTCCTGGCGCTGCTGGAGAAGCACGGGATCCGGGCGACGTTCTTCCTGATCGGCGAGAACGCGGCCGCCCGTCCCGACCTGGTCCGGGAGATCGCGGCGCGGGGGCACCGCATCGGCAACCACACCTGGAGCCATCCGGACCTCCGTCACCTTCCCGACGACGCCCAGGTGCGGGACGAGCTGACGCGCACCTCCGACCTCCTCGCCGGGATCACCGGCAAGTCGCCCGCCTGGTTCCGGGCCCCGGGCGGGGACTGGGCCCCGAGGACGCTCAGGACGAGCAGGGAGCTCGGGATGCGGCCGATGGGCTGGACGGTCGACCCGGAGGACTGGGCCGAGCCGGGGACGGAGGTGATCCTCGGCCGGCTCACGAAGGAGATGCGCCCGGGAGCGATCGTGCTCACCCATGACGGCGGAGGCGACCGTTCGCAGACGGTGGCCGCCCTCGCGCGCTTCCTCCCCTCCCTGATCGACTCCGGCTACCGCTTCACCACCCCGCGGGCCTGACCGGACGGCGGTGCCGGTCTCCTACGCGGAGGCCGGCACCGGCCGCTGGCCCGGCCCGTCGTAGGAGGCGAGCGGGCGGATCAGGGTGTTGTGGGCGAGCTGATCGGTGATGTGGGCGGTCCAGCCGGTGATCCGGCTCATCACGAAGAGCGGGGTGAAGACCGGGGTGTCGAAGCCCATCAGGTGGTAGGCGAGGCCCGCCGGGTAGTCGAGGTTGGGGTGGATGCCCTTGCGGTCCAGCACCGCCTCGCGCAGCGCCGCGTGCAGGGCGGCCTGCATGATCGGGACGCGGGAGTCGCCGTGCTTGTAGACCCGGTGGCCGAAGCCCATGACCTTCCGCCGGGAGGCGAGGGCGTCGTCGAGCCAGTCGGCGGCGCGGGCCGGGTCGCCGATCTCCTCCAGCATGTGCATCACGGCCTCGTTGGCGCCGCCGTGCAGCGGGCCCTTGAGCGCGCCGATCGCGGCGGTGACGGCGCTGTAGAGGTTGGAGAGGGTGGAGGTGACGACCCGGGCGGTGAAGGTGGAGGCGTTGAAGCTGTGCTCGGCGTACAGCACGAGGGAGATCTCGAAGCAGCGCACGACCTCGGGGGCGGGCACCGTGCCGAAGCACATGTGGAAGAAGTTCTCCGCGTACCCGAGGTCCGGGCCCGGGGCGATCGGGGCCAGGCCCCGCCGACGGCGCTGGTCGGCGGCGACGACGGTGGGCAGTCTCGCCAGCAGGGGCAGGGGCAGGGGCAGGGGCAGGGGCAGGGGCAGGGGCAGGGACTTGGCGAGGCCGGACGCCGGGCGGCCGTCGTCCTCGGTCGGGTCCTCGGCGCCGAAGAAGCTGACGGCGGTGCGCAGCACGCGGGCGGGAGGGTGAAGTCGAAGACGGCCGAGTCGAAGGCCGCGTAGTCGGCGTAGCCGAGGAGTTCGTACAGCCGGGAGCGGGTCTGCATGCGCGGCAGCAGCGGCTCCTGGGTGCCCTCGGTGGCGATGGTGCGCAGCCCGTCCTCGATCGCGCCCATGGCGAGCCGCAGCAGGGTGACCGGGTAGAGGGCGATGCTGTAGCCGAGGCTCTCCAGGGTGCGGGTGTCCAGCAGCGGGGTCTTGCCGAACTCGGTGAGGTTCGCGAGCAGCGGCACGTCGACGGCCTTGCGGAACGCCTCGTACTCGGCCTCATCGCCGGTCGGCCCTGGCGCAAACATCTGGACCACACCGAGACCATCACCCTGATGCGGCACCTGGGCACGGCCGCGTTCATCGTCTGCGCCTACCTGACCGGTATGCGTCCGCAGGAAGTCCTCGCCCTGCGCTCCGGCTGCTGCCCCGATCCCGCCGCCAACCCTCCGGACGGCGCCCCCCGCCCGGCATCTCATCCGCGTCGCGGAGGCACCGGAATCCACCGGCTCCGATCCCGAGGCCGAGGGCGATCCGGCGTCTGAGGACACCGCCTATCTCATCACCCGCTCGCACTTCCGGCACCTGCGCACCGCACTCGACACCGAGGCCTCCGGCCGATACGGCACCCGCGCCCGCGGCGGAGTCCACGGCCTGGTCGACGTCGAGACCGCCCTGAGCGTCGCCGAGACGGCCGCCGACCTGCACGACCACTTCACCGCTGGCGGAGGCGTGTCCGGCCCGGCAGCCCGGCGAGCCCTCGTCCAGGCCGCAAGCACGCCCCGGTTCGAGGGCCGCCGGATCACCGCCCGCTTCGCCCGCACCTTCCTCGGCCGGGACGGAACTATCCCTCTACGACAACCCGCACGCCCTGCTCCTGTGCCTCTACCGGCACGACGCGGCCCTGTGCGCGAGGGAAGGCGTCCGGGACGTCCCCACCCTCGACCGGTGCGTACCCGGCTGCGGGAACAGCGTGCGTACCGATCACCACGCCGACCAACTGCGCGCCCGCGCCAACCAGCTTGACCAACGAGCCCTTCACACACCCGGCCCGGTCGCCGATCGCTTGCGGGCCAACGCCGACCGGCTCCGGTCCTGGGCCGACGAGCACGACCGCACCCGCATCGCCAAGCAGGAGACGGCACCGCGATGACCCCCGCCCCTGACGAGCGCGACAGCATCCGCGCCGCCACGCACCGCATCCTCACCGGCGCCCCGCAGCACTCGAACGGCGCGCTGACGATCGTGGCCCTCGCCCAGGAGGCCCGGGTCCCGCGCAACGCGCTCACCCAGCGGCACCCCGACCTGCGCAACGAGTTCTACGAAGGGGTCAGGCAGCGCGGTGCCGTTTCCGACTCCGAAGCCCGCCAGAAGGCGGAGATCGCCAAACTGAAACGCACCCTCGCCGCAAAGAACAAGGAACTGGGCGAGCTCCGCGGCGACGTCCAGGCGCTGGTCCGTGTCGTCGACCAGCTCACCCTGGAGAACCAGAGCCTGCGCGCCCGTGTGGTCGCCGACGACCCTACGGTCGTCCCCATCGGCCAGCGCCCTCCGCGTTAGAACCGTCACCTGAACGCGCGAACCCGGGCCGACAGCCGCAGCCGACTGCCCTGTCCGGCGTTCTCCCGGCGTGGAGATCGCAACCCGGGAAGCCACCGTCACCATCCAGACCTTGTCGGTCAACGGCAAGCGGACGCGGCGCTGCACTAGTGCTGGAAGAGTACTTCCGGATTGTTCGGCGAGGGGCCGTCCAGCAGCGGACTGTGGATCCCCTTCAGCGTCTGGTCGAAGAACGCTGTCACGTACTCACGGGTGATCACCACCCCGCGTTCCGGGGAGAGGGGCGGCATCGGGAACCCGGCCTCCTCCAGAAGCAGGTCCAGGTCGGTGAAGCTGGTGTGGTCGGCGCCGGCGACCGTCAGCCACTTCTTGTAGCCGCCGAGGGCGTCCCAGGCCTGCCCCCACGTGGTGTCGCCGCCGCCGGCCGGGTGGTTGTCGGGCGAACTCAGCATGAGGAACGGCCGGTTGATCTGGCCGGGCGTCGGGGCCGGGGCGAAGGTGCCGTCCATGTTCACGCCGGCCCGTACGCGCGGGTCGGCGATCATCGTGGTGACGGCCGCCGCTCCGCCGATGGAGTGTCCGGCCATGCCGATCTCGTGTTCGTCGATGAGGTGTGCCAGGCGCCACGCGGTATTGCCATGCGTCAACTGGTCGATCACGAAGGACACGTCCAGCGCGCGGCTGGCGGTGACCGTGCCCATGTCGAGGTTCGGGTCATCGCAGATCGCGCACGGCGGCGTCCGGCCGTTCGCCAGCGTCTCGCCGCTGTCCTCGTAGGTGTGGCCGACGAGTGCGACGACGTAGCCGTGACTGGCCAGGTCGGTCGCGAGCGAGGTGAGCATCATGCGCGGGTGCTCGAACCCGGGCGAGAGGACTACCAGCGGATACTTGCCGCTCCGCGGCCGCGCGCCGTCGAAGGCGTGAGTGGCGACGCTGGAAAGGTTCTGTGGGGTGATGCCAGAGCTCGTCGGTATCTTCCGGAGCTGGATGGCTCCGGCTGCCTCGGCGAGGGTCATGTAAGGGGCCGGAGTCCCGGTCCCGGGGACGGCCGGGTAGAGCATCGTGACGGCCAGTTGGCGGGGGCCGGATGACGGCACCCACGGGTCGGGACGGCTCGTGTCGGTGAGGTGGATGACGTCCTCGCCGGCGGCGTATGGGCCGGTCGGCGCGGGGAGCGTGCCGTGGAAGGACCGCGTGGGCGCGGTGGCCGTGGCCGGTGCGGTGTCGAACGCGTGCGTGGCCACCGGTGTGGCCGACGGTGTGGTCGTGGCGGCGAACCCGGCGCCGGTTCCGGTGACGAGGGCGGCGAGCGCCAGCGCCGCGACGGCGCTGATACGGCGATTGCGTTTCATGGGATCGACGCTAGGTTCCGCGGCTCCGTATCGAATCGGCCCGTGGATGTAACCATTCTGGTGTCGTTCGTAGCCCCCGCGAGGTACCGGAGTAATCCGCCGGGAGTATGTCGTGCGGCGCGGGGTTCCCTTCGCCGGCATCGTCGAGCGCCACCTTCGTCTTGGCCTACGACGAACACGACGCCAAGCCCTACCGCTGGACCTACGACGGTTCCGGACCGGGGTGGCCTGGCGGGATGTGCCGCCGCGGTACGGCTCCTGGGCCACCCTGCACACCCTGTTCCGGCGCTGGGCCGAGGACGGAACCTTCGAGCGGATGTTGCGGGCCGCGCAAGCGCAGGCGGACGCGGCCGGCGACATCGACTGGCTCGTATCGGTCGACTCCACCGTCGTGCGAGCCCGCCAGAGTGCCGCCGGGGCACGAAAAGGGGAACCCAGAACCAGGCGCTCGGCCGCTCCCGAGGCGGGCTGACCGGCAAACTCCACCTGGTCGTCGACGGACTCACGTCACGAGCTCTTCCGCTCAGCGGCCCGGCCGAGGGAAGGTCCTGGTCGCGAGAGCCGCGCAGGCCACCGCCAGCGGCAACTCGGCGAAGACCGTCATCAGCACCGCCAGCTTGAAGTCCGAACCCGGGGCAGCCGTCATGGTGTCGAACCAGGCGTCGACCAGCAGCACGGCCGAGGTCGCGGCGGAGGTCAGGCAGGCCCGGCAGTCGCCGCGCCTGAGGAGCAGTCCGGTGGAGAGCAGGCCGAGCGCCTCAAAGCTGTCCAGACCCGTCCACGTCCAGGCCCAGTGCGAGGCCTGAGCTGTGGCCGGCAGCCCGGTGTGCAGGAAGACCAGCCAGGGAATCATCGCCAGCCCGAGCACGGTGAGGACCGTGGCCGCCCGGCGAAGCAGCAGAGGGAACGTGAAAGCGGCCGCGGCCTTCGGAGGGATCCGCGGGACACCGGAGCCCGAACCGGCGTCCACGCGGACCAGACGGAGCGAATGAACGCCGGTCAGCAGGCCGAGGGAGAGTACTGATGACAACATCGCGGTGAACGTCGTCAAGGCCATGACGAGGGAATGGGCCCGACGCCGGCCCACGCCGGAGCGTACGACGTTGCCGAGCGCGCTCACCGGCTCACCGCCGGCAGCATGCGGGCCATGGCGTGGAATCCGGCCTCGAAGAGGCGTCGGGGCATCGGCGGCTTGCGCAGCGTCATCCGAGCGCTCCCGCCGGACGGGTCAGCCGCGCGTGGGCGGCCAGGCCGGCACCGCTGCCACTGTTGACGACGTCCCGCGCGACCGCACCGTCCACCAACTCGATGGTGCGGTGCGCGGTGGTGGCGGCCAGCTGCACGTCGTGGGTCACCAGCACGATGGTCTGGCCCTCGGCGTTCAGGTCCAGCAGCAGCTGGCGCACGTCCTCGACCGAGCTCGAGTCCAGCGCGCCGGTGGGCTCGTCAGCCAGCAACAACGCCGGCTTGTTCATCAGGGCCCTGGCCACCGCCACCCGCTGCCGCCGACCACCGGACAGCCGCTGCGGACAGGCCTTGACATGCCGCTCGATACCCAGCGAGCCGAGCAGGTCGACGGCCCGGCGCTTCGCCTCACCCTTGCCCATCCCAGCCAGCTGCGCCGGAACCATGACGTTGTCCAACACGGTCAGATCGTCGAGCAGGTTGAAGAACTGGAAGATCATGCCGATCGAGGCCCGGCGGTACTTCGCCGATCCGGCCTCACCAAGCTGATCGACGCGCGTGCCGTCGATGGTGACACTGCCGCTGGAGGGCTTGTCCAAACCGGCGATCAGGTTCAGCAGCGTGGACTTCCCACTGCCGGAATGGCCGAGGATCGCCACACAATCACCGGACGCCACGGACAAGGTCACACCGGCCACCGCGGGCGGGCCGTCGTCGTACTGCTTTATCGCGTCTTGGAGAGCGATCATCGGCGGATTCGTCATGGCCATGAACCTAGGAACGGACCATGATCCATCGCGTCGGCCGGTGGATTTCGCGTTCCCCAGGCCGTCGGCCCGGGGGTGTACCCCGCGTACATCCCCGGGGCGACGCGCGGAGCCCACGCCACTGAATACGATCTCCGCATGGAAGAGCTCCTCCAACGTCTCTCGACATCGAAGCGCGTGACCCGGCTGACGTCACAGGCCGTGGTGCTGGCCACCGCCGGCCTGTACGCGCTGATGATCCCCTTGACGATGGGGACCCCGGATCCTGAGCACTCCCTGTTCGGGTTCCCCGACCTTGAGCCCGTCCAGATGCTGGGTCTGTGCGTCGTGCTCGCCCTTCCGGTTCTGCTGGTGCGCCGTCTGCCGGCGACCGTCTTCGCGGTGATCCTGGGCGAATCGGTCCTCGGCGACGCCTTCGGCGCCCGGCCCGTCATCATGTTGGTCCTGCTCGTCGCCTTGGGCGGGTATCTCGCCGTCCGGCGGCCGAAGGCTGCCGCCGTCGGCTCCGTCGCGGGCGTCGTGGCCGCTTTCGTCAACGACATCCACGACCGCGAGCAGTCCGTCGGCGACGCGGTCCAGTGGGCCGGGGGGTTCGCGTTGTGGTTCGCGGTCGCGTGGATCTTCGGAGGGGTGTACCGCAAGCGCCGTGAGTACCTCGGAGCCCTGCACGAGGAGAAGGCGGCCCGCGCCGTCATGGCCGAGCGGCTGCGGATCGCCCGCGAACTGCACGACAGTGTCGCGCACAGCATCGGGATCATCACGGTGCTGTCGGGAGCGGCGGCGCGGGTCGTGGACACCAAGCCCGAGCAGACGCGGCAGGCGCTGAGCGGCATCGAGTCCACCAGCCGCCAGACGCTGCTGGAGCTGCAGCGCATGCTCGGGGCGCTGCGCCGCGCCGAGCCGGACGAGGCCATGCCGGGGGCCGCTCCGCTGGCGCCGGCCGGCAGCCTGGCCGATGTCCCGCGGCTCGCCGAACGTACGGCCGACACCGGGGTGCGGGTCCACGTGGACTGGCGGGGCGAGCGGCGTCCGCTGCCGCCGGAGATCGAACTGTCGGCATTTCGGATCATCCAGGAGTCGGTGACGAACGTGGTACGGCATTCCGGTGCGCGGACGTGCAGGGTCGAGGTCGGTTACGAGTCGGAAGGAGTGAGGATCGAGGTGGTGGACGACGGGGACGACGGTCCCGGCGGGCCCGGCCGTCCGAGGCCCTGGGCGGCGGCCGGCGGGAGCGGCTTCGGCCTGCTCGGCATGCGCGAGCGAGTGACGTTGCTGTCCGGCCAGTTCAGCGCGGGCCGGCGTCCGGAGGGCGGATTCCGGGTGACGGCGAGGCTCCCGGCATGAGCGTGCGGGTGCTGCTGGTCGATGACCAGCCGCTGATGCTGGTCGGGCTCGGGATCCTGATCGGCGACACCGACGACCTGGAGGTGGTGGGCGAGGCCGGCGACGGCCGCGAGGCGGTGCGCCTGGTGCGTGGGCTGCGGCCGGACGTCGTGGTGATGGACATCCGGATGCCGGGCATGGACGGGATCGAGGCGACCCGGCAGGCAACCGCCGAGCCGGACCCGCCCAAGGTGCTGGTGCTGACGACCTTCGACGACGACGAGTACGTCTACGGCGCTCTGCGCGCCGGCGCCAGCGGATTCCTGCTCAAGAGCATGGCCCTGGACGCGATCCTGGACGCGATCCGTGTGGTGGCGGCCGGCGATGCGTTGATCGCGCCGAGCGTCACCCGACGGCTGATCGCCGACTTCGCCGGAACCTCCTCCACCCCCGCCACCCCCACGGCCCCCGAACCGGACACCGAGCCCGCCGCGGACTCGAGTCCCATCGCGGGGATCACCGACCGGGAGCGCGAGGTACTGGCACTGGTCGGACAGGGGCTGTCGAACGCTGAGATAGCCGAGCGGCTGGTGATCAGCGCGGCGACGGCGAAGACCCATGTCGCGCGTCTGTTCGCCAAGCTCGAGGCCCGGGACCGCGTCCACCTGGCGATCATCGCCTTCGAGGCCGGACTCGCGCCGGGTGGACGGTAGGGCAGGGTGAGAAGAACGATCGCCGACCACGAGCTCGCCACGTTCGCCAGACGCGCGAGCTCACCCACCTGGCCGCGGCGGGATTCGAGCCGAGGTTGTTCAGAAAGTCACGGACCGGCGCGGGTGTCGAGAGCGTGGTAGCCCGCTTCACGGGTCGAGGAGGATCGGACCGAGGAAGAACCTTTAGCAACGTCAGCGCCTTGTACATGCTTCATCGCTGTTTCACTGGCGTGTTCGCGCGCTGTCTCAACGAACCGACCTAAGAAACGCGCCGCGCGGTTCGTGAAGATCCACGCGCTCCGGCCCGTCCAGCGCTATTCCACTGTCGGATCCTCTCAACCCCGATCGTGAACCGGCCGTCGGCGAGTTTGCGCAGCCAGCCGCGGTCGGCGAGCTTGGTCGGTTGTGCGCGAAGCGGCTCCAGCGTGCCCCGGACGCCGACAGGAAGGCCGAGTATCGACCCGACGGACCGTGACCGACCGAAGAGTTCGTAGTCATGGACGCGATACGAGTACCCAGAACCGGGCTGGGACGGCCCCGCACCCGTCCCAACCACGTGCAGGGTGCGGTCGAACTCGCGGACGGCCTCGAAGTCGACGGCTGGGAACAGTTCGTCGAGGCCGGCGGCCGTCAGCTCGGCGAGACCGGCCGCGGCCGACAGGAAGCGGTCCTGGTCGGCGGGGGTGACGACGCCCTCGGTGAGGGTGCGGAACTTCCGCTGGTACGCGGGGCGGTCGAAGGGGCGGGCGCCGGCCGGGTGGGCGTCGGCGACGGCCAGTTCGTCCTCGATGACGGAGCCGTCGTCCAGGGTGATCACGATCCGGCCGCCGAAGGCCCGCTGCTGCGGGTCGGGGTCGTGGTAGCGGCGGGTCCACTCCGGGTCCTCGACCGTGCTGACCTTCCGCCACAGGGCGACGGTCGACGGCCGGGCGGCCCGCTCGGGGGCGTAGGAGCGCTCGTGGTGCCAGCCGCCGTCCTCCAGGGCCACGGCGAGGATGTACGGGATCGAGTGGTCGAGGGTCTCCCGGCTGGCCGTCGGGTCGTACTTCTGCGGGTCGTTGGCGCCGGAGCCGATGACGTGGTGGGTGTGGTGGCTGGTGTGCAGCACCACCGAGCGCACCCGCTCCAGCGGCCCGGTCTTCTCGCGCAGCCGCCGGGCCAGGTCGATGACCGCCTGGGCCTGGTACTCGGCGGAGTGCTCCTTGGTGTAGGTGTCCAGGATCGCCCGGCGTGGTTCGCCGGGCTCGGGCAGCGGCACGGTGTAGTCGGCGTCCGGGCCGTCGAGCATCCAGGCGAGGAAGCCGTCCTCGCCCTCGTAGACCGGGGAGGGCGAGGTCTCGCCGCGCATCGCCCGGTCCACCGCCTCGATCGCGGCCTTGCCGGCGAAGGCCGGGGCGAAGGCCTTCCAGCTGGAGATCTCGCCCTTGCGGGACTGCCGGGTCGCCGTCGTGGTGTGCACGGCCTGCTGCACCGCCTGGTACACCGTCTCCGTCGGCAGCCGCAGCAGCGCGCCGAGCCCGCAGGCGGTGGCCGCGCTCAGGTGCGCGACGTGGTCGATCCGGTGGGCGTGCAGACAGATGCCCTTGACCAGGGCGACGTGGACCTCGTAGGCGGTGACGATGCCGCGCAGCAGGTCGGCGCCGGTGCGCCCGGTGTGCTGGGCGACGGCCAGCAGCGGCGGGATGTTGTCCCCGGGGTGGGAGTAGTCGGCGGCGAGGTAGGTGTCGTGGAAGTCCAGCTCGCGCACGGCGGTGCCGTTGGCCCAGGCCGCCCACTCGGGGGAGACCCTGGCCAGGCTGCCGAACACCCGGGCGCCGGGCGCCCCGTGGTGCGCGAGCGCCTGGGACCGGGCCACCGCCACCGGCCGGCGCAGCAGCGACGCGACCGCCACCGAGGCGTTGTCGACGACCCGGTTGACGGCCATGCCCACGGCGGCCGGGTCCAGTTCCTCGGTGGCGGTCGCGACGGCGGCCAGTTTCCAGGCCAACTGCTCCTCTCGCGGCAGCCGGTCGGCGCTGGGATGGACGCGGACGTGGTGCTCGATCACGGGACTCCTCGGGAGTGTCGGGACCGCCCTGACGGGCTCGTACGCTCCAGGCTGCCGCGCCGGCGGGCGGGGATCCAGCAGGCCAATCCGCGGAATCCGGACAGCTCCGGGCTGCGAAACCGCGAATCCTGCGAATCCGCGGATCGTGCGAATCCGCGGATCGTGCGAATCCGCGGATCGTGTGAACTTGCGGAGCCCGCGAACCTGCGGAGCCCGCGAATCCTGCGGACCGGTCTCGCGGGGCTAGGATCCACAGGGCCTCCTCCGCCGGTGATCACCGCACCACGCCGCCGGACCGGGCCGGCCCCGACCGCCCCCTGCCTCTGAGGTGATCACAGCGAACAGCCTGGTGTCCGAGCTGCGGCGACCCGCCGTCCTCCGGTCCGCGCGGTCGGAGGACGGCTCGTGTCGTCACCTGCTGGTGTGGAAGGCCGGCCCGGGCTGGCGGATGGTCAGCAGCGGCGTGCTGGGCGGGGGGATCGGTGAGCGCGGCTGGGTGGTGAACGCCCAGGTCCGGCCCGGCTACAGTCGGATGGACCCGGAGCGGCACCTGGCGGAGCTGGCGGAGGCCGAGGGCCTGCGCGGGCCGGGCGTCGGGCTGATGACCGCAGCGGAGGTCGACGACTGCACCTGGGGTGAGGACGGCGGCGCCGTCGCCCTGGTGACGACCGGCATCGGCGTCCCGACCTGGGCCGCGGCAGCCGCGGCACCGACCGGACCGTACGTCCCGGGGACGATCAACATCCTCGCGGTCGTGCCCGCGCCGGTGGCCGACGCGGGGCTGGTGAACCTGCTGGCGACGGCCACCGAGGCGAAGGTGCAGGCCCTCCTGGACGCCGGCTACTCGTGCTCGGGCACCCCGTCCGACGCCGTGTGCGTGGCCGTCCGCAGCCCGGTCGACGGCGAGGCGGCCGACCCCTTCGGCGGCCCGCGGTCGGTCTGGGGCTCCCGGCTGGCCCGCGCCGTCCACCGAGCCGTCCTCGACGGGGCGGAACGCGACCGGGCCCGGCGGCGGGAGGGGCCGGGTGTGCCGCACCAGGGGCCCCGACCGGACTGCCACCGGGCGGACGTCCTTTCAGCCGGAGCGGCTGGAGTACCCGGAGCGGCTGGAGCGCCCGGACGCGTCACCGCCTGAACCCACGCCGCCCCGCCGGTGCCCGGCCCTCCGCGACGGGAGCCGGGCACCGGCGGGGCGCGCTCGTCACGCCGAGGCGTGCGCGTGGAACCCCCGTCCGCTCTTGCGGCCGAGCAGTCCGGCCTCCACCATGCGGGAGAGCAGCGGCGGGGGCGCGTACAGCGGCTCCTTGTACTCCTCGTACATGGACCGGGCGATCGCCTCGACGGTGTCCAGCCCGATCAGGTCGGCGAGTTGGAGCGGCCCCATGGGGTGGGCGCAGCCGTGGACCATCCCGGCGTCGATGTCCTCGGGGCTGGCGTGGCCGGCCTCGGCCATCCGGATCGCGGCGAGCAGGTACGGCACCAGCAGGGCGTTGACCACGAAGCCGGCCCGGTCGCGGGAGTGGACGACGTGCTTGCCGAGGACGTCCCGGGCGAAGCCCTCCACCCGGTCGAGGACGGTCGGGGCGGTGTGCAGCGAGGCCACCAGCTCGACCAGCGGCATCACCGGGGCCGGGTTGAAGAAGTGCAGCCCCAGGACGTGGGAGGCGCGGCCCGTGGTGATGCCGAGGCGGGTGACCGGGATGGCCGAGGTGTTGGTGGCCAGGACGGCGTCCTCGGCGACGAGCACCTTGTCCAGGGTGCTGAGCACCTCGGTCTTGACCCGTTCGTCCTCGACGACGGCCTCGACCACCAACTGGCGGTCGGCGAGCGCCTCCAGGTCGTCGGCGAACAGCAGGTGGGCCCAGGCGTCGGTGCGCTGCTCCTCGCTGATCCGGCCGCGGTCGGCGGCGCGGTGCAGCGAGCGGTCGATCCGGGCCCGGGCGGTGCGCAGGGCGTCCCGGCCGGCCTCGCAGACGACGGTGTCGAGCCCGGCGCGGGCGAAGACCTCGGCGATGCCGGCGCCCATCTGTCCGGCGCCGACGACCGCGACGCGGCGGATGTCGTTCATGGTGCACTGCCTCCGTGGTGGGGCGGCTCAGGCCGCGGTGCGGATCCGCACGAGGTGGCGGGCGTAGGCCTCGGTGGTGAGGAAGGCGGGCAGTTCGGCGCCGAGGGCGGTGTCCTCCAGGATCCGCACCGCGTCGTCCACCAGCGTCGGGTCGGCGCCCTCGGCGAGCAGCGTGGCGCGCTCCCGGTCGATCAGGCGCCGCACCATGTCCGGGGTGACGAGCGAGCCGCCGGTCAGCCGGGTGCAGTGGTGCTGCCACTGCCAGATCTGGCAGCGGGCGATCTCGGCGGTGGCGACGTCCTCCATCAGCCCGAAGACGGCGACGGCTCCGGAACCGCCGAGCCAGGCGGTGAGGTAGCGCAGGGCGACGGCGATGTTGGAGCGCAGCCCCTGGTCGGTCGGCAGGCCGGCGGACAGCCTGTGCACGCCGAGTAGGTCGGCGGCGGTGACCTCGATGTCCTCGCGGGTGCGGTCGAGCTGGTTCGGCCGGTCGCCGAGTACGTCGTCGAAGGCGGTGCGGCAGGTGGCGACCAGGCCGGGGTGGGCGACCCAGGAGCCGTCGAAGCCGTCGCCGGCCTCCCGCTCCTTGTCGGCGCGCACCTTGGTGAGGGCCACCGCGTTGGCCTCCGGGGCGCGCTGGGGGATGGCGGCGGCCATCCCGCCGATGGCGTGGGCGCCGCGCCGGTGGCAGGTGCGCACCAGCAGGTCGGTGTAGGCGCGCAGGAAGGGCTGGGTCATGGTGAGGGTGGCGCGGTCCGGCAGGACGTAGCGCGGGCCGTGCTGGGCGAAGTTCTTGATCAGGCTGAACAGGTAGTCCCAGCGCCCGGCGTTGAGCCCGGCGGCGTGCTCGCGCAGCTCGTAGAGGATCTCGTCCATCTCGAAGGCCGCGGTGATGGTCTCGATCAGCACGGTGGCCCGGATCGTGCCGTGCGGGATGTCCAACTCGGCCTGGGCGAAGGCGAAGACCTCGTTCCAGAGCCGGGCTTCGCGGTGGTCCTCCAGCTTGGGCAGGTAGAAGTACGGGCCGCTGCCGCGCTCGATCTGCCGTTTGCCGCAGTGGAAGAGGTAGAGGCCGAAGTCGACCAGCGCGCCGACGGCGGGGCGGCCGTCGACCAGCAGGTGCTGCTCGTCGAGGTGCCAGCCGCGCGGGCGGACGACGATGGTGGCGGGGGAGTCGCCGATCCGGTAGCGCTTGCCCTCCGGCGTGGTGTCGTCGATCCGGCGTTCGACCGCGTCGACCAGGTTGAGCTGCCCGGAGACCAGGTTGTGCCAGGTGGGGGCGGTGGCGTCCTCGAAGTCGGCGAGCCACACCCTGGCACCGGAGTTGAGCGCGTTGACGGTCATCCGGCGCTCGGGCGGGCCGGTGATCTCCACCCGGCGGTCGGCCAGGCCCGGCCCGGCGCCGGCCACGCGCCACGTGCTGTCCTCGCGGACGGCGCGGGTCCCGGGGAGGAAGTCGAGGCTGCCGCCGTCCGCCAACTCGGCGCGGCGCCGGTCGCGTTCGGCGAGCAGCGCGGTGCGACGGGCGGCGAACCGGTCGTGCAGACGGGCGAGGAAGGCGAGCGCCTCGGGGGTGAGGATCTCGTCGAAGCGGTCCTCGTGTTCTCCGAGGACCTCGATGCGGCTGGGCTGGCTCATCCGGTGCTCCAGGGGCGGGTGGAAGGCGCCCGGGGCCTCGTCCCTCAACGAGGCCCCGGGCGGCGGGGTGGGCGGCGGCCGCTCCCCAAAGCGGCCGCCGGGGTGGCTCGGTGGTGCTGTCCTTCCGGCTCGACGGCCCGCTTCGGGCCCGGCGGCCTCCTTCGGACTCAGTGGAACTGCTCGGCCTCGGTGGAGCCGGTCAGGGCGAGCGTCTCGGCGTTCGGGTTGAGCGCGGTGGAGACCAGGTCGAAGTACCCGGTGCCGACCTCGCGCTGGTGCTTCACGGCGGTGTAGCCGTCCGGCACGGCCGCGAACTCGGCCTCCTGGAGGTCGACATAGGCCGTCATCCCGTGCTCGGCGTAGCCGCGGGCGAGCTGGAACATCGAGTGGTTGAGCGCGTGGAAGCCGGCCAGCGTGATGAACTGGAAGCGGTAGCCCATCGCCCCCAACTCCCGCTGGAACTTGGCGATCTGGTCGTCGTCCAGCGCGGCCTTCCAGTTGAAGGAGGGCGAGCAGTTGTAGGCGAGCATCGTGTCCGGGTGCTCGGCCTTGACCGCCTCGGCGAACTCCCGGGCCTGCTCCAGGTCCGGGGTGCCGGTCTCCACCCAGAGCAGGTCCGCGTACGGGGCGAAGGCCAGGCCGCGCGAGATCACCGGGGCCATGCCGGGCTCGACCCGGTAGAAGCCCTCGGCCGTCCGCTCGCCGGTGCAGAACCGGGCGTCGCGCTCGTCCACGTCGCTGGTCAGCAGGTTGGCGGCGAGCGCGTCGGTGCGGGCGACGATCAGGGTCGGCACGTCGGCGATGTCGGCCGCGAGGCGGGCGGCGTTCAGGGTGCGGATGTGCTGGGCGGTGGGGACGAGCACCTTGCCGCCGAGGTGGCCGCACTTCTTCTCCGAGGCCAGCTGGTCCTCGTAGTGGATGCCCGCCGCGCCGGCCGCGATCATGCCCTTGGTGAGCTCGAAGGCGTTCAGCGGGCCGCCGAAGCCGGCCTCCGCGTCGGCGACGATCGGCACCAGCCAGTCCGGGCCGCCGTTGCCCTCCGCCGCGTCGATCCCGTCCGCCCGCAGCAGCGCGTTGTTGATCCGACGCACCACCTGGGGAACGGAGTTGGCGGGGTAGAGGCTCTGGTCCGGGTACGTCTGCCCGGCCTGGTTGGTGTCGGCCGCGACCTGCCAGCCGGACAGGTAGATCGCCTGCAGCCCGGCCTTCACCATCTGCACGGCCTGGCCGCCGGTCAGCGCGCCGAGCGCGTGGACGTAGTCCTGCTCGTGCAGCTGCCGCCACAGCCGCTCGGCGCCGCGCCGGGCCAGGGTGTGCTCCTCACGCACCGTCCCGGACAGCCGGACGACGTCGGCCGCCGTGTACGTGCGCTCGATGCCCGCCCACCGCGGGTCGGAGGCCCACCGGGCGGCGAGCTCCGCCGCCTGCTGCTCCTGCTGCTGCCGGACCGACTGAGTCATGGGTCTGCTCCCCAGGGTGCTCGTTTGCTCGTTGCGAAGGATGTGACGCACCTCACCGCGAGGGCGAGTGGGCGGCCGGACGGTGCCGGGCTGCGGTGGCGCACCGCGGGACGTGGAGGCCCGGACAGCCCACCGGACCGCGAGCGACCTGGTGTTCTGCGGCTGTCCTGCGCACCTCCCGGCCGCACCACCGACTCTGGCACCCCCGCCGAGCCGCCGTCACCGGTGGACCGCGGCCAACTTCTGCGAACGCTCATCGGTGAATCAGCGAAGGTTGCGAAGGCCTGAGCGGCTGCCCTGCGGCTAGGCTGCCCGCGCCGGATCGACCGATGCGCACAGCGGGGAGAGCGACACCATGGGAAAGGCCTTCGCCGGTGCCCGGCTGCGCCGCCTGCGCGAGGAGCGCGGCCTCAGCCAGGCCGCCCTCGCCCGGCTGCTCGACCTCTCGCCCAGCTACGTCAACCAGTTGGAGCACGACGCCCGGCCCCTCACCGTGCCCGTCCTGCTGCGCCTCACCGAGGCCTTTGGCGTGGAGGCCGGCTACTTCGCCCCGCCCGACAGCGCCCGGCTCACCGCCGAACTGCGCGACGCCCTCGGCGAGGAGGTCACGGCCGGCCGGATCACCGGCGGTGACCTCGACGAGCTCGCCGCCCGACTGCCCGCCGTGGCACGGCTGCTGACCGACCTGGCCCGCGGCCGCCGGGACGCCGCCGAACAGCTCGCCGTCCTCGCCGGGGACCGCGGCCTCGGGGTCGACACGCACACCCCGCACGAGCAGGTCCGCGAGTTCTTCTACCGCCGCCGGAACTACCTCCACGAACTCGACACGGCCGCCGAGGACTTGGCGACATCCATCGGCCTGCGGCGAGGCGGGGTCAGGACGGTGCTGGCCGAACGGCTCGCCACCGGGCACCGGGTCCGGATCGCCACCGGAGGCGGCCGACTGCACCAGTACGACGAGCCGACCCGGACCCTCCGGCTGTCCGACCGGCTGCGCCCCGGCCAGCAGGCCTTCCGGATGGCCACCCAGCTGGCCTACCTGGAACACGACTCCCTGCTGTCCGAACTCGCCTCCCAGGACAGCCCGGAGGGCTCCACCGCCTTCGCGCTCACCCGCATCGGCCTGGCCAACTACTTCGCCGCCGCCCTCGTCCTGCCCTACACCGCCTTCCACGCCCAGGCGGAGGCGGCCCGCTATGACATCGAGCACCTCGCCGACCACTTCGGCGTCGGCTACGAGACGGTCTGCCACCGGCTCAGCACCCTCCAGCGCCCCGGCCTGCGCGGCGTGCCGTTCTCCTTCGTGCGCGTCGACCGCGCCGGGAACGTCTCGAAGCGCCAGTCCGCCACGCCCTTCCACTTCTCCCGCACCGGCGGCACCTGCCCGCTGTGGAACGTCTACGACGCCTTCGCCGCCCCCGGGCGCGTCCACGTCCAGGTCGCCGCCATGCCGGACGGCCGCCGCTACCTCTGGACCGCCCGCGCCGTCACCCGCTCGCCCGGCGGCTGGGGCCGCCCCGGCAAGACCTTCGCCATCGGCCTCGGCTGCGAGATCCGGCACGCCGGCCGACTGGTCTACTCCGCCGGCCTGGACCTCGGCGACGAGGCGGCCGCCACCCCGATCGGCCTCGGCTGCAAGGTCTGCGAACGCCCGGCCTGCCCGCAGCGCTCCGCCCCGGCCATCGGCCGACCGCTGGCCGTCGACGAGCACACCAGCACCTTCGTCCCGTACGCCGCGTTGCCCGGCCCCCGGGACTGAGGGCGCCCGGACGGCTGGGGCGGCACGCTCAGTCCGTGATGCCGGAGACCGCCAGCGGCAGGTGGCGGGGCCCGCGCAGGATCGGGCTGCGGCGGTACGCGGGCGGGTCCTGGAGCAGGCGGGGGTCGTCGAGGCGGCGGACGAGCGCGGTGAGGGCGATCTGCCCCTCGACCCTGGCGAGCGGCGCGCCGAAGCAGCTGTGCACGCCGCTGCCGAAGCCGAGGTGCTGGTTGTCCTTCCGGGTCGGGTCGAAGCGGTCCGGGTCGCGGAACCGCCGCGGGTCCCGGTTGCCGGCGGCGAGCACCAGGACCAGCGGCGCGCCCTTGGGGATGGTGACGCCGTCGACCTCGACGTCGGTCAGCGCGGTGCGCTGCGGCAGCAGTTGGACCGGGGGCTCGTAGCGCAGCACCTCCTCCACCATGCCCGGCATCAACTCGGGCCGTTCGCGCATCATTTGGAGGGCCTCGGGATGGCGCAGCAGGGTGAGCACGCTGTTGGTGACCAGGTTGACGGTCGTCTCGTGCCCGGCGATGAGCAGCAGGACGGCGGTGGCCATCAGCTCAGGCCGGGTGAAGCCGCCGTCCGGGCCGGGGTCGTTGACGAAGGCGGAGAGCATGTCGTCGGAGGGCCTGCCGCGCCGGCTCTCGGCGAGTTCGCCGAGGTACAGCCCCATCTCCGTCCGGGCCTGGAGGGCCACCCGCTGCCGCTCGGCCGGGTCGGTGCCGGGGGTGGGGTCGAAGCCCTCGATCAGGGTCTCGGACCAGGCGTGGAACCGGGGTTCGTCCTCGCGCGGCACCCCGAGCAGCTGGCAGATCACGGTGACGGGGAGCGGGTAGGCGAAGTCCTCGACGAGGTCGATCCGGTCGCGGCCGCGCAGCCCGTCGATCAACTCCCCGGCGATCGCGGTGATCTCGTCGTGCATGGCGTCGACCCGGCCGGGCGCGTGGGGTGGGCCGAAGGGCCGCATGGCCAGGTTGCGCAGCCGTTCGTGCTCGGGGTCGTCCCGGCCGATGAAGGCGACCGGGACGACCTGCGCCTCGTCCGGGTCGGTGCGGTTGCGGCGGTCGGAGCTGATCCGCGGGTCGTGGAGCAGCGCGGCGACCTCGTCGTAGGTGCCGACCAGGTAGCCGCCGTCGTCCTGGCGGGCCACGCCGTGCTCGCGCAACTCGGCGTAGAGGGGGTAGGGGTCGGCGCGGTTGGCGTAGTCGGTGATCCGGCGGTACAGGGTGCCGGCGGAACCGGTGCCGGCGGAACCGGTGCCGGGGGTGTCGGTGGTGGCCATGGCGGGCTCCTCGGGGGTGGCGGCGGCGGTCCGCGGCGCCGGGACGGTGCTCAGCCGTCCCAGCGCCGAAAGGTCAGCCGCCGGTCGGGCAGGTGACCGGTGAGCGCGACGGTGGGACCGTGCGAGAGCACCTTCGGATCGGGCACGTCGGACGGGACGGGGACGCGGGAGGGCGGAGGCTCCACGCCGACCCAGTCGGGCGGGAACGGGGCGGCGGTCTCGATCAGCCCCTGGTAGTGCTCCAGCCACTTGGCCCGGTTCACGCTCACGGCGGCCGTGATCCGGCCCCGGTACCCGTAGACCGCGACGAACCGCCGCTCCTCCGGCGAGCCCTGGGCGACCACCACGTGGTCGGAGAAGGTCGGCACGCCGACGGACTTGATGTTGAGGCCGAACTGGCTGGACCAGAAGGCGGGCACGCTCAGGTGCGGCAGCCGGCGCGGCCCCGGGCTGACCATGTTGTGGGCCGCCACCGCGGCCTGGGCGACCGCGTTGCCCCAGTGTTCGAGGGAGAGCAGCTGGTACTCGAAGAGCGGGTGCGGGAAGCGGGCGACATCACCCGCGACGAAGACGTCGTCGGTGACGATCCCGTACATGTCGAAGGCACGGCAGCCGGCGTCGCAGGCGATGCCGCGCCGACCGGCGGCGAGCCCGGAGTCGGCCAGCCACTCGGTGTTGCGGACGGCCCCCAGGGCGACCACGGCGACGTCCGCCTCGATCCGGCTGCCGTCGGAGAGCTCGGCCCCGGTGAGCCGACCGTCCCGGCTGTGGAGCGCGGTGACGGTCACCCCGCAGCGCAGGTCGACCCCGTGGGCGCGCTGGACCCTGGCCGCGAAGGCGCCGAAGGCCCCGCCGAGGGCGCCGACCAGCGGGGCGGGGCCGCGCTCCGCGACCGTCACCGCCACGCCGCGTTCCCGGCAGGCGGAGGCGATCTCGGAGCCGGTGAATCCGGCACCGATCACCAGCACCCGCCGCGGGCCGGCCGCCAGCCGCTCGGCCAGCCCGGCCGCGTCGTCGGCGGTGCGCAGGGTGAACACCCCGTCGAGGGCGGCCTGCGCGGGGTCCGGCCAGGGCCTGGCCCGGGTGCCCGTCGCGATCAGCAGCCGGTCGTAGGGCAGCCGTTCGCCGGTCGCGAGCAGCACCTGCCTGGCCGCCCCGTCCACGCCGGTCGCGCGGACGCCGAGCCGCCAGTCCGCGTCCACCTCGCGGCGGCGTGGCAGCCCGGTCTCCTCGGCGCGCACCCGCCCGAGCAGCACCTGCTTGGACAGCGGCGGACGGTCGTACGGGGGGCGGCGCTCCTCGCCGACCACGGTCAGCCGCCCGGCGAAGCCCTCGTCGCGCAGCGTCTCTGCGGCGCGCAGCCCGGCCAGCGAGGCGCCGACGACGACGATCCGGCCGCTCCGGAGGTCAATGCACACCGGACCGGCCCTCCCGGCCCGGGACCCGGCTCTCGCTGTCCTCCTCGGCCCCGGCCTCGGCACGGTCCTCGACCAGGATGGCCTGCACCGGACACGCCGCCGCGGCCCGCAGGACGCGCTCCCGCTGCTCGACGGCGGGCTGCGGGGTGTACATCAGGGCCTCCTCGCCGTGCAGCTCGAACACCCGGGGCGCGAGGAACGCGCACTGCGCGTAGCCCTGGCAGCGGTTGAGGTCGACGACGATCTTCACGGACTCTCCTCCCGGCCGGGTCCGTATCCGTCCTACCGCCGCCGCCCCGGCCGCGCGCCCGGGGGTGCTCCGCGGGAGGGGTCGCGGAGCGTGGCCGCCTACGCGGTGCGGTGGGCGGCGACGACGGGAGCGGGGGGGGCGGGCCCCCCGGGGGGGACCCCCCCCCCCCCGCCCGGGGGGC
>NZ_JBSFKI010000077.1:0-22847 GCF_053598475.1 Kitasatospora sp. NPDC001119
GGAGGCGTACGAGGCACCGCCGCCGCCGTGGACGTGCAGGTCGACGAAGCCGGGGACGACGGTGTACCCGGTCAGGTCGAGGTCGCCGGGCTCGGTGTCGCCGCCGAGCCCGGCGATGCGCTCGCCCTCGACGGCGAGGCGGTCGCCCTCGACGACGCCGCCGGGCAGGACCAGCCGGGCACCGGCCAGGGTGGTGCGGTTCATGACGGTCATGGATGGGTCCTGGATGCCGTTCGCCGGGAGGGGCGGAGTCTCGGGCGGGGGAACGCCGACCGCCCGGCCCACGGGAACCGGTCCGGTGGGCCGGGCGGCGCGGATCACGGCTGGACGGCCAGCGCGAACACGTGGATCGCCGCGGCGCGGGGCAGCGTGACGGAACGGATCGTCTTGCCGGGCGTCAGCGGGACGGTGTTGGTGAAGACGCCGTACCCGGTGCCGAAGTTGCCCGGCCCGGTGGGCGTGTTGCGGTGGTCCGTGGTGAACGCGGTCTTCGCGCCGTAGGCGTCGGTCGGGGTGCAGCACCAGTTGGGGAAGCCCAACTGGCCGCTGCTGGTGGTGCCGTCGGTGTAGGCGACGGTGACCGCGCCGGAGGCGAAGCCCGCTTCGGCGCCGAGGAAGCCCAGCGCGCTGCCCTGGCCGCTGAAGGTGATCTCCTGGCCCGCGGCCGACACGTTGTCGTTGGTGCCGGCGGCCGCGGACGGCCAGGTGAAGCTGAGGCCGTTGGCGTTGATCGTGGCGCCCGCGGTGGCGCCGGCCAGGGCCAGGGCCTGCGCCGAGTAGCTGTTCCCGGCGCCGTCGAAGTCGCCGGGAGCGGTGTCGCTCTCGGAGGTGGCGCCGACGTTGTCGAACGCCGCCTCCAGCGACGGGTAGGGCACGGTCCGCACGATCGTCTGCTCACCGCTGACGGTGTCGACCCCGGCCGGCCGGGCCCGGTAGCTCGCGGTGGCGGTGATCGCCGTGGCCGTGGTGCCGGGAGCGCCCTGGGGGCCGTGCACCGTCACCGTGGCCGACGCGGTCGTGCCCGGCGCGATGCGCGGGAGCGTGACGGTCGCCGGGGTGACGGTCCAGTCGGCGGGGGCGCTGATCCGCACGCTGGTGTCGTTCAGCGCGACGGCGCCGTTGTCGGCCAGGGTGATCCGGTACGTCCCGGGCTCCTGGGCCGTGCTGACGTCCTGCCAGGTGACGGCGGTGGCGGGGGCCAGGCCGCGGGTCGCACCGGGGTGGACCCGGTAGAGCACCGTGGCGTGCGGCGGCACGTTCGCGGAGATCACGCCGGCCGTCCCGACGGCCTTCTTGGTCACCAGGTCGTCGAGCCGGTAGCCGTCGGCGGCGGGCAGGCCCGCCCGGGCGGCGGTCGTGGTGATGGTCTGCGCGGTGTCGGAGGAGTTGAAGAGCGCGACCGCCCGGTCCCCTCCGGCCAGCGGCCTGCTCAGCACGTCGTAGCCGGTTCCGTGCTGGACGACCCGCCCCTGGACGCCCAGCCGGTCCTGGTCGACGGCGATGACGTCGCGATTGCCGAGCAGCTCCAGCGCGGCCGGGGAGAGGCGGGTGAGGTCGGTGCTGGAGATCAGCGGCGCGGCCATCACGGCCCACAGCGAGATCTGGCTCTGCATCTCGTCCTGGCTGAGCCCGGAGTCACCGGCGAGCAGGAAGTCGGGGTCGTTCCACCGGCCGGGGCGCTGCAGGTCGGCCAGTCCGACGTTGTAGCCGTAGTTGTACATGATCGACGCCCACTTCTCGGCGCCACCGGCCTGGCCGAGTGCGATGTCCGCGCCCTCCCGCCACAGGTTGCCGAGCGGCGCGGACCAGCGGATCACCGACTCCCAGTTCGTCGCGCCCTGGAAGTAGGCGGGCGCGGAGACCGAGAAGACCATCCTGCGGTGGGTGTCGAGCAGCGCCCGGCTCATCGCGGTGTAGGTGTCGCGGTAGCTCTGCTCCTCGGTCTCACCGGGCTTGACCGGGACGTTGCAGCCGTCGAGCTTGACGTAGTCGACGGCCCAGGACGCGAACAGGTCCGCGTCCTGCTGCCAGTGGTCGAGGGAGCCCGGGTAGCCGCCGCAGGTGGCGGTCCCGGCGTCCTCGTAGATGCCGAACTTCAGGCCGAGGTCGTGGACTTGGCGTCCGATGTAGGCCATGCCGTGCGGGAACAGCCGCGGGTCGGCGACCAGGTTGCCCTGGGCGTCGCGCTGCTTGGACATCCAGCAGTCGTCGATGGTGACGGTGTCGTACCCCTTCTTCGCCAGCCCGGTGGAGACGAGGGCCCGGGCGTTGTCGAGGATGGTCTTCTCGTCGATACCGCACTGGTAGTACGACCAGTCGTTCCAGCCCATGGGCGGTGTGGGGGCGTAGTTCGGGTACTCGGCGACGGTGCCGGACGGGGAGGGCTCGGCGGCGACCGCGGGCTGAGCCAGGAGCGTAGCGGTGGACACGGCGGCGAGCGCCGTACAGCAGGCGACGGTGGTACGGAGCCACCGGCGGAGGGCAGTTGACACGCTTCGACCTCACGGGATCTCGGGGTCAGGGCATGGATGGCTGCTGTTGGTCCCAGCCGGACCATTTGTACGGGGCTCTGCTCACTCCTGACAAGATGACGGGCAGAATAAGCAATAACACGCACTCAATGGCAAAGTCCGAGCACGAGTGCACGTGGCCCCGGCCCGGCCGAGCCGCCACCGGACGCAGGAGCGCGACCGGCCGACCGGTCGGGTCGGGGCCCGCCGGGGTCCTGGGATACTGGATCATGTCGCGGCCGACGGCTCCCCGGTCACCGACGCGAACGCCCCGGCGCCCCGCCCGGCCCTCGGCGGTGGCACCGGTACGTCCGGACCGCGGCAGGTCGGCCTGCCGGAGGAAGCGGGAGCGGTCAGGCACCCGTTCGATCGAAAGGGCCTTCGTGGCTGATCAGAGTTTGCTCGCCCCGCAGCGCCAGGCGCTGATCCTGGAGGCCATCCGCAAGGCCGGCGCGGTGCGCGTCGCCGAGCTGGTCGAGCAGTTCGGCGTGTCGGACATGACGATCCGCCGCGACCTGGACGCGCTGGTACGCCAGGGAGACGTGCGGAAGGTCCACGGCGGGGCCATCGCGGTGGGGACCGCCAGCACGGACGAACCCGGCTTCGACGTGAAGTCCGGGCTGGAGGAGAGCACCAAGGCCGCGCTGGCCGACGCCGCCGCGCAGCGGGTGGAACCGGGCAGCGTGGTGGCGCTGTCCGCCGGCACCACCACCTACGCGGTCGCCTCCCGGCTGCTGGAGGTGCCGGGGCTGACGGTCGTCACCAACTCCCTGCGGATCGCGGACCTGCTGTGGGCGGCGGAGAGCGACGGAGCGGAGACCGTTCCGTCGCTGCTGCTGACCGGTGGGGCGCCGACACGCTCCGCGGCCCTGGTGGGGGCCCTCGCGGACCAGACGATCCGCACCCTCCACGTGGACCTGCTCATCCTCGGCGTGCACGGCGTCAGCGAGCAGGCCGGGCTCACCACCCCCAACCTCGCCGAGGCGCAGACCAATCGGGCCCTGATCGCCTCGGCCCGCCGCACCGTCGTGGTCGCCGACCACACCAAGTGGGGCGTCGTCGGCCTGAGCAGCTTCGCGGCCCTGACGGAGGTCGACTGCTTCATCACCGACGACGCCCTCCCCGCGGCGGCCCGCAACGCGCTCGCCGAGGCGGTCGGCGAACTCGTCGTGGTACCGGCCGCCGGCTGACCGGGGGCTCCGGGCCCCGCCCGGTCAGGCCAGTCGACGCGCCCCCGCCGAGGGGACGGCGGTGAAGGCGACGGGTGCGGCGAAGCCCGCGGAGCCGAAGGCCGACCGCACCGCGTCCGCGACCGCTGCCACGTCCGCCGCGGCCACCAGCGCGATGACGGAGCCGCCGAAGCCGCCGCCGGTCATCCGGGCGCCCAGCGCCCCGGCGGCCACGGCGGCCTCGACCGCGAGGTCCGTCTCGGGGCAGGAGACCCGGAAGTCGTCGCGCAGCGAGGCGTGTCCGGCCGTCAGGACCGGCCCCAGCGCGGCGGTCCGCCCGCCGTCCAGGTGCTCGATCACCTCGGCCACCCGCCGGTTCTCGGTGACCACGTGCCGCACCAACGGGGCGAGTTCCCCGGGCAGGCGCTCCAGGGCCGCGGTGAGGCCGGCGGCCGGCAGGTCGCGCAGCGCGGCCAGGCCGAGCAGGTCGGCGGCCCGCTCGCAGCCGGCCCGCAGGGCGGCGTAGGCGCCGTCGCCGAGGTCGTGCTTGACCCGGGTGTCGATCACCAGCAGCCGGAAGCCGGCCGCCTCCAGGTCGAGCGGGACGTGGCGCCGCTCCAGCGTCCGGGTGTCGAGGAGCAGCGCGGCACCGTCCGTGCAGCAGGCGGAGGCCATCTGGTCCATCACCCCGCAGGGCACGCCGACGAAGGCGTTCTCGGCCCGCTGGGCGACCAGGGCGAGGTCCGGCGCGGACAGGCCGAGCCCGTACAGGTCGTTCAGGGCGGCGGCCGTGGCGCACTCCAGGGCGGCGGAGGAGGAGAGCCCGGCACCGGCCGGCACGTCGCTGTCGACGGAGAGGTCGGCGCCGCCGATCGCGTGTCCGGCCTCGGCGAGGGCCCAGAACACGCCGGCCGGGTAGGCGGCCCAGCTGGTGACGACCCCGGGGGCCAGGCCGTCGAGCGCGAGGTCGGTGACGGTGCCGTCGCCCCGGGTGCTGTGGAACCGCACCCGGCCGTCCGTGCGGCGGCGGGCGGTGACCCTGGTGGTGTGCGGGAGGGCGATGGGCAGGACGAAGCCGTCGTTGTAGTCGGTGTGCTCACCGATCAGGTTCACCCGGCCTGGCGCGGCCCACACGCCGCTCGGCCGGGCGCCGTGGACGGCCTCGAAGTCGGTGGCGGCCCGGTCGATCATCTGCTCGGCTCCCGTACGTCGTGCGCGTGCGTCGTGGCGGCTCCCGTCGGTGCCTCCTTCGGCGAACGGGAGCCGATTTCGACATAATCAAACATCATCGGCCGCCGCAGTCAACACCTGCGGGTTTCGCATCGCGGCGCGGACCGGAATCGGTGCCCGATGCCCTGTCGGCAGGTCTACACCTGTTGACAAGCGATCGAATATGTTTGATTCTGTTGGAGATCGGCGCAGACTGGCCGAACTCCCCCGCAGAAGGAGCACGGCGGTGCACAAGACCGCGACCAAGTTGGCCGACGGCCGCGAACTCGTCTACTACGACCAGGAGTTCGGCGCGGCCCGGAACGCCGTGGACGAACGCCCGCTGGAACCCTCCGCGAGCCTCTCCGAGACCCGGCTCGACCCGGTGCTCGGCGAGTGGGTGACCGTCGCCGCCCACCGCCAGCAGCGGACCTACCACCCCCCGGCCGGCGAGTGCCCGCTCTGCCCCTCCCGGAACGGACGGCTGAGCGAGGTCCCGGCGGCCGACTACCAGGTCGCGGTCTTCGAGAACCGCTTCCCCTCGCTCGCCCCGGACTCCGCCGCCCACGTCACCGCCCACGAGGACGACCCCCTGCGCACCCTCCGCCCGGGCACCGGCCGCTGCGAGGTGGTCTGTTTCTCCCCCGACCACGACGCCTCCTTCGCCGACCTGGACGAGGCCGGGGCCCGCCTGGTGCTGGACGCCTGGACCGACCGCACGGCCGAACTCTCCGCCCGGCCCGAGGTCCGGCAGGTGTACTGCTTCGAGAACCGCGGCGAGGAGATCGGCGTCACCCTGGCCCACCCGCACGGGCAGATCTACGCCTTCCCCTTCGTCCCCTCCCGCACCGCCCGGATGATCGGCCGCGCCGAGGCGTACCGGGCGAGCACCGGGCGGAACCTCTTCGAGGACCTCGTCGCCGCCGAACGGGCCGCCCCCGAGCGGCTGGTGCTCCGGGGCGGGCACTGGACGGCCTTCGTGCCCTTCGCCGCCCGCTGGCCGTACGAGGTCCACCTCTACCCCAACCGCCGGGTGCGCGACCTCACCGCGCTGAACGAGGCCGAGCGCGCCGAGTTCCCCGGCCTCTACCTCGACCTGCTGCGCCGCTTCGACCGGCTGTTCCCCGCTCCCGCCGGCTCCGCGCCGAACCGGACCCCGTACATCTCCGCCTGGCACCAGGCGCCGAAGGACGGCGGCGACGAACTCGCCCTGCACCTGGAGCTGTTCACCGTCCGGCGCGCTCCCGGCAGGCTCAAGTACCTGGCGGGCGTGGAATCCGGACTCGACGCCTTCGTCACCGATGTGAGTCCGGAGGCCGCCGCCGAGCGGCTGCGCGAGGCCGCGGCCGACTGACCCGGCCCACAGGAGGGCCCCGGCACGGCCGTCGATCGAGCCGTGCCGGGGTCGGGGTCAGGAGGTCGACCACCGCCGCGGCGGCGATCCGGTGTCCGGCTCCCGCGTCACCGCGGCGCCTGCGGAACGAGGGCGAGGGTCTGCTCGGCCGCCGTGCGGCCGCCGCCGACCGTGGAGCCGGTGGTGTCGTTCCAGGAGCGGGTGGGCACGGTCTCGGCGAGTCGGCCCGAGGTGCCGGACATGCCGATCACCAGGCCGCTGTAACGGTTCACCAGCTGGAACCGGCCCTTCCCGGCCTTGCTGGGGAGCACGAACCACTGCTGCCCGACGGTGGCGTTCCCGCCGACGGCGCCGGTGGCGGTCAGCGCCGCGCCCCAGGCCCGGCCCGCCGTCGAGGTGGCGTCGACGCCCAGCAGCCGACCGGTGGCGGCGTTGACGATCCGGTAGGAGCCGTCGCCCTCGGCCAGGAACCGCCAGGACTCGCGGGCGGAGCCGGCCGCCCCGGCCGTGGAGGTGACGGCGGAGCCGCCGGCGCTCTGGGCGAGGACCCGGCCGTTGCCGCTCTGGATCCGGTAGGTCCTGGCCAGGTCGACCGGCGGGGCGGCCGGGGCGGAGGAGCCGACGGTGAGCTCGACGTACTGGCCGTCCGAGCCGGCGCAGGCGAAGGAGCAGTACGACCGGAAGGTCCTGCCGACGATCGTGGTGCCGGTCAGGCTGGCGCTGTCCAGGAACCAGCGGTACCAGGAGGCGGTGTGGTAACCGCCGGTGTCGCCGAGCAGCGTCCACTTCTGGGTGGCCAGGTCCTTGGTGGCGTAGATCTGCTGCGGGGCGTTTCCGCTCTGGTCGACGGCCTGCGGAGTGCCGATGTAGAGGCCCAGGTAGGCGTCGTAGGCGATGTTCATGACGAAAAGCGGCGTGCTCGGGGCGAGCGTGCCGGCCGCGATCTGCCGGCTCACGGTGCCGGGGTTGGCCGGGTCGTACTCCTTGGCCGGCGGGAGGTACCCGGTGGGGTTGGCGCCGTCGGCGGGCACCATGTCGCTCTCCAGGCCGCCGGCCCCGGGCTGCGACCACGCGCCGTCGTACCACTTCTGCCAGCTGCCCGGCGCCATCTTGGCGGACATCGGGGCCCGCGCGACGTGCTGCTGGAACGCGCCCCAGCTGCCGCCCTTGTCGACGATCCGGGAGCCGTAGAAGACGTAGAAGTATCCGGAGGCGGTGTCCACGAACAGTCGCTGGTCACCGTCGCCGTAGGAGAAGGTCTGCTGCGGGAAGGCCGCGGTGTCACCTCGCGTGGTGCTGCGGGGCGAGGTGATCACGTGGTCCCTGATCGTCCAGGTCCGGCCCTGGTCGGTGGAGACGGCGTAGTCGATCGCGTCGTAGTGCAAGCCGTCACCGAAGGGCTGGGGGGTGAACTCGTTGTGCACCAGCCCGTACCAGTCCCCGCTGTCCGGGTCGACCCAGACCCCGGCCAGGTCGCAGTAGTTCCGCTGGGCATAGTGCGAACCCTGCGGCGCGTAGCTGGACTCCCGTCCGGTGGGGCTGTTGTTGCAGCGCGCCGTGGTGTCGTCGTTGCGGTCCGACGGGTCGGCGGGGTTGACGGCGTCGCTGATCGCGGCGGACCTGGTGGCGCTGTCGAAGTCCCGGCCGGTGAAGAAGTCCCACTGCCGGGAGTCGTTCGCGCCGTACAGCGAGTGCGACTGCTGGAAGTAGAACGTGCCGTCCTTGTCGGTGTAGGGACTGGCCTGGGTGTCGTCGGGGTAGGCGTACGAGCCGGTCCTGCCGACCGAGACCGTGTACGTGGCGGGGGCCGGCCTGCCGGCGGCGGGTGAGTCGGCGGACGGCCTGTCGGCGGACGCCGGTCCGGCGGCCAGGGTTCCGGCGCCGAGCGCCGCCAGGACGGTGGCGGCGAGGACGCGGGCCCATCGGGTGGGTAGAGGTGGCACTGGTACTCCTCTTCCGTGGCGGGGCGCACGGTTGCGCCCCTGCTGTGGGGGTGCGGAACGGGAGAGTGGTCCGGGGAGGCGGGCGGTCAGCCGTCCGCCATGCGGAAGTCGTACTGCGGGGGCACCGGTGTGCCGGGGTGGACGGCGAGCCAGAGGGTGTCCAGGGAGAGCTCGCCCTCGCGCATGGTGTCGACCTGGATGCCCTCGGCCAGCAGCCGCCGGACCCGGTCGTCGTCGCCGAGGGCGTGCGCCGCCTCCGCCTCGGCCAGCCTGATCCGCCCGTGCGCCCGGTCGGCCGGGGAGAGCGCCTCGATCAGCGCGAGTGCCTCGGCGGGGCGCTCGGCGCGCCGCAGCGACTCCAGCGTCTCGATCGTCAACTCCCGTAGTTCCGGGCGGAGTCGATGGGACGAGAGCAGGAGGTCGGCGGCCTCCCGCGGTTGCGGGGCGAGGAGGGCGAGCGCGCGCAGTGCCCAGGGCGAGGCCTGGACGGCGACGGAGCGTTCGAACGCCTCGCGGGCGGACTCCCGTTCCCCGTCGGCCAGGCGCAGCAGCCCGAGCTGGTACAGCGCGTGCCAGTCCGTGGCGTTCGCCTCCAGCAGCCGCCGCCAGTGCGCCCCGGTGACCGGCTCGGCCGGCGGGTCGCAGACCGGGAGCGTGCCGGTCCTCAGGAGCCGTCGCCAGGGCTCCTGGGCGGCCGCCGGCTCGCCGAAGGGCAGGGCGGGCGAGGCGGGCAGGGCACCGGCCTCGATCTCCAGCGCGGCCCAGCCGCCGCCCTCGGACAGCACCTCCTCGGGCGCGCCGAACTCCCCGGCCCGGGCGTCGGCCCGCTCCAGCTCCAGCGGCGGGAGCAGCCGGTCCAGCGCCTGGCCGGCGGCCTTCCGGGCGGCGTCCCAACTCCCGTGCACCGCCGTGGGATCGGCCTGCAGCAGCCCGTACGCCTCGGTCCACGACCAGGTGGCGCCGGCGGGCATCGCCAGGTGCTCCAGCTGGGTGCGGGCCAGGCCCGCCTGGATCTCCAGGTAGGCGGAGTCCGGGCCGGAGAGCCACTCCTGCCAGTGCCTGCCGCCGGTGCCGGTGCCCCAGCAGAACAGCTTGCGTCCGCGCAGCCGGGCGGTGGAGGTCTGGACGAGCCCGGCGCCGGTGCCGTCCAGCGCGGCGATCCAGGGGCGTTCGCCGCCGGGGAGGTCGAGGAAGTAGTCCGCGGCGCGCGCCGCCCGGCCGGGGTAGCTGCGGTCGGCGCCGTCGGCCTCCGGGAAGGCCACCCGGCGCAGGTCGCTGACGTAGTCGCAGTGGAAGGCGTGGTCGGCCGGGCCGAGGACGCGCACGTCCCGGTCCTGGGGCACGGCGATGTTGGACCACCAGTAGACCGGCGTCTCGGTCGGCGCGGGGTTGTGCACGGCGACATGGACGTAGAGCACCGGGGAGCCGGCGGGCAGCCAGCTGTCCATCCGCAGCACCAGGCGCCGCAGCCGCTCGAAGGCGTACATCCGCAGCACGGGGGTGCCGTCGGGCGCGCGCACCCGGACGGCGTGCAGCGGCTCGCAGGTCAGCGGCCAGTGCCCGGTGGCGCCGAGGTTCCACTCCACCCCGCCGGCCAGCCAGGCGTCGCGCAGGGCGAGGTTGGCGGGCTGCAGGATCCGGTTGCGGTGCAGCAGCTCCCGCCCGGTGGGGCGGTGGACCAGGGACCACAGCCGCCCACCGAGGGAGGGCAGGAAGGTCGCGGTGATGGTCTCGTTCTCCAGTACCACGCACGGGAGTTCGCGTTCGGTACGGACGCGGTCGTACCCGCCCTGCCGGGTGTACGGCAGCAGCGTGTCGGGCACCCCGTAGGCCAGGTTGCGGCGCATCTCGTCGTCGACCCCGGCGCCGGCGCCGGTCTGCCGGGGCAGGCCGTGCAGGATCGGCAGGGTGCCGCCGACCGGATCGGGGGTCCCGTCGATGCGGAGCGGGTCGGTGCGCAGGGTCGAGGTCACTTGCCGATCCCAACTGTCATGCCCTGGATGATCCGCGAGCCCATCCAGGAGAAGAGCGCGATCATCGGGGCGAGGATGATGCAGACCCCGGCGAACATCGTGCCGAAGTCCAGGCCGTTGAACTGCTGTGCCGCGACGAACGAGGAGAGCGCCACCGGGAGGGTGGTCGTTCCCTGGCTGTTCGTCAGGACGAGGGCGAACAGGGTCTCGTTCCAGGCGGTGATGAACTGCAGGAGGAAGGCGGTGACCAGTCCGCCCCGGGCGACCGGGAGCACCACCTGGACGAAGGTGCGCAGCGGGCCGGCGCCGTCCAGGACGGCGGCCTCCTCCAGCACGCCGGGGACGCCGCGGAAGAAGCCGGTCAGCAGGAAGACGGTGAACGGCATCGCCAGGCCGACGTAGACCAGCCCGAGGCCGAGGTCGCTGTCGGTCAGGTCCACCCGGGACAGGCCGATGAACAGCGGCACCACCAGGACCTGGCCGGGCACGCCGAGGCCCATGGCGAAGCTCATCGTCAGTGCCGAGGAGGTCCGCGAGCGGCGCCGGGCGAGGGCGTAGGCGCAGGGGGCGGCGAGGGCGACGGCGACCACGGAGGAGAGGCCGGCGGTGAGCACGCTGTTGAGGGCCGCCCGCGCGAAGCCGCCCTCGTCGAGCGCGGTGGTGTAGTTGCCGGTGTCCGGGCTGGTCGGCAGGCCGAAGCCGTGCCGCAGGATGTCGGGGCCGCTGCGCAGCGAGGTCAGCAGGATCCACAGGAGCAGCAGCAGGTCGGCGGCGACGACGATCCAGACGGCGGCCGTGCCGATCCTGCTCGCGGGTCCGGTGGGCCGGTTACTGCGTCGCACGGGAGGGACCTTTCCGGTTGGGTGCGGGGGGCCGGGACGCGACGGGTCAGTACTCGACCGGTTCGCGGCGCAGCAGGCGGCGCAGCACGACGGTGATCAGGGTGACCATGGCCAGGCTGACGATCGCGGCGGCGGTGGCCGTGCCCAGCCGGGGGACGGTGCCCTGCGGGAAGGCCTCGGCGTACACGTACACGGCGGTGTTCCAACTGCTCACCGGCGGATAGGCGTTGGTGCTGCCGCCGTAGAGCAGGATCAGCTCGAAGATCTTCACCGAGCTGACGGTCCACAGCACCGCGCAGACAGCGATGACGTCCCAGGCGCACGGCAGGGTGATGTGCCGGAAGCGCTGGAAGGGGCCGGCACCGTCGAGTTCGGCCGCCTCATAGAGGTAGTCGGGGATCTGGTCGACCGCCGCCATGATGATGGAGGTGTAGTAGCCGGTCGCCGTCCAGACCAGGGTGCCCAGGACCATCGGGAGCAGGTTGTCCGTCGACAGCCACTTGGGCGGTGTGGTCACCCCGAAGACCTTCAGCGCCTGGTTGACCGGGCCGGTGGGCGAGAACAGGAACCCGGCGGCGATGCCGAAGACCATGCCGTTGATCAGCGAGGGGAAGAACAGCACCGACCGGGCGAAGAGCCTGGCCCGCATCTCGCGCAGCACCAGGGTCAGCGCGAAGCTGAGCACGAAGGTGATCGTGCCTCCGACGACCATCAGTTCGAGCGTGTTGAACAGCGAGGTGCGGAACCTCGGGTCCTGGAACAGCAGGAGGTAGTTCCGCGGGCCGCGCCACTCCATCTCGCCCATGCCGTCCCACGCGTACAGGCTGGTCCACAGGGCGTAGCCGACCGGGGCGACGAACAGCACCGCGTACACGATCAGCGCGGGGGCGGTGAAGGGCCAGAACACCCGGCGGCGCTGGCGCTCCAGCGGGCCGACGCCGGAGCGGACGGCGCGCTCGGACCGGCCCGGGGCGGCGTCCGTCCGGGGCGGCTCCTCGATCGTCGTCGCCACCGTCAGCCCTGGGTCTGCCAGTAGGTGACCTGGTCGGCCTTGCACTTGGCGACGAACCGGTCGGCCGTGGTCCTGCCGTGCCAGAAGTCCAGGTAGTTCTCGTTCAGGACCTTGGGCAGCCAGCTGCCGGCCACCCCGTCGAAGGCGAGGCGCACGGTCGGGGCCTCCAGGGCCTTCTGGACGTCGGCCAGTTCGGCGGGGGCCGGGATGTCGCCGCGCGGGGTGAGGTTGCCCGCGGTGGTGGAGATCCCGGACAGGTGCTTCTTCTGCAGGAAGAAGGCGATGAACTTCTGCGCGGCGGCGGCGTTCCTGGCCCGCTTGGGGATGGCGAAGCCGAACAGGGCGGCGTCCGGGGTCTTCGCGCCGGGCGGCAGCATCGACGCCGTCCTCCAGCCGGCCGGGACCTGCTTGGCCACCTCGGCGGTGACGTAGTTGCCGTCCATGTAGAAGGCGGCCTTGCCGCCCGCCCAGTTGGTCTCCTGCGCGGGGTACTTGGTGGCGTCGTAGCCCTCGATCAGGTGGCCGCCCCTCACCAGCTGCTCCACCTGCCGCGCCGCGCCGAGGACCGCCGGGTCGTCCCAGGTCGCGCCGGTCCGGTCGGCGGCGAGCCGGGCGACGTTCACCCCCGCTCCGTCGAGCAGGTAGTCGAAGTACAGCGCGTTGCTCCAGGGGTCCTCGCCCTCGGACGCGACGCACGCCTTCCCGGCCGCCTTCAGCGCGTCGCAGACCTTGAGCAGTCCGGCCCAGTCGGTGGGCGGACTCGGCATGGCGGTGGTGATCGCCGGGTCGGCCGCGTTGTAGAACATGGCGTTGGTGACGACCTCGTACGGGATCACGTAGTGGTTGGAGCCGGACGGGTCCTTCGGCAGCATGTCGAAGTACTTGGCCGGGACGACCTGGGAGACCGGGACGTCCTCCTCGGGCACCCGCAGCTGCAGCACCGGCGAGAGGTCCAGTGCCTGGCCGGCCGCGGCGGTGGTGCCGTAGACCTTGTCGTCGGACTCGTCCCACAGGTCCGGGGCCCGGTTGGCGGCGATCGCCGGACCGATCTTCTTGGCGATGTCCCGGCCCGCCCAGGTGACGTCCACCTTGGCGCCGGTGGTGGCGGTGAAGTCGTCGATCGCGGCCTTCAGCACCTTGGCCTGCGGCTCGTCGGCGCGCCACATCGACCAGTAGGTGAAGCTGCCGGCGGCCTTCGCCCCGCTCTCCGAGCCGCTGCCGCAGGCGCTCGCTCCGAGCGCGAGGGCGACGGCGGTGGCCGCCCCGACGACGCGGGCGGCGGGCATGGTCGTTCTCCCCATGGGTGGTTCCTCTCGGAGGCGCGAGATGCCGCGCGGACGTGTCGTCAGCCGGGGCCCGAGGACGGGGAGCGGCTGGATGGCTGGGACGATACGGTCGGGTTGACCGGTAAATCAAGAGTCCTTGCAAAAACCTGCTCAGGACTACGGGACCTCGACACCGTTCACGCAAGGAACTCTCAAGTGACGAGCCAGGGCGGTGGTTTGATCAATCTTGACGCCCCCTCACCGGTGCCCTACCTTTCACCGAAGGCAAGTTGACCGGTAAAGTCGAAGGATCCAGTCATGGTGACGATGCAGGACGTGGCCGAGCGCGCCGGGGTCACGAAGCAGACCGTCTCCAACGTCATCCGGGGGCGGGGGGCCGTGAGCCCGGCGACCGCGGCCCGGGTGCGCGCCGCGATCGGGGAACTGGGGTACACCCCCAACCTGGTCGCACGCTCCCTGGCCACCGGCGCCACCAGGACAGTGGGACTGTTCGTCCCCACCGTGACGGGCTCCTTCTACCCCGACATCGTCGAGGAGGTCGAGGACGTCCTCGACGCGAACGGCTACCACCTGCTGCTCTGCACCACCCGGCTCGACGGCGAGCGCGCCAAACGGCACCTGGCGGGCCTGACCAGCCGCTCGGTGGACGCCCTGCTGATCGCCGGCGACCGGGACCTGATCGACCACCTGCCGCTGCTGGCCGAGGCCTCCTTCCCGGTCGCCCTGTGCGCCTGGGAGACCGACGCCCCCGACCGCTTCCCGGTGGTCACCATCGACTACGAACGGGCCGGCTACCTCGCCGGGCGCCACCTGCGCGAACTCGGGCACGAACGCGTCGCGGTGCTCGCCAGCCCCGACCACGGCCCACGGGTCGCGGGCTTCCGGCGCGCCTTCGCCACCGACGGACTGACCGTCCCCGACGCCGCCGTCCACACGGCCTCCGAACCCACCCCCGCGGGCGGCTTCGCCGCGGCGACGGCGGCACTCACCGCCGACCCGACGATCACCGCGCTCTTCGCCACCCACGACGTCCTCGCCCTGGGGGCACTGGAGGCCGCCCGGGCCGAGGGCCGCTCCGTGCCCCGCGACCTGTCGATCGTCGGGCACGACGACAACCCGGAGGTCGGCGTGGCCCGACCGGCGCTCACCAGCGTGGCCATCCCCAAACGGGAGATGGCCCGGGAGGCGGTCGAGCTGCTGCTGCGCGCCCTCACCCGGTCCGGCAGCCCGGCCAACTCGATCCAGCTGCTGCGGCCCGAACTCGTCGTCCGGGACAGCACCGGCCCGGCCGACGGCCGCTGAACGGACCCGGCCCGGCTCCTCGGCGCCGCGCGGGGCGGCGCGGGCTCCCCGCGCCCCGGCCCCCGGCAACGCCCCGGCTACCGCATCGCGCCCGCGCCCGCGCCCGCGCCCGACGGTGCCACGCGGTTCCGCGCAGTTCCACGCAAAGATCGTCCCTCGCGCGCGCGGCACTAGACTTCCGCCATGCTCAAAGCCGACCGCACCTCCCGGATCCTCACGCACCTCACCGAGACGGGCAGCGCCGATGTGCACGAGCTGGCCGGGCTCCTGCGGGTGTCGGCGGCCACCGTCCGACGGGACCTCCAGGAACTCCACGACCAGGGCCTGCTGCACCGCACCCGCGGCGGGGCGGTCACCGGCGCCGTCAACCTCGAACTGCCGCTGCGCCACAAGCACGGCACGCGGCAGGCGGAGAAGCGCCGCATCGCCCTGGCGGCCGAGCAGCTGGTGCCCGACGGCGCGGTGGTCGGCCTGACCGGCGGCACGACGACCAGCGAGCTGGCCCGCGTCCTGGCCGAACGCGGCGGGATCACCATCGTGACCAACGCCGTCAACATCGCGGCCGACCTGATCGTCCGGCCGGACATCCGCCTGGTGGTGGTCGGCGGCATCGCCCGGACCACCAGCTACGAACTGGTGGGGCCGGCCGCCGACCGGATGCTCGCCCAGTACCACCTCGACATCGCGTTCATCGGCGTGGACGGCCTGACCCCCCAGGAGGGCTGCACCACGCACGACGAGATGGAGGCCCAGACCGACCGGGCGTTCCTGGGCAGCAGCGCGCGGTCGGTCGTCCTGGCCGACAGCAGCAAGATCGGCCGGGTCACCTTCGCCCGGATCTGCCCGCTCTCCGACGTCCACGACCTGGTCACCGACGGCGAGGTCACGGCGGCGCAGGAGGAGGCGATCGCCGCCGACGGCGTACGGATCCTGCGCGCCTGACGCCGAGGCGCCGTCCTCACGGGCCCGGGTCCCGAAGACCCGGCCCCCACCCCCACACTGACGCCCGGCCGGGCCCACCGGCCGGGCGTTTCTGTCACCGCAACGGTTAACATGAACTCACTAAACCAGGAAGCTCTTTCGCATCTGCGCGGAATCAACTCCAATCAAGCATTTCCAATCAGCCGATCAAGCGCATACGAAGGCGGCAACCGCGGTGGACGACCGTGCGCCGGCGCTCGCCGCGGTGTGCGCCACCGGCGCCTCCCCGCTCGCCCGGGCGCGTCCGGCACGCCCGGGCCACCCGCCCCTCGAACGCCGAACGGAGACACCACCGTGCGTCCACTCCGGCCCCACCTCCGCAGGGCCGCCCTCCTGGCGGCCCTGGCCGTCCTCCCCGCCCTGGCCGGGCCCGCCCTCCCCGCCCGCGCCGCGGCCCCCGCCTCCGCCGTCCTCGACCAGGGCCACCGGAGCGTCACCTGGCAGAGCCCGCAGTACGCCAAGGGCACCCTCGGCAACCCCGCCAGCTGTCCTCCGGCCACGCAGGACCCGGGCGGCACGGTCTGCGACCACTTCGACCTGACCGTGAACGTGCCGGCCGGGTACTGGGACGACAACCCGGAGGGCGGCGTCCCGGTGTCCGTCCGCTGGCAGAACCCCACCGACGACTTCGACCTCTACGTCTACGACGCCGGTGGCAAGCAGGTGGCCACCAGCGCCGGCACCGCCGACCCGGAGGCCACGGTGATCCCCAAGGCCTCGGGCACCTACCACGTCCTGGTGGTCCCCTACGACGTCCACGGCGGCTCCTACACCGGTACGGCCTACCTGCCACAGACCGCCGACGCCGGCGACCTGACCGGCTTCGGCGGCTCCCAGGGCAGCTACGACATCGCCGCGGGCACCCTGAAGGCCCGGGTCGACTTCCTCGCCGACGACCAGCTGCGCCTGCGCGCCGCCCCGGACGGCGTCCTCACCGATCCGGCGGGCAGCACGATCGTCCGCAAGCAGCCCGAGCCGCAGCGCGACACCAGCACCTTCGACGCCGGCGCGTACTACGGCATCCGCTCCAAGGGCCTGGTCCTGCGGGTCTACAAGCACCCGCTGCGGTTCGGCCTGTACAAGGCCGACGACCGCACCGCCCTCTGGCAGGAGAGCGCCCCGCTGCGCTGGAGCACCGGCGGACTGCGGCAGAGCCTCGAACGCGGCGCGGACGAGCAGTTCTTCGGCGGCGGCGAGCAGAACGGCTCCTTCTCCCACCGCGACCGGACCGTCCACGTCGCCAACGGCACCGACTGGAACGAGGGCGGCTGGAACAACTCCCAGCCGTTCTACGTCTCCACCGCCGGCTACGGCGTCTTCCGCAACACCTTCACGCCCGGGATCTACGACTTCGGCTCGCCCGTCCGCACCGGGCAGCAGGAACGCCGCCTGGACGCCTACTACTTCACCGGTGACGTCAAGGCGGTGATCGGCTGGTACACCGACCTGGTCGGCAAGCCCTTCATGCCGCCGGTCTATGGGCTGGAGCCCGGCGACGCCGACTGCTACCTCCACAACGCCAACCGCGGCGAGCGCCACACCCCGGACGCGCTGAAGGTCGCCGACGGCTACGTGGACCACCAGATGCCGCTGGGCTGGATGCTGGTCAACGACGGCTACGGCTGCGGCTACGAGAACCTCGCGCAGACCGGCACGGGCCTGCGCAGGGACCACGCCCAGCTCGGTCTGTGGACCCAGAACGGCCTGCCCGACCAGGCCGAGGAGGTCAAGGCCGGCGTACGGGTGCGCAAGCTCGACGTGGCCTGGGTCGGCAACGGCTACGACTTCGCGCTGAACGCCTGCGACCAGGCCAAGGCCGGCATCGAGGACGGCAGCGACGCCCGCGGCTTCGTCTGGCTGCCGGTCTCCTGGGCCGGCGCGCAGCGCTGCGGCGTGCTGTGGAGCGGTGACCAGAGCCTGTCCTGGGACTACATCCGCTGGCAGATCCCGACCTACGCCGGCGCCACCATGTCCGGCATCGCCTACAACACCGGCGACGTCGGCTCGATCTACCGCCGGGACCCCGCGATGTACACCCGCGACCTGCAATGGAAGGCCTTCCTCCCGGCGATCATGACCATGGACGGCTGGGCCCGGGACATGACGGGCACGCAGCAGCGGGACCAGCAGCCCTGGCTGGACGGCGAGCCGTACACCTCGATCAACCGCAAGTACCTGCAACTCAAGGAACGGCTGCTGCCGTACATGTACACCCTCTCCGCGGAGGCCGCCCGCACCGGCGTCGGCGCGGTCCGCCCGCTCGCCCTGGAGTACCCGCACGACCCGAACGCCCTCGGCCCGAACGCCACGTACGAGTTCCTGGCCGGGCCCGACTTCCTGGTCGCGCCGGTCTACTCGGACACCGCCGTGCGCGACGGCATCTACCTGCCCGAGGGCACCTGGACCGACTACTGGACCGGCCGCACCTACCAGGGCCCGACCACGGTCAACGGCTACTCCGCCCCGCTCGACACCCTGCCGCTGTTCGTCCGCGGCGGCGCGATCGTCCCGATGTGGCCCAAGGGCACGCTGTCCTGGGAGAACCGCGACCGCTCCGAACTCGACTACGACCTCTACCCGAAGGCCTCGGGCGACTCCTCCTACACCCTGTACGAGGACGACGGCGTCACCCGGCAGTACACCGCCGGCTCCTCGGCCACCCAGCAGGTCGACGTGCACACCGGCCGCGCCGTCACCAACATCCGCATCGGCGCCAGCGACGGCGACTACGCCGGCAAGCCGGCCGAGCGCTCGTACCGCCTCACCGTGCACGGCCGCCCCGCGCCGCGCCTGGTGGCCACCGACGCGGGCCCGCTGCCCCGGCGGGACTCGGCCGCCGCGCTCGACGCGGCCGGCTCGGGCTGGTACCACGACGCCGCCACCGGGGTGACGACGGTCCGGACGCCGTCCGTCCCCACCGGCGACGGCTTCTCCCTCAACCTCGTCCACGGCGGCAACTGACCGCACCACCGCGAGGGGCTTCCGCCCCGGTACGGCGAGGGCCCCGCCTGCTCGGCGGGGCCCTCGCCGGGTTCTCCCACCTCCGCGCGGCGGGAAGCTCCGGGCCGGCCTCCGCGCACACCGGGCCTGGAGGGGCGGCAGCCCGTACGATCCCAGGACCCGCTCCTGCGGCATGCTCGACGTCGGCACCAACTACGCCGGCCGAGGCTACCGGTGGACGATCCACCCGCCCGCCGCCGTGATCATCCTGATGATCCTCTGCTTCAACGTGATCGGCGACGCCTGCGCGACGCCCTCGAAAGCACCCTGGACCGGCTTCGTCCCGTAGCGTTTTCCTTCCACCGCGGGGACCCGCGGTGTACGAAGGGGAGGGTTACATGAACTCGCTTGTCTCGACGGCCCGCTGGTTAGGATCCCTGGCGGTGGCGGGAGCGCTGCTGCTCACCGGGTCCGGCTCCGCCGGCGCCGCCACCGGCACGTCCGGCGGGCCGGTCCCGGGCGTCCCGCAAACCGTCGAACTGGACTCGTCCCCCGCCTCGGTGGCCGTCAGCCCGGACGGGCACAAGGCCTACGTCGCGGTGAAGGACACCACCAAGGGCGCCAAGGTGAAGGTGGTCGACACCCAGAGCGGCGCGATCACTGCGGTGGTGACGCTGTCCACCGGTCTCGGCGCCGGCCCGGGACCGCTGGCCGTCAGCCCTGACGGCTCGCGCGTCTACGTGCTGTTCTCCACCGCCCGCAAGGCATCGCTGTCCAGCCTGGGCGCCATCGACACGGCCACCGACACCGTCGTCTCCAGCACCGAGGCACCCGACCAGCCGCGACCCGACGGCACCTTCCCCGGCGCCCTCACCTCCCTGGCCGTCAGCCCCGACGGCGCCACCGTCTACGTCGGCCAGGACGGACCGGCCCGCTACCACCGCCCGGCCGAGCCGGGCGCCCGGGTCCTGTCCTTCTCCCCGCAGCAGCAGGCCTACACCACCGCCGTCCCGGTCCCCGGCCACTACCTCGGCTCGATCGTCACGCCCCCGGACGGCGACACCGCGTACACCGCCACCGACGAGGACCTGGTCCGCCTGGACACCAGCACCGCGACCCCGACCGTCACCGGCACCACCCCCGCCACCATCGGCTCCCGCCCGATCCTGGCCCTCTCCCCGGACGCCACCCGCCTCTACGGCGTGGGCAACAACGGCACCGGCTACGCCATAGACCTCGCCACCGACACCCTCACCACCCTCGACATCGCCCCGGGCCAGTGGCTGCAGAACCCCTCCGTGTCCGCCGACGGCACCCGGCTCTACCTGGTCCAGCAGGACCTCACCAGCTCCGACGGCAAGGCCTCGGTCCTCGCCCTGGACACCGCGACCAACACCCTCGTCCCCGCCGAGGAGATCACCGGCCTCAACTGGGTCACCGCCCTGGCCCTCGGCCCCGACGCCCACACCTTCTACCTCACCGTCAACTCCACCCTGCGCATCCTCGCCCACTGACCGCACCCACCCCGCACCCCGCCCCACCCTCGGGGCGGGGTGCCCCCGCCGAGACCCTCAACCCCAAGGGGTCCGCCGGGGGCTCCCTCCAGCGTTTCCGTCGCCCGCACGGTCGTCGTCCTCGTCCTCGTCCTCGACGGAATCCGGAAATGACCACTGCCGGGAATGAGTCAGTGGAACACGATGGCGTGGCCGCCCTCGATGCTTGCCAGGCATGCCCGATAGAGCTGGTACCAGGTGAAACGCTCCGTCGCGAACGGTCCGTCCACCGCGAGATCCCGAGCCTCCCAGGCCTCCCCCGAACCGGAGGGAACGCGCTCGTCGTCGAGGTTGATGCCGATCGACGGCGCCATGTCCGACAGTTCAGCCAGCAGGCGCTGACTGGAGCCGACGATTCCGGCGCCCTCGACTCCCGCCTCGTCAGGGAGGAAGAGCGGATCCTCGAACTCGACCGGCACGTAGTAGCCGGAGCTGTCGGAGTGGCAGAGCAGATGGGAGGTCAGCCTCGACGTCTCATCCTGGATCTTCTCGCAATCGCGGTCGAACTGGCGCCCGCTGACCTCCAGAGCCGACGTGACAGGTTCGCCGAGGCTCACGAGCACCAGGATGCGGCGCAGCTGGGTCAGGTACCCGTAGGGAAAGCCACCGGAGAAGGTACGGGCACGAGGCGGATCGGTGATCTCCGGCTCGTGCCAGCCGATCCCCTCCTCCACGAGCGCCCGGCCGAGGCGGGCGAATGCCGCCCGGTGATGGTCGAGACCCTCCGCATCGTTGCGAGCCTGGTCGTAGAGAAGTCCCACTGATATCGAAAGTCCCATGGGCCAGAGTCTAGGAACGACCCCTGACGGCGACGCCTCCGCTGCCGCGCCGACAGCCTTGGGGCCCGTGCCGCCGAGCCCGGACCGCCCGCACTCGCACCCGTACGGGCAGTCCCGTTGACCGGCGCGCGTCGTGCGGACGGGGGTACAACGGCTGCGGCCGGGGGCGTGGGAAGCCAGGATCGAGCCATGGCCATTCGCTTGGGACTCGGGCTGCCGCAGATGAAGTGGTACGACCTCGCACGTGCTCCGGCGGCGGTGGCACGGGCAGCGGAGCGGATCGGCTACGACAGTCTGTGGGTCTTCGAGCGGGTGCTGGTCCCCGAGCGGCCGCGGCAGGGCCTGTACGACGTGCCGGGGCTGGCCTGGCCGGACTCCTACCGGTCGGTCGCCCATCCGCTGGTGGTGCTCTCGCTCGCCGCCGCGGCGACGGAGCGGGCCCGGCTCGGCAGCAGCGTCCTCGTCGCGCCGCTGCACGGGCCGTTCCAGCTGGCCCGCGCCCTCGCGACGCTGGACGCGGCGAGCGGCGGCCGGGTGGTCGCGGGGCTGGGGACGGGCTGGTCGCTGGACGAGCACGCGGCGGCCGGGCACGCGCCGTTCGAGGAGCGCGGAGCCGTGCTGGACGAACTGCTGGACGTCTGCGCGGCGGTGTGGGGCCCCGACCCCGTGTCGTACCGGGGCAGGCACGCCCTGATCGACGAGGCGGAGGTCGGGCCGAAGCCCGTACGCCCCGTGCCCGTCTACCTGGCGGCGTCCGGCGGCAGGGCCCTGGACCGGGTGGCCCGCCGCGCCGACGGCTGGCTGCCGACAGGCATGACGCCCGGGCAACTGGCCGTCCTGCGGCGTGAGATCGGCGAGCGGGCCGCGTTGTACGGCCGCGATGCGGGCGCGGTGCAGGTCTGCGCGAGGGCGAACGTCCGGATCACCGAGGCCCCGGTCCGCGATGCCGAGCGGAAGCCCTTCGTCGGCACGGTCGAGCAGATCGTCCAGGACACGGCCGGCTACGCGGCCGCGGGGGCTGACGAGGTGCTGCTCGACCTCCAGACGAACGCGCGGGACGCCGACGAACTCGCCGATCTGGCGGCCCGGGTGCACGCGGACATCCGCGGCGCGGGGATCTGAGACCCCGCACCGGTCGTCCCGCCCCCGGGTTCGGCCGTCCCTCGCGGGCGAAGGCGAGCCATGCGGCGAGCATCCGGCCGGACGGCTCCTTCGGAGGCGCCCCGAGGAGCGGGTCGGTGGCTCCGAAGACCAGGCCGATCTCCGCCATGTGGCAGGTGCCCAGCCGTCCAGGACGTCGGGAGAACTCGTAGACGAAGATCTGTGCTCCCGGGGCGACAAGGGCCTCCGCCACGCGGATGGCCGGGAGAGGCCACGGGATTTGGCTCCTCGGGAACTCCCCCACGGCCTCGCGCCGGACCGCTTCAGCCGGCTCCCTCCGGCCCCGGTCCGTCGGCCCAGCCGTCGGCGTCCAGGTCGTCCAACTGCTCGCGCAGCAGGGCGAGGGTGGCACTGAGCAGCCGGGAGACGTGCATCTGGGAGACGCCGATTCGCTCCGCTATCCGGGACTGGGTGCAGCCGTCCCAGAAGCGCAGCTTGAGGACGGTCTGCTCGCGCTCCGGCAGGCGGGCCAGCAGTGGGCGGACGGCGGTGCGGAAGTCGGCGAGTTCGATGCCGGGGTCGCAGTCGCCGAGCCGGTCGAGCAGGGCGCTGCCGGTCTCGTCGGTGTCCTGGTCACGCAGTGCGTCCAGGGAGTTGGGGCGGCAGGCCCGGCCCGCCAGGAGTCCCTCGGTGGCCTGTTCGACGGTGAGGTGCAGGTCCTCGGCGATCTCCTCGGGCCGTGGCAGCCGGCCGAGTTCCTGCTCCAGGCGGTCGGAGTCGCGGGCGACGGCGAGGTAGAGCTCCTGCATGCTGCGCGGGACGCGCACCGGCCAGGAGGTGTCGCGGAAGAACCGCTTGATCTCGCCGGTGATGGTGGGGATCGCGTAGGTGAC
>NZ_JBSFKI010000078.1:0-22834 GCF_053598475.1 Kitasatospora sp. NPDC001119
TCGAACAGGCCCAACCACCCGATTCCAGCAACTCTGCCAACAACCGGATGGCGGGACTCGAACCCGTCACTCATGAAGATCACCAACAGCATCCGATGAGTGGGTGCTGCTGGAGGCCGTCGCTGCCGAGAGTTCGGGCTGGCTGGCCGGGGAGCTGCCCCTACAGCGCCGGATCGCGGAGCACGGGACCGTGCGCCGGCTCGTCGGAGCGAAGGTGTGCGAGTTCGCGAGTCCCGAACTGCTCGACGGTCTCGCCGTCGGCGAAGCCCGCCCGGCGTGGGCAGTTCGCGTAACCGGCCTGGGGCAGGACCTGCTGCGCTACCGGGCCCTGCGGGACCGTCCAGCCGAGCAGCCCGTCGTACCGGTGGACGACTGCGTGCCGGACACCACGATCAGCGTGCGTGCCTTCGACATGCCCCTTCTCCACGCCGTCCGCGAGGAGGCGAAGGCCGGCCTCCTCCCCGGGGTCGACGCCGACCTGCTGGGCGCGGCGATCGCCAGGGCGCGGACCGTAGAGGGCTCCAGCCGGCGCAGCGTGGACGTCACCGAGGCAGAGCTCGCCGTGATCCTGAAGGTGTTCTATCTGGAGTCCCTGCGGGGCGGCGGTGCTGCCGGCTACCGGCACGTCCTGCGCTCGTCGCCTCTGGCAAACGCCTTGAGGCCCGATCCGTACCGCCCGGAGGCGACCGTTGTGCGGCCTCGCGCCGCTGATTCCGCCGCGCTGGCCCGCTAGGGCCGGGCGGGCTTCTCCGTGATGCCGATGTTGGTGGCGACCGGGCGAGGACGACCTCGGCCTGGTGGTCGCCGACGTAGGCCGGGACGGTGGTCGCCGCGTTCCGGACGGGTGCGCCCAGGTCCTCTCCCGGGCCCTTCGCGGTACCCGCGGATGCCCGCAGGTCCGCTGGTCGGACCGACGGGCACGGGTGGAATTCAAACAGAACGCCGGACCCTGTTGACCGTGGGGCTGGTGTTATTCGAGGCTTTTGTTCGCCGATTCTAAACATTCGCACCGGTGTTTAAATTGCCGCTCCCTGTTTCTATTCTCCGGATATGGCGAACGGCGTTTTCCACACCGCGTACGGAATCGAGATCAACCTGACCATGCCCGACCTCGGCCATCCGGGTCGGCCCGGCCTGCTGGAGGAGGTCACCACCCCGATCGACCGGCGCGAGCGCGAGCTCCTGGAGTGCCTGGAGCACCACGGTGACGGCGCCTGCCAGGCCGAGGAGGACGGCCGGTCCCCGTGGATGACGATCCGCCGCCGGACGGTCGGCGGCCGCACCGTCTGGGTGGCCGCCCACCTGCCGGTGCGCCACACCCCCACCCCGGAGGAGAGCGCGAAGCACCAGGCGATGAAGGAGCGGATCGCCCGGGCCGCCGAACGCCACGGCCACCGGGCCGAGATCGAAGCCCGCGCGACCGACGGCCGGATCCGCACCGACGTCCTCGTCACCGGCGACGACGGCCGGCGGATCGGATGGGAGGCCCAGTACTCGCCGATCACCGCCGACACCGTCCGCCGCCGCTCCCGCGCGGCCGCCGAGCACGGGATCGTCCCGCTGTGGGTGACCGACACCGACCGCTCCGCCGTCGTCGAGCGGGCACCCTGGGCCCGGGTCGACGACTTCAGCTGGAAGGAGATCGCCTCCCCGCTCGCCATGGTGGTGCGCGCCGGGGTGCGGCACCTGCAGCAGTGGAAGTGCCTGCCGAGCAGTGTGCGGCCCTGCCCGGTCAACGGCAGCTCCTGCGGGCGCTTCCACGCCGAGTGGTTCCTGCCCGCGCTGTGCCTGCCCGCGAAGGCACCCACCGAGGTCGACCAGCTCGTCGTCGCCAGCGCGGACGGCGAGTTCGTGCCGATGCGCATCCCCGACCAGCACGACCCGCGCTCCGTCTCCCGGATGTGGGTGCCCGCGGTCGATCGGGACCGCTGGCACGACATGTTCGGCCCCGACGAGGACGAGGACTCCCCGGCCGAACCCGGGGCCGGGGACGCCGGCATCACCTACACCCGCCAGGAACTCGACGCGACCTGCCGCTACGGCGAGGAGACCTTCACCTTCAACGACCCCCGGCCCCGGCGCGGGAACTCCGCGGGCACCGGCCTGCACACCTTCGACGAGGTCCCCGAACGGCTGTTCACGGTGCCCCGGCAGGACCGCCGGCTCGACGCCACCGAGACCCAGCGCCGCGAAGCCGCCCTCGCCCACGGCTGCGAGCCTTGGCAGATCGGCCCGTGCGCCGGCTGCGGGACACCGATCCGCCGCTACGGCGACACCGGCGTCCACGCCTGCGAGGCCTGCCGGGCGAGGACCGCCCGACGGTGAGCACCAGGACCAGCACGGTCGGCTTCCATAGGACCGCCCGGGGACTCCGGGGCACGCGGTGGGCGGGGCGAGGCCGTCCCTCCGCCACCCGCCGCCCGGTACCACCAACCGTGCAGCCGGCCCCCTCGTACGGGCCGTAGCCGCCGGTGCGGGCGACGCTCTCCCGGGCCCCGCGCCCGCCGAGCAGCGCGGCCCGGGTGGCGAAGTCCGGCAGCAGCAGGTGCGGCGCCCGGCGTCCGTACAGCGCGGTCGGCAGTCCTGCCCCGTCGGGCCCCGGCGGTGTGCCACCTGGCGCTGCCGCCGCGTTCAGGGGGTGTCGGCGGCGCAGCTCGCGCAGCAGTCGGTGTCCGGCGAGGGTGCGGGCCGGGGCACAGAGCAGTCGAGTGGGAGTACGTGGTCGGTGACGGAGCAGTGCGGTATCCGTGAAGTTCGACCTCCCGATTCCCAGTAGCCATCGGACGATAGGGTTCCGTCCATGGAGTTCCAGGTCCTCGGCCCCGTGTCGGTCAGCGGGAGCGACGGGCCGTTGCCGCTCGGGCCCGCCAAGCGGCGAAGCCTGCTCGCGATGCTGTTGCTGCGGGCCAATGTCGCGGTCTCGGTCGACACGCTCACCGAGGCGCTGTGGGACGACGAACCTCCCCTGCACGCGCGCACCGTGATCCAGGGCCATGTCTCGCGCCTGCGGGCACTGTTGGCGGGTGTCGACGCATCGGCGTACGGCGTCGAGCTGAGCACGCGCGGCTCCGCGTACCACCTGGAACTGCCGGAGACGCTGCTCGACGCCCACCGCTTCGACGGCCTTGTGGCGCTCGCCCGCCGTGCCACCGACCCCGGTGACCGGGCCGCGCTGCTCACCGAGGCGCTCGCCCTGTGGCAGGGCCCCGCGCTGGCCGGCGCCTACCCGTCGCCGCTGCTGCGCTCCGCCGCGCACACCTTGGACGAGGCGCGGCTCGCCGCGGTCGAGCTGCTCGCCGACACGTACGTCGCGGGCGGCGAACACGAGCGCGCTGTCCAGCTGTTGCGGCCGGAGACCGGGGCCCATCCGCTGCGCGAGCCGCTGGCCGCCCGACTGGTCGAGGCGCTGCACCACGCGGGGCGTTCCTCGGAGGCCCTGGACGCCTACCACCACGCCCGCCAGGTCCTGGCCGACCAGCTCGGCGCCCGCCCGGGCGCCGAGCTGACCGCCGCCTTCACCGTCGCTCTCGGCCCCGAAAGCGCCCCCGCGGTCCGGGCCGAGACGCCCCAACCCGTCCTGGAGTCGGTGCAGTTCCGGCCCAACCTGCTGCCTCGTACCCCGCGCGGATTCCACGGCCGCACCGTCGAGAGCGCCGCGCTGACCGCGGCCGCGGCCGGACCTGACGGGCCGGTCGTCGTGGTCACCGGGCCCGCCGGGGTCGGCAAGACCGCGCTGGCCGTGCGCTGGGCGGCCGACCGGCACTCCGACTTCCCCGACGGGACGCTCTACGCCGATCTGCGCGGGTTCAGCGACACCTCGGACCCCGAACCGGCCGAGCTGCTGCGGGAGTTCCTCGTCGCTCTCGGTGTTCCACCGCGCCGGATGCCCGAGTCGGCGGACGCCGCCGGTGCCCTGTTCCGCTCGCTCACCGCCGAACTGCGCCTGCTCGTCGTCCTCGACAACGCCCGTACCTCCGCCCAGGTGCGCCCGCTGCTGCCCACGGGACCCGGCTGCGTCACCGTCGTCACCAGCCGTGCCCGCCTCGCCGGTCTCGTCGCCTCCGACGCCGCCCGCGTCCTCGCCCTCGACGTCCTCGCCACCGACGACAGCGTGGCCCTGCTCACCCGTCTCCTCGGCGAGCACCGCACCGCCGCCGATCCCCAAGCGGCCCGCCGTACAGCCGAGTTGTGCGGCGGTCTGCCGCTCGCGCTGCGGGTCGCCGCCGCTCGGCTCGTGGAACTCCCCGCCCTCGGCCTCGCCTCCTTCGCCGACCGGCTCGCCGACGAGCGCCAGCGGCTCGAGCTGCTCGCCGCCGAGGACATCGGCGTCGCCTCCGCGCTGCGGCTCACCACCGCCCACCTCCCCGCCGACGCGGCGCAGCAGTTCACCGCGCTCGGCCATCACCCGGGCACGCAGGTCGACCGGTTCAGCGCCGCCGCGCTCGCCGGCACGACCCCGCCGGACGCGGCCCGCGCCCTCGACCGCCTGGTCGCCGCGCACCTGGTCACCGAGACCGCCCCCGGCCGCTACGTCCTGCACGATCTGGTCCGGCTCTACGCGCGTGGCCAGAGCCACGACCCGGCCGCCCGTGCCGCGGCCCGGCTGCGCCTGTACGACCACTGCGTGGCGACCGCGCTGTCCGCGTCCGAGGCCGCGGAACCCGGCGGGGAGCCCGCCTTCGTGCAGCCCGATGACTTTCAACAGCCGCCCGCAGTACGGGACTTCACCAGCCGGGAGGAGGCGCTCGACTGGTTCGCCGCCGAACGCGACGACCTCGCCCTGATCGCGGCCGCGGCCCGCGCCGAGGACCGGCCCGAGCGGGCCTGGCGGATCGCGGTGACCCAGTGGCCGCTCGTGGTCTGGCGGGTCCTCGCCGACTGGGCGCCCACCCTGGAGGCCGCCCTCGCCGACGCCCGCGCCTGCGCCGACCCCTCTGCGGAGGCCCGCGTCCTGACCCTGCTCGGCTGGGTGCTCGCCGAGGAGGGCCGCACCGCCGAGGCCGTCCGGCACCTGCGCGTCGCACCCGAACTCGCGGCCTGCGCAGGCGACGTACTCGGCGAGGCCACCGCCCTGGTCAACCTCGCCGCGGCCCTCCCCGACGACGAACCCGGCGCCGCCGAAACGGCCTGCACCCGAGCCCTCGCCCTCGCCACCGAGGCCGACGACGCGCACACCCGGATGCTCGCGCTCCAGCACCTGGCCCGCATCCACCTCGGCGCGGGCCGCCACCGGCAGGCGTACGAGGCAGCCGAGGTGGCGCTCGGCCTCGGCCCGGAGCACGAGGCGGTCGCCCGGCGCGTGCTCCTGCGCACCTGGCAGGGCGAGGCGCTGGCCGGGCTCGGCGACACCGTGGCCGGGCAGCGCTGCCTAACGCAGGCCGCGCTCGAGGCCGAGCGGACCGGCTACGACGCGGGCGCCGTCACCGCGCTCGATGCCCTGCTGCACATCGCCGACCAGGACGCACTGCCCGAACTGCGGCGCCGGCACGCGGCGGCACACGCCAGGATCCTGGCGCGTTAGCCAGGCGTTAGGACCGCCGCCGCGCTCGTTAGTGATCTGCCAGCGCGCCGCAACACCCTCGTTCCTGCAAGGGGAAGCGACCTCGTACAGGATCGCGACCCACGAACGAGAACCGGGGGAACCAGCCATGCGCACCACCACCCGTCCCACCCTGCTCGCCGTCGGCGCCGTCGCCGCGCTCGCCCTGTCCCTGACCGCCTGCAACGACGTCAGCGGCACGCAGGACAGCGGCGCCGCCGGCGCCGGCGCGTCAGCCGCCGCCCCGTCGGGTTCCACCTCGGCGACGGCGCCGGCTGCGGCCTCGGCATCGGCTGCGGCCTCGGCGCCGTCCGGGGGCAAGACGAGCACGAGCGGTGGAGGCAGTTCGTCCTCCGGCGCCGGTAAGGGCGGCGCCACCGCGGCCTGCACGACCAAGAACACCTCGGTGGCGTTCCTCCAGTCCTCGGGCCACGCCAGTGACGCGCAGCCCGCCGCCGCGACCCTCAAGATCACCAACAGCTCGGGTGCCCCCTGCACCATCGTCGGCCCGACGACCGTGGTCGCCGCCGACGACCAGGGCAAGGCGAGCCCGGTCTCGGGGGACAACTCCACGGCCGGCTCGGCAGCGGTCGACATCCCGGCGGGCGCCGCGGTGGTGGCGGACGTGCTGTACAACGACGTGAACGGCGAGGGCACCGCGTCGGCCCGTTACACCTGCCCGGTGCAGGCGTCCCACGTCAAGGTCGCGCTGCCCAAGGATGCGGGCACCACGGTGAACGTGATGAAGGCGAACGGCTCGCCGGGCGGCGTCTTCAGCGTCTGCGGCACCGAATTCAAGGTCGGGGCCTTCGCGGCACGGTAGGGGCTGGCGCGGCCCCGTCCGTTCGCACGATCCTCGGCATGACGGCGTGGATCAGGCGCCGGTGTAGGCAGGTGCAGGTGCAGGTGCCAGGCCGGGGCCGGCCTGCTCGTCGGGTGGCGGGGGAGAACCGGCGGGCCGTGCCGGTGTGATCGGCCGGCGACGTACGACAGGGACAGGGCGGGCGGGATGAGCGAGCACGGCCGACGGCGGCCGCACCGCACGGTGGACCGGGTCGTGTGGATCCTGGAGGCCGCCGCGCGGGCGCCGGGCGGGGTGACCGTGGCCGAGTTGGCGCGGGCGGCCGGGGCACCGGCGAGTTCGGTGCAGGACCTGGTCAACGGACTCGTCGCGACGGGGTTCCTGCTGGAACAGCGCCGGCGCTTCCGGCTCGGGCCCGCCCCGCACGTCCTCAACCTCATCGCCGGCCGGGTCGTCCCGCGGATCGGCCAGGACGAGCTCAACGAACTGAGCCGCGTCGCGGGTACCCCGGTGCTGCTCACGGTGCGGGTCGGGCTCGACGCCGTGCACCTGGCGCGCGGCGGCGAGGACGAGATCCCCCGCCTCCTGCCGCTGGCCGACGAGCACATGGCCCGGCCGCTCCTGCGCACCGCCGCGGGCCGTCTGCTGCTGGCTCTCACCGACGAGGCGGAGCGCCGCGGGCTGCTCGACGAGCTCGCCCGCCACGACCCCGAGGCGGTCGCCGAGTTCCGTCGCGCTCTTCCGGGGATCCGGGCGTCGCGGATCAGCCGCAGCGAGGGTCTGGCCGATCCCGAGGTCAGCGCGCTCGCGATCCCCGTCACCGACGGCCCCGTCGTCACGGGTGCCCTCGTTCTGACGCACCGGCGTCGTGGCCGCTCGGAGCGGCTGAGTCTGGACCGGGCGGCGGCCCGGCTCCTCGCGCACATCCAGGAGGGGCGGACGTGACGTCCGCACCGGTTCACGGATATCCGTGAACGCGGGCGCTCGTGCCGTGTCGGGAACGAACATCCCGGCATGACTTCGAACCCGCTGACCACGGCCGGGCCGACGCCTCCGCCGTCCACCGCCGAGATCGTCCTCCGGCTGCTGCACACGCTCGGCGACCCCGATCCGGCCCGGGGGGCCGAGGACGTCACCATCGTCGGGGCGGATCCCCTGGTGCCCTCGGTGCACCGCCTCGCCGACGCCATGTCCGCCGCGATCGGTGTCTTCGGGCGGCAGACGGCGGCGGTCGGCGAACAGCGCGGCCACCCGCACCAGAGGGTCGAGGTGCAGGCCGGGGCCGCGATCGACCAGCTCATGGCGACGTACCACACGACGCTCTCGGGACGCCCGCTCCTCTCCCTCCTCGACGACCCGACCCTGCTCGGCAACAGCGACTTCTACCGGGCGCGCGACGGCCGGTGGATCTTCATCATCACCACCTATCCGCATCTGCGGGACGCGGTCCACTCCGTGCTGAGGTGCGGGCTCGACAACGTGGGGATCGCGCAGGCCGTGGCCGGCTGGGACGCCTTCACGCTGGAGGAGGCCGTCTGCGCGCGGGGCGGCGTCGCCTGCGCGGTGCGCAGCCGGGAGGAGTGGCTCGCGCACCCCGCGGGGCGGTACGTCGCGCAGCGCCCGGTCGTCGAGATCGAATGTGTCGGCGACGGACCGGTCCGGCCGCTGGAGCCGATCGGTGCGGCGGACGAGGCGCTCGCGGGCGTACGGGTGCTCGATCTCACCCACGTCATCGCGGGTCCCGTCGCGGCGCGGCTGCTCGCCCAGTTCGGTGCCGACGTGCTGCACCTGTCGCGTCCCGACCGCCCCGACCCGATCCCGATGATCGCGATGACCGGCGGCGGCAAGCGCAACGCCTACTGCGACCTGCGCGACGACCACGACCGTGCGGCCTTCCACGACGCGCTCCAGGACGCGGACGTCTTCGTCCACGCCTACCGGGGACTCGCCCGGCACGGGGCGTCGACCGAGGAACTCGTCCGGCGCCGCCCCGGACTCATCACCCTCGAATACCACGCCTGGGGCGCCGACGGTCCGTGGGGCGAGCGCGGCGGGTTCGACCAACTCGCCTGCTCGGCAACCGGATTCGCCGTCGAGGAGTGGACCGACCGGCCGTCGCTGCCGCCGACGTACCTGCTCAACGACTACCTCGCCGCCTACCTCGGGGCTGCCGCCGTCGCAACGGCCCTGCGCCGGCGTGCGGCGGAGGGCGGCTCGTGGCGGATCCGCGTGACCCTGGCCGGGGTGTGCCACTGGGTGCGGGAACTCGGTCTGCTCGCGCGGGAGGACGTACTCGGCCTGCCCCGGCCCGGGCGCGCGCCGCTCGCCGCGCTGTCGACCACGGGGACGGACTTCGGCCCGCTCACCGAACCGGCGACACCGTTCGCGTACAGCGGGCGCACGGTCCCCCAGCCCGGCCGGCGGACCCCGCTCGGGTCCGCCGCGCTCCAGTGGCGCTGAGTCGCTTCTACGCGACCAGCCCTGGCAACCGAAACCGCCGCCCCCTGCCGACCGATGCGGCGAGTCCTTTCGCATCCGCCTCGTCGGCAGCACGTGTCCGCGGCCGCCCGTACCGCACCACCGTTCACCCACCCCACCCGACACCCCAGGAGGCACAGCACGATGTCCGAGCAGCCGAGCGGCCCGTCCGGCCGGGGACTCCTCGCCGGAGTCCGCGTCATCGAACTGGCCAGCGTGATCATGGCTCCGTACGCCGCCCAGCAACTGGGAGACCTGGGCGCCGACGTGATCAAGGTCGAGCCGCCCACCGGTGACATGACGCGCCACTACCCGCCCCAGCGCCACCCCGGCATGGGCGGCGCGGCACTCAACCTGAACCGCAACAAGCGCAGCGCCGCCATCGACCTCAAGGCCCCGCACGGCCGCGACGCCCTGCTCGCCCTGCTGCGCACCGCCGACGTCCTCATCACCAACCTGCGCCCGCAGGCCCTGGCGAAGCTCCGCCTCGGCTACCACGACGTCGCGGCCGTCAACCCCGGCCTGATCTACGCCAACGCCCAGGGCTTCCGCAGCGACAGCCGCTACGGCACCCACGCCGCGTACGACGACATCATCCAGGCGGCCAGCGGCCTGGTCTGGCTCAACCACCAGGTCTCCGGCCAACCCCACTACGTTCCCACCGTGCTGGCCGACAAGATCTGCGGCATGCAGATCGCCCAGTCGGTCCTGGCCGCGCTGCACCACCGGGAGCACGGCGGCACCGGACAGCACATCGAGGTCCCGATGGCCGACACCATGCTCGCCTTCAACCTGGTCGAGCACCTGGGCGCGGCCGCCCTGGAGACCGACGGGGCGTTCGGCTCGCCGCGCTCGCTCAGCCCCCAGCGCCGCGCCCTGCGCACCGCCGACGGCTGGATGTGCATCCTGCCGCAGAGCGACCGCAACTGGCGGGACTTCACCGCCTTCGTGGGCCGCCCCGAACTGGCCGCCGACCCGCGCTTCGCCACCGGCCCCGACCGGGCCCGCAACGCCGACGCGTTCTATCCCTTGCTCGCCGGACTGACAGGACACCACACCAGTGCCCAGTGGCAGGAGTTCTGCGACCACGCGGGCATCGCGGCCGCCCCCGTGCTCGACCTGGCCTCCGCCGCCACCACCGCCTACGCCCGCGAGGGCGGCCTGCTGCGCGAGGCCGACCACCCCACCGAGGGCCGCTACCGGGTCATCGGCCTCCCGGTCCGCTACTCGGCCTACCCGGAGCCGGAGCCACGGCCCTGCCCGGCCATCGGCCAGCACACCGAGGAGGTGCTCCGCGAAGCCGGCTTCGACCCTTCCCTGCTGCACCCCGCAGGCTGACCGAACTCCCGTACCGAGAAGAAGCCAACCGCTCGTTCACCAGCCCAGGAGCGAATGAACCATGTCGCCTTCAACGCCGTCACCGATGGCATTCCCCGACGTCGTCCTACCCGAATCGGCCCGCCGGCTCCGTACCGAGGTCCGCGCCTTTCTCGACGAGGAGCGCGCCCGCGGCACCGTACTCGGCCGCCCCGACTCCTGGCTGGCCGGCTGGGACCCCGACTTCAGCCGCCGCCTCGCGGAGCGCGGCTGGGTCGGCATGGCCCTGCCCGTCGAGTACGGCGGCGCCGGCTGCGGCTTCCTGGAGCGCTACGTGGTGATCGAGGAACTGCTCGCCGCCGGCGCCCCGGTCAGCGCCCACTGGGTCTCCGACCGGCAGGCCGGCCCGTCCGTCCTCCAGCACGGCACCGAGGAGCAGCGCCGCTTCCTCCTGCCCCGGATCGCCGCAGGGCAGTGCTTCTTCTCCATCGGCATGAGTGAGAAGATCAGCGGCTCCGATCTCGCCTCGGTCGCCACCCGTGCCGAACGGACCGCCGACGGCTGGCGGTTGACCGGTACCAAGATGTGGACCGGCGGCGCTCACGTCAACGACTACGCCATCGTCCTCGCCCGCACCGATGAGGCCGAGGACAGGCACGCCGGCCTCAGCCAGTTCATCGTCGACCTGCGCGCCCCGGGCGTGCGGGTCGAGCCGATCCGGCTGATGAGTGGCGAGCACCGCTTCAACGCCCTCCACCTCGAAGGCGTCGACGTCCCCGACGGCATGCTGCTCGGGCAGCGGGGCGACGGCTGGAAGCAGGTCACCGGCGAACTCGCCTTCGAACGCAGCGGCCCCGAACGCTACCTGTCCACCTTCCCCCTGCTGGTCTCCCTGCTCCGCGAACTGGAGCGGCGCCCCGCGACAGCCGAACAGCTCACCCAGGTCGGCGTTCTGGCGGCGCGTCTGCACGGCATCCGCCGACTGTCCCTCGGCGTGGCCGCCGCCCTGGACACCGAAGCCTCGCCCGACACCCAGGCCGCCCTGGTCAAAGACCTCGGCACCCGCCTGGAGGGCACCCTGGTCGACACCGTCCGCAGCGTCCTGCCGACCACCGCCGACCCGCACGCCACCCCCGGCAGCCACCCGGAACTGCTCGCCTTCGCCCTGCTGCACAGCCCCGGCTACACGCTGCGCGGCGGCACCAACGAGATCCTTCGCGGCATCATCACTCGCGGTCTGGAGCAGCACTGATGAACACCCACACGATCGACACCAGCACCCCCGGCATCTCCGCCGACGCCTACGACACCACCGCCTTCTACGCCGACGCGGACTCCATCGCCGTCGTCACCAACACGACCGCCCCGGACGCCGTGGCCCTCCCCGCCCAGGACGCCCCGACCGCCGAACTCCTCGCCGCCGCCCGGGAGGCAGGACGCCGCGCCGTCCCCGCCCCTCTCGCCGAGACCGCCCTGGTCGCCCGCCCGCTGCTGCGCCGCGTCGGCCTCCCCGTCCCCGACGGCCCGCTCAGCTACGCCATCGCGCCCGAGCTGACGATCCGCTACGTCCGTCCGGCCGCCTCCTCCGTCGGCTCGGCCGGCTGCCTGGGCGACGACGACACCCTGCTGGTCACCGGCACCCTGCGTCGCGTCCCCTGGGCCCGCACCGCCACCGCCGTCATCGTCCTGGCCACCGCCCCCTCCGGACCCGTCCTGTTCACCCTCGCCCCCGACCGGGCCGTCCTCACCCCCGGTGGCAACCTCGCCGAGGAGCCCCGCGACGACCTGCACCTCGCCGCTCTCGAGATCCCCGCCTCGCAGGTCCGCCGGATCTCCCCGGAACTGCTCGACGAGGCCCGGCTCCGCGCAGCCCTGGCCCGCGCCGCCCTGATCGCCGGAGCCGCCGAACGCTGCGTGGAACTGACGGTCGCCCACACCACCGCCCGCACCCAGTTCGGCCGTCCGCTCAGCCGCTTCCAGGCCGTCAAGCAGGAGGAGGCGCGGCTCATCGAGGAGGCCGCCCTGGTACGCGCCGCCGTCCAAGCCGCCGCCACCCCCCTGGACACCGGCGGGGTGGCCGCCCACTTCGCTGTCGCCGCCGCCAAGACCCAGGCATCCGCCTCAGCCGCCGAGATCGCCCGCATCGCCCACCAACTCCACGGCGCCATAGGCATCACCCGGCTCAACCCGCTCCACCTCGCCACCACCCGCCTGTGGTCCTGGCGTGACGAGGACGGCGACGAAACCACCTGGGCGCCCGCCCTGGCCCGGTCCGTCACCGCCGCCACCCTCTGGCCCACCCTCACCGCCACGCCCTGACCCCTCGCCCCGCGCCTGTCGTCATTCGCGGTGGTCGACAGGGTGGAGTGTCGCCCACGACTCGTCCCGTCCCCCCGTCGAGCACGGCGTCCGGGGCGCCGCCGGAGTCGCCGACCAGCACCGGCAGGCCGGCCGCCGCCGCTTCCAGGAACACGATGCCGAGCCCCTCCACGGGGAGGGCGCTGTCGAAGGCGGCGGCGCCCGGGGTGGAGGACGTGTAGCCGACGACGCCGTCCGGGGCGAAGCGTTCCGTCATCGCGTGGACGAAGGTCTCGATCCCTCCCCGTCGGGGCGGGAAGTCGTTGGTGACCACGAGTGTGCGCGGCATGGTTCAGGCCCGGCGGCCCAGTCGCCGGAGCAGGGCGTGGGTCCAGCGCAGTCGGCCTCGGGGGGCTTGACGGCCGGTGGGGTGTTGCCGGGGGACGGCGACGGTGCGCATGCGGTCTCCTGGATCGAGGGAATCCGGGCGGAGCCGGACCCAGCCGACCAGGACGAACGGCACCACGAGGTAGCCGAAGCGGGTGGCCGGGGCCAGACAGATGGCGAGGGCCAGCCCGAGGGCCAGCCGGTCGGAGGCGGCGACGACGGTCCGGGGCGGGTGGGTCAGGAGCGAGGTGCCCACCGCGGCCGCGGCCAGCGCCAGGAGGGCGAGGGCGAGCGAGCGGCCCCCGGGCACATGGGCTGCCAGGAGATGACCGGGCAGCGGGCTGTCCGCGGGGGAGGCGGTGACGCCGGCGCCGGTGGGGAACAGCACCGTGTGCTCCAGGAGGGCATTCGGGGTCGCCAGTACGGACGGGATCACCACGGTCCCGGCGACGGCGACGGTGACGGCGAGAGCCCGCAGCGCCGCGCTCCGTCCCCGGACCGTCGCGAGCAGGACGAGCGCGACCGGAACGAGCGGCCAGGCCGTCCACTTCAATGAGGCCGCCGCGCCCAGCGCCAGTCCGGTGCCGCCCGGCCGCCCGGTCCCGGCCAGCGCCAGCGCCAGGCACATCAGCGCGCTCACCGGCAGGTCCACCCCTCCGACGGCCAGTGGGAGGGCGACGGCGGGGAAAGCGGCGAGTGCCGCCAGCCCCACGCTTCCGCGACGCCCCGCGGTGATGCGGGCCGAGACGGCGGTCACCGCGAGGAAGGACAGCGTGAACCACCAGCGCGCGTCGCCGGCGACCACGTCGCCCAGCAGCGCGTGTGGCAGGCCGAAGACCGCCATGCCGGGCAGGTAGGGGTTGTAGTCCGCGAGGGCGGCGGGCCGGTCGAGGTACGGAACGCCCGTGGACAGCAGTCGCTCACCCGAGCGCTGGACGACGTCGAGCTCCAGTTGCCCCTGGCCGCGCAGGACCAGCAGGACCAGCGGGACCAGGACCGACCCGGCCGCGGCCACCCGGACCGCCCGGCGCCGCCACACCCCCTGCCCGAGTCCGCTGAGCAGTGCGGCCGCCAGGTACCCCCCGGCCGCCGTCGCGCCCCACACCCGGTGAGGGCCGAGGGTCGATGCCAGGCCCAGTCCTCCGGCGAAGAGCGCGCACAGCGTCCAGGCGACGACGGGCGGCAGCCGGTGTGCCCACCCGGCACCGGGCTCGGACGCGGTGGTGGAAACGGTGCGGTGCGTCAGCAGACGTGGTGCGCTCAACCGGCCCAGCCTCCTTGGTCGGGATGTGCACACCAGTCTCGGGATCCGGGAGGCCGGGATCGTCAAACCGGGATGCGATCCCGGACGTCAACCCGTGGTATGACGCCAACCCCCGTTGTCAACCCGTCAGTTGACGACGAGCACCGTCCTCTCCCGCAGAATCGGGGCATCAGTCCCGTGTGGCGCTCCGCGTTCGCCCACCTGCAGGCCTGGAGCCGTTCGGCCGCGTTCCCGTATGCCACCGGGGCAGTACCCGCGGTCGTCGAGATCATGTCCGCCGGCATCGGCTCCATGGCCCTGTGGCCCGGCTCGGGGTGCGGTGGACCCGGGCGCCGCACCCCCGATCGCGGAACGCGCAGGTCAGCGCACGCGTCCGCGGGGCTTGAGGGGGAGGCCGGGGAGTTCGGGGGCGGGGAGGCGGTCGCCGGGGTAGCCCTGGACGGCGCCGAAGCGGTCGGTGGCGGCCTGCCACTCGTCGCGGGCCTGGACGATGTCCTCGTGGGACCGCCCGATGAAGTTCCACCACATACCACGTGATTTGCGTTTCTTCCCAGGTCAGGGGTGTGGCGGACCATCTGCGCTCAGCAAACAGTCAGCATTGGACGCGATGGAGACCGCACACGATGGCAACCAGGACTCTGGCCCACGGCATGGGCACCTTCTTCAAGACCTGTGAGCACCCGCAGTCGCGGTGGTCGAAGTGCCCGCACACCTACGTGATCCGGTTCCGCAACGCCTCCGGGCGGCAGACCGAGGAGTCCGGCTTCGCCACCCAGGACAAGGCGATCGACCGGCTCACCGAGATCTACCGGGCGAAGCGCGAGAATCCCTGGGGCCAGAGCAAGGCCGACCGCAACCGCAAGTACGGCGCGATGAACTTCGGCGCCTACACCGAAGAGTGGAAGGCCGGCCAGCGCTCGCTCGCCCCGGCTTCTCTGCGGCACCTCGAATCCCTGCTGGAGCACCACCTCTACCCCGCCTTCCACAGCCGCCGGATGGCAACCTTCGACCACAAGGTCGTCGACGCCTTCATCCGGACCATGGAGCGTAACGGTGTCGGCCTGGCCACCCAGTCCAACGCCTTCGACAAGCTCAAGTCGATCCTGCTCGACGCCCACCGCCTCGGCCTCTACCCGGAGAACCCGCTCGACGGCGTCACCCCGCCCCAGTACGACCCGAAGCGCGCCGTCATCCCGGCCCCGCTCCAGCTGCGCGGGATACGCGAAGCCGGGGACGAGACCTTCAACCTCGTCGCCGAGCTCATGAGCGGCTGCGGGCTGCGCAACGGCGAGGCTCTCGCCGTCAACGTCAACAACATCGTCGCCGACGACGTCTATCGCGTCACCGAGCAGGTCAACCAGACGACCAAGGACTACGCGCCGCTCAAGCACCGCAAGGCGGGCGATTACCGGGACGTCCCGCTGCCGGCCCGGACCCGGCTCAGCCTGCTCTCGTACGCGGACACCTACGGCACCATCGACGGCTACCTGCTCCGTCACCCGCTGGACATCGCGAAGCCGTACCCGTCCTACTACCTGCAGAACCAGTGGGACCGGATCAAGCGGACTGGCGACGTCGACATCCCCGATGGCATGACGCTCTACGGCCTGCGGCACTTCTTCGCCTCGAACTGCCTCAGCCACAACATCCCGATCACCGACGTGGCCGAGTGGATGGGGCACAAGAGCATCGACGTCACCTTCAAGATCTACCGCCACCTCATGCCCGGCTCGATCGGCCACGCCGCCCAGGTCCTCGACCTCGGCCTCGCGGCCTGACGCGCGTGGGGCCCTGTTCGCCGTCGAACAGGGCCCCACGCTTCACTCCGCCCGACGTCAGCCGCTGGACATCCGCTGCTGCTTCACCCAGGCATTGACCTCGGTGACCTTGAACTGCAGCTTCGCATTACGCCCACTCCCGAACCGGTACGGGGCGAGACCGGCCCTGGGCGCCTCGCGATAGACCCACTGAACGGACATGTTCAGAAGCTCTGCGGTCTGCTTGACGGTCATGAACTGTGAGGTCACGGACTCTCCTCGGCGAGGACCGGTCGCCATGCGTGCGACCGAGGAGGTCCAAATGTGCTGCACCAAGGACGGTTTGGGAGCGCCGTGATTCCGTGGTACGTCGGGCTCGCATCATCCTCGACCACATCAGCTCAGCTCCGTCGAACCGGCGGCCTGCTGTGCCTGATCGCCGCTGAGGCTGTCGTCGTCGAACTCACCGAACTCCACCGGTTCAGCGACAAGGCCGAAGCCGACGCCACCGTCAGGATCCGCGTCGGCGACGGCAGCGGCCTGGACTCTACTTCACCAACCAGCGGGTCGTCAGGGGCTCGCGAATTGCCATGATCGAGGCCTCGTACGACGGCTGGAAGCCGACATGCTCGCGGGCAGGACCACTCTGATCAGCGCCGCCGCCGCGGCAGACGTCACCACCCTGGCCGCCCGCGCGCGACGAGCGCGCGGCCGGCGGCGAGGTCGAGGACAGACAGCGCACTGCTGTGCGACGGCAACTGCGCGGGACGTGGCGACTGGATCATCACCCGAGACAACAACCGCAAGTTCACCACCGGCCGGGGCGCGGACTTCGTCAAGAACGGCGACGCCTGGGGGTCCTCCAGCGCCACCAGGACGGCTTTCTCAACGTCCGCCACATGGGCCACCGGGGACGCCTCACACTGCCCGCCGAGTACGTCGCCGCCCACGTCCAGCTGCTCTTCGCCTCCACCGTCATGCGCTCCCAAGGCGGCACCTTGGACACCGCCCACCCGCTGGTCACCGAGGACATGACCCGCGAGGACCTGTATGTCCAGCTCAGCCGTGCCCGCCACAAGACCACCATCTACACGGCCACCCACGACCTGCTGCCGTTCGACACCGACGACCAGCTCGACAAGCCGAAGAACGACCCCGACGCCTTCGCCGCCCGCGAGGTGCTGGAGCGCGTTCTGAGCCGCGAGGGCGCCCAGCTCTCCGCCACCGACACGATCCGCAACGCCCAGGAGGACGACGTCTCCCTGGCCACGCTCGCGCCCCAGCACCAGCACGCCACCGAGGCCCTCACCACCCCGCACTACCACCAGCTCATCCACCGGCTCCTCGGCCCCGCCCTCGCCGAGCAGATCACCACCGACGACGCCTTCACCGCCGTCGCCCGCGCCCTGCGTAACGCCGAAGCAGGCGGCTGGCAGCCCGAGCTACTCCTCGCCGCCGCCACCTGGCGAGGCGACCTGACCACAGCCGACTCCCCGGCCCAGACCCTCGCCTGGCGCCTGAACACCATCACCAACGACCGCCCGGCCCCGGCCCACCTCAACGCCCCGACCGCCGCCGACACCACCCGCTACGCCGCCCTGGTCGCGGCGCACACCGACCTGCCCGCACACCGCTTCGACCCCGAGGCCGCGACCACCGAACCGGCCGCCCTGCGCATCGCACCTGCCGCTGCCCAGGCCGCCGACGCGCACCCGCACGTCTCCGCCGACACCCTCAACCGCTACGCCGACGCCGCCGCCACCACGCTCACCACCACCGACAAGGTCACCACCCACACCCAGTGGCCCCACCTCGCTGGAGCCCTGGCCGCCGCCGAACGCACCGGCCACGACACCACCAACCTGCTCACCACCACCGCCGCCGCCCAGGCCACCGGCACCAGCGACCCGGTCACCGCCCTGACCCACGCCGCCCGCACCACCCTGGCCGCAGACGGCATCCCCGAAGCCCACCAGCAAGCCCCCGAAGCCCTCCGACACCAGGCCCTCACCGCCGACGTCATCAGTAACGAGAACGCCACCCGCGCCCTGCGCGAGAACACTTGGCCAGCCCTCGCCGCCGCCCTGCGCCGCGCCGAGACCGCCGGCCACGAACCTGCCGCGCTGTTGCGCCGGGCCGCCGAGCGCCGCCCGATCACCGGCGCCGACAGCCTCAGCCAGGTCCTCGCGTGGCGTATCGGCCGCCACCTCGCCGCCGACGCCCCGGCCACCACCGAGCAGCAGAGCGACCGCGCCGAAGCCGAGCTGTGGCGCACCCTCGCCTGGAACCTCAAGGCGATCGAGAACACCGGCACCACCGCGGAGACCGCCCTCTCCGAGGTGACCGGCCGCACCGCCCTGCCCGAACTGCTCCAGCAGGCCCAGCAGCAGGCGCTCGCCCACACCCGCGCAGCCTCCGGCCGAGCCGACCTCCTGGCCTGGATCAGCGCCGTGCCGCGCTCCACCACGGCCAACCCGCTCCACCACGAGTACCTCACCGACAGCGTCGCCCTGATCGCCAACCGGCTCTCGGTGCTCGCCGACCGCACCGTGGAGAACCGCCCGGAGTGGAGCCGGACCCTTGGCGAAGCCCCGACCGACCCCACCCAGCGCGCCCAGTGGCAGCAGCAGCTTGCCCTCGTCGCCGCCTACCGCGACCAGTACAAGGTCACCGACGACAACGCCGCCCAGCCCGCCGGCCTCTACATCGAGGAAGGCCGCACCGGCCACGACGCCTACTGGCAGGCCGCCGCAGCCGCCATCGCCGCCCGACGTACCGCCGCCGCACCGGCAAGCGCGGAGATCACCCCCGCGACCACTGACCAGCAGGCCCGCCACCAACTCGCCGCCGACGTCTACCGCGCCCTGCCTGAGGCCGACCAGACGGAGATCCTGCGCGCCGTCGCGGCCCGGACCGGTGCCACCTAGCTCGCCAGCCTCCCGCGGCTGGACGACGCCGCCCTCACCCAGCAGACCGTCGCCGAGCAGGTCACCACGGTGCTCGCGGAGCGGCGCCAGCTCACTGAGGAGGCCGTCCGGCCCGAGCAGCCGCAGGCGGAGGAACAGCGTCAGCCGACCCTCGCCGAGCGCCGCCGAGCTGGCCGCCAGGCCGAGCGCCAGGCCCACCGCGACCAGCTCCAGCAGCGCGGCGGACAGCCCACCCGGACCGCCCGGCACGTGCCCGGCCGCCGCCCCGAGCCCGTCGAACAGCGCCAGGTTCAGGCCCCGGCCCAGCGCCCTGCCGCTCCGCAGCAGCAAGTCCAGCCGCCGCCGCAGGCCCGCCAGGACCAGCACAGTCCGCGCATCCGCTGACGATCGCGACGCTTCGAGCCCGAGGCGCCCAGGCTCGGCGCAGGGGTCAGAGCCGTCGAAGCGCCCGCTCGCACTCACGGCATCGCCGGTCCTCGAACTCTGCTGGATACCACGCCTCCCCGTAACCGCCCCGGTAGTGCGTGTGCACCAACGGGTCGGTACGGATGCCACAGAGCGTCGTCGGCAGCGGGTCCTCCGGCACCTCAGGATCGCTCGCGGCGGCGTGGACCGACCGGATGAAGCCGAGGTCTGCTTCATCCGGGTCGAACCCCTCAAGAACCTCCAGTAGCACCAGTACACCCGTACCTCGACGGTGCCCGCAGCGACTGGAGAGCGCACGCTGAGAACCCTCCGAGCGGGGGTTACCGAACGCGGCTCGGTAACCCCGCTAGCTGGGGCGAGCCAGCTCGATGGCGGCTGGCCCGAGCCTCAGCACACTGACGTCGAGCCCGTCAGGGTCGGAGACGTGGACAGCGTCGGCGATCCGGATGGCGCTGTTGACCAGAAGTTCCCCCACCTCCGTGCAGGACGGTCCCTTTCGCCAGGTCAGGCAACGGCTGGTGTTGCTCCGGCGTGCGGGAACGATCTCGGCGGTGTGGGGCCAGTGCCTCCACCAGGTGCTCGCGCGCACCATCAGCCGACTGCGCAACGGCGTGCACGGAGTGGGGGCCCAGTGCGGGGAAGCACTCTCCTCTGCGCCGGTGATGCCCGAGGTGTGCCAGAACGAGAGGTTCTCCGGGGTCTCGTCGGAGCCGGTTTCCCACCGCAGGCGGTGGTTCATCGAACGCACGCTGCCGCGGTGGGATTCGCGCAGTTCAAGACGCCCTTGCGTGGGCAGGTGGAGCAGGTGGACGGCGCGAGAAGAGACGCGTTCGATCCGCAGGCCGGGGATGCCGAAGTGCACATGTGAGCCGTCAGCGTAGGTCACGGTTTTCGGTAGCAGGTAGTTCGCTACCCGTGGGGCCACGCTCACCTGCATCGTCAGCTGATGTGACGCGGGCATGATCCACTCGTAGTACCCGGCGAGACCACGGAAGGACCGTCCGCCGCGGTGGTCCCAGGGGTGGGAGTGACTGGAGCTGAACAGCAGGTCCCACAGCAGGGCCTGGAAGTTCTCCTGGCCAGCGTCCTTGGTGTCCAGCTCGATCCGCCCGTTGACTGCGGTCGCCCACAGCACACGCTCGGGCACGGACAGCAGAGCCAGGTACGACTTGAGGCGCGCACGGTCGTTGGCATGCGGCATTGAAGATCCTCGCTGGCGACAGCCCGGACTGCGCCGCGAAGTGAGACGGTGGTGTCGTCTGATGGCACGGCGAATCTTGAGGAGGTTGGGCATCCCACCCGTCGGCTCCGAGCACAATTCGTCCGGGCGAACGGCCAGCCGTGGACCACCTCCGGGCCCAGGATGAGAGTAGGGGAATCCGTTGCGATCAGTACTTCGCCACGCGGTGTAGGTCGTCAACTACTACCGTCCTCGACATGTCGAAGAACCCGAAACCGCCCCGCCACGAGGAACTGGCCGCCGAGACCCTGGTCAACCAGGTCCTCGGCACCTTGACCGATCGCCGGGACGATAACTCCCTGCCCGGCATGATCGACGCGCTGCTCGCGGAGCCCGGCCGGGCAGAGCCGACGTACGCGCTGGAGGTCACTTCCAGCCTCGATCGGGCGTGGGTCGGGCTGTGGGCTGCAATCGACAAGAAGCACGTCGGGACGGAGTACCCGCAGCTCACGGCTGGCTGGTTCGTGGAGTTCACCCGACTCGCCAAGGTCGGCGGAGACGCCCAGCGGAAACTGATCGACTTTCTCGCCGACCTGGAGTCCCGAGGCGTCAAGCGGATCAGCGTCCGCGAATGGGAGGCCGCCACCCCGGCCGATGCCCCGGTCCCCGAGGACATCGCCCAGGTCCGCAGCCTCGGCCTGCGGGCCGTCGCGCGGGTCGGTGACGGACCGGATGTCCGTGGCCGGATCATCCCCAGCACCCTCGACACAGGCACCGCCAACGCCACCGCCGACGCGGTCACCCCGTACGCCGACGCCTTCCTGTTGACCAACACCGCCGCGAACAAGATCGGCAAGCTCCAGCGCGCCAAGAACGACGGCCTGCACACGATCCTGTTCGTCTGGGTGGACTCCTCGCACATGAGGATCGGCATGGCACTCACCAACGCCTTCCAGCCCACCGGTAACCCGAACGTCCCCGAACACGTGGACGAACTCTGGCTCGCCAGCTACTTCGCGCCGGACACCCTGTTCCGGTGGACCCGAGCGGTCGGCTGGGCCGTCGTGGAGGCGCCAGGCGTCTTCGCCTCCGTGCCCTGGCCGGGGAAGTAGCCCTACCCGCCAGCGGGACAGGGGGCGATGTCAGCACACCGCTCTACCATGACGGCTATGCCCGCCAACCGCCCAGCGATTCCACGAGAATTGGACCGCAAGGTCCGAGTCGAAGCCGGTCACCGGTGCGCCATCCCGCATTGCCGCATGCCCATCATCGAGATTGCCCACATCCAGCCCTGGGCCAAGGTGAAGTGCCACGAGTTCGAGAACCTGATCGCCCTCTGCCCGACCTGCCACACGCTGTTCGACCGGGGCGATATCGACCGGAAGTCCATGCTCCACTACAAGGCGAGACTGAGCCCGTTCTCCCCGTACGCGCTTGCCGAACACCCGGACCACATCGACCTCCTCGCGGCCTACCAGAAGTTCCGGGCATTCATCGACATGTGGCTCGACGCCGCCCGCGCGTTCACCGCGGCGAAGCAGCAAGGAGCCGGGGCCGACGAAGGCCGGCGGATCTTTCGGGCTACGGGTGACGCGGCCATGGAAGCCAGCTATGCACGGCTGTACCTCGCGGCGGAAGCGCCGCCCCTTGTCGCGAAGGCGGCGGACCAGATCATGAACGCGGCCGTGTGGAGCACCTGCGCGACCATGGGCAGGCCCGTCCCTGCCGAGTTCCTGGACCTGAAACCGGCCACTGACGATCTCCCCGCTCTGTGGGCGGATCTGGAACACGAGATCCACGAGGTGCTCAACGCCCCCGCGCGGAAGAAGGTCAAGCTCATGCCGCAACGTCCGCACTACGTTGATGAGCTTGACGAAGGTGAGCGGCAACGGTCCGATAGCAGGTCGACGAACCGCTGAGGGGTGATGATGCCGATGTACAAGGTCAGCTCATTGGTTACGTTCTGTGATAGTTGGGGTGGGTGAGGGGGCGCTGCCGCCCGCAGGCCGGCAGTGACGTCCAGCCCTGTTTGATGCCTGCGAGGGACCGGTGGGTCAGCGATACTTGCAGGGCCGCCGAGCGGCTGAACAGCGAGGCAGTCGACGACGACCAGAAGGCCGACGGACCACCTCGCAGCACGGAATCGGCACACATGAGGCCGAGAAAGGCGGAGAGGCTACGAGATCCACCGAGAGTGACTTTCGCAGGTCAGACGGCCTGTCAGTCGCATTCGTGCAGGTCAGAGGCTTGCTCGCCGAAAACTTGTAAAGCGGGGGTCGTCGGTTCGAACCCGACAGGGGGCTCCGTGCAGAACGGGAAGGGCCGGTCCGATGGGTGTCGGGCCGGCCCTTCCGTCGTGTCCGCGGTCAGTTCGGGGGGAGGGTGAGGGTGGCGAGGGCGCCGCCGGCGGGGTGGTTGGCGAAGGTCAGGGTGGCGCCGATGACGCGGGCGTGGCCGGT
>NZ_JBSFKI010000079.1:0-21350 GCF_053598475.1 Kitasatospora sp. NPDC001119
GGACTCACGCGCTCACCAGGACTTTGAAACGGCCCTGCACCAGGCGCCATGAGTTCTTGCTTGACAACGCTCGGTTATCAAGACGGAACTGGCTGATTCCGATCGGTCGGTGCGTCAGACACCCAAGCCGAGGCACATCCCGCCTGTCGCGTCGATCGTGTGACCGGTGACCCATCGGGCGTCGTCGGCGGCGAGGAAAGCAACCACGTCGGCGATGTCGGACGGTTCCCCGATGCGGCCCAGAGCGGTAGCCGCTGTAACGCTGGCCACCGCCTCAGGGTATGCCTTGAGCATGCTGATCATGTCCGTGTCGGTGACCCCTGGAACCACGGTGTTGACAGTGATGTTGCGCTGCCCAAGGGCGTGGGCGAGGGTCCGGCCGAGGATGTCGAGCGCGCCTTTGGTCATGCCGTAGACAAGTTCATGGGAGACCGCGATTCGGGTCACTGACGAGCTGATGTTGATGATGCGTCCGCCGTCGCGCAGGATCGGTAGAGCGCGCTGGGTGATGAAGAACGGTGCGCGTACGTTGACGGCGAAGACTCGGTCGAACTGCTCCGGGGTGGTGCTCTCGATGGAGCCGGAGTGCCCGACAGCTGCGTTGTTGACGAGGATGTCGAGAGCCTGACCATTCAGCCCAGCCTCGAGTTCCGCGAACAGAGTGTCAATGTCCCCGACGGTACCCAGTTCGGCCCGAACCAGGAATGCCTGACCGCCCGCCCGAGTGATGTCGGTGACCGTCTCTTGGGCTGCCTCCTCGTTGCTGCCGTAGTGTACGGCGACACGTACGCCATCCTCGGCGAGCCGCCGGGCGATGGCTCGCCCGATCCCGCGTGAGCCGCCAGTTACCAGCGCAGTCCTTCCGGTCGAATGTGCCATATCGGAACTCCTTCTCCGGGGATGATCGGCAGAGCGAACGACGCCTCCATTTGGGGCGAGACCGATCCTGATTTTTGAGCGTCAGGAACCGCTGAAGATCCTCTGAAGAGCCTGGTCCTTGCCGGAGCCGGGCCGTCGGGCAACCGAAACGAGCGTGCCCCCTGCTGCGACCTGGCGCAGCAGGGGGCACGGCGTTACCCCGATCTTAGGAACGTCACGGCATGAGCCGTACCGGGGACCTTCCATCGATCCGCCATGCCGAGCCGGTGGTCTCTTTGGCGTGGTCGGAGGCGGCGTAACGGACGACCTCGGCGATCTCCTCCGGGTGCACGTTCTGGTTCCGGTAGGAAGCCGTCTCCGTCCTCGTGAGGACACCTTGGACCAGCTCGTGCGGGAAGTCCTCGACGATCTCGCTGTTCACCAGAGTGCTTCCGGCTGTGCGGCCCGGCGTCGACAGCACCGAGTTGACGGTCACTCCGGTTTCGGCGACGGTCTGTGCCAGGCCACTGGTGGCGGCGAGGTGGGCGGACCGGGTGAAGCCGGAGTGCATCGTCTCCATGGGGGTCCAGGCCGTGGGCTCGCAGTCAACGAAGACGACACGTCCCCATCCACGCTTGACCATACCGGGAAGGTAGTGACGGGCCAGCCGGATCCTAGACAGCACTTCCGTCTCGAAGAAGCGCCGCCACTCGGCATCAGGACGTTCCAGGACGGACGCAGTCGAGGAGGTGGTGGAGGTGTTCACGAGCACGTCGACCCTTGAAACTGCCGCGAGCAGCGCGTCGATTCCGTCCGAGGTGTCGAAGGCTGCAGCAAAGCCGGTGATGTCCGTGCTGGCGGAGATCTCGCAAAGCCGGTCCACAGTATCTGCCGTTCGCCGCCGGTCCTCGTCGGTCACCACGACGGTGGCCCCACTGTTGGCGAGCACGGCTGCGATCGCGCAGCCGACCTCCGAAGCCGCTCCGGTTACCAGTGCGGTACGCCCGGTCAGGTCGATGTTCATGGGCTGATTTCCTTTCAGAGCGCTGGTGAGTCTTGGACAACCGGTCAGTGCGCCCCGGCACTAGCCGGCTCCCGGCCGACGGCCGGTGCCGGGGCTGGCTTGCTGATGAAGCGGACAGCCAACAGGAAGGCGAGAAGACTCAGGACCGCGGACGCCAAGAAGACAAGGCCGAGTCCGTTCGCCCCCGCCGCGTGCAACCCGGAGACGTCCGCGACACGGCCGTTGCTGATGGCCACGGCGGTGCTGTGAGGGTTGGGAACCTGGCCGCGAAGCTTCTTGGCCATGCCTGCCTGGAACACCAGGCCGAGAACCGCGACGCCGAGAGTTTGGCCGAGTTGCCGGAAGGTCGCCATGGAACCCGAGGCCATTCCGCCACGGGCCGGGGGGACTGCGGCCATGACCGCAGAGTTGACCGCCGGACCGCCGATTCCGACACCGGCACCGATGATGACCAGTCCAGGCAGCAGGGTCAGCCAGTCCGAGTTGGCGTCGACCAGGAGCCACTCCAGGGCACAGCCGACTCCGGTCAGCAGCAGGCCGGTGCTGATGGTTACGCGTGGCGAAAGCTTGTGCAGCAACCGTCGGCCGGTGTAGGTCGAGCCGACGAAAGAGGTCATGGCGAGCGGGATCAGGGTCAGGCCGGCAGCCAACGGGCCAAGGCCAATTACGGACTGCAGCCACACTGAGGTGTAGACCAAACAGGCAAAGACAACGGCTGACGCCGTGACAGAGAACATCACGGTCACGAACGAGGCATTGCGGAAGAGAGCGAGGTCGAGCAGCGGGTGCTCGCTGCGGTGCTCAATCACGAGGAAGGCGACCAGCGCGACAGCCGACAGCGCAAAGAGCTCGAGGGTCGGAGTGCTGGTCCAACCACCGTCGGCGGCCCTGATGAGTGCGTAGGTCAAGGCTCCGGAGCACACTCCGAAGGCCAGCATGCCCGGCAGGTCGACGCGAGATCCGCCAGGTCGTTCCGACTCCTTCACGAAAGCGGCGGTCAGCGTGAACGCGAGCACGCTCACGGGAAGGTTGATGAAGAAGATCGCCCGCCAGTTCAGGTACTGGGTGAGCAGGCCACCGAGCAGCGGGCCGACCGCTGCAGCGGCGCCGAGGACGGAGCCCCAGACGCCGAACGCGGTGCCACGGTCCTTTCCGTCGTAGGTCCCGCCGAGCAAGGCCATGCTTGTGACAATCATGGCAGCGCCTCCGATGCCCTGCACGCCGCGGGCAACGATCAGAACGGCTGCGTTCGGTGCCAGGCCGCAGACCAGTGAGGAGAGCGCAAACACGGTGAGTGCTGTGAGGTTGACGCGGCGTCGACCGAAGAGGTCGGCCACCGAGCCGGCGCCGAGAGTGAACACGCCCAGGGAGAGGGTGTAGATGTTCAGGACCCACAGCAGGCTGGACAAGGGAGCATGCAAACCCTGTGCCATGTCTGGGACGGCCACTGTGACCACTGTGGTGTCCACGATCAGCATGAACGAGCCCAGGCAGACCGCTACCAGCGGCCACCACTTGCGCATCGCGATTCTCCTTCGCACGGAGTTTTCGGTGACCCTCGAAGGATTGCGGCGTCTGAGGAGAAACGCTAGCTACGGACGTAGTTATGGTGCTTTCCGTCATCAGATAGCTTGGGGGTATGGAATCCATCACGCTCGACAGTCTTGACCGAGGCCTTGTTCACGCGCTCCACCTGGATGGCCGGGCCTCCTTCAGTAAGGTCGGCGATGTCCTCGGTGTCTCCGAGAACACTGCTGCCCGCCGCTACCGGCGGCTCCGTTCGGCCGGGGTTCTGCGCGTGGTCGGCGGGGTGGTCGGGTCCCGTCTGGGTTACGAGGGATGGACGATCCGGATCCGCTGCACCCCGGACGCGTCCACCACGATCGCTGCAGCGCTCGCCCGCCGCCCTGACACGTTCTGGGTCCACCTGCTCTCCGGTGGCACCGAGATCTCCTGCATCACCCAGGCGCGCACCCCGGAAGAGCGCGACTCCCTGCTGCTGCAGAAGCTCTCCCGTACCACGCGGGTCAGCTCAGTCACCGCACACGCTATGCTCCAAGGCTTCGCTCGCCCGAGCGGCTGGGCCGCCCTGGCCTGGCTCTCCGAGGCACAGGTCGATCGGCTACGTCCGGCTCCGCCAGTGCCCGGCGCCGATCCGGTCACCCTCGACGAGGGCGATCACGCCTTGTTGGAGGCACTGTCCAGGGACGGCCGCGCAAGCTACACCGAACTGACCTCCTGCACCGGTTGGTCGGAGTCCACTGTGAAGCGCCGGATGGAGCACCTGCGCCACACCGGCGTGCTGTCCTACGAGGTGGATATTCCAGCAGCAGCGCTCGGCTATCACGCTGAGGCCCGGTTGTGGATGTCGGTGCGACCATCGGCGCTGGTCTCAGTGGCGACTGAACTAGCCAGCCATCCTGAGGTCAACTTCGTCGCCGTGACGACGGGCCCGAGCAACCTGGTGGCTGCCGTCGTCTGCCGGGACAGTCGTGATCTCTACCGCTACCTGACCGAGCGGATCGGCGCCCTGGACGAGGTGCAGAACATGGAGACGGCGCCGGTGATCCGCACCGTCAAGCGCACCGGTGCAGTGTTGCCCATGTGAACGATCCTTAGTGCGTCTTCAGAGGATCCCGACCGGCCGCAGCGAAGCTCGTCGTGCTGCCCGGTGAGTCGTGGGCACCAGACCCATGACCGGGATATCTGGAGGCTACAGCGCAATGGATTCAACCGATAACGAACTGCAATTCGTCCTGGACACTGCGAGCGGTTTCTGGCGGGCCAGGACACTCTTTGCCGGAGTAGAGCTCGGACTCTTCACGTACCTCGAGAAGGGGCCGGCTAGCGAGTCGGACATCGTGCGTGAACTCGGCCTCCACCATGCGGGTGCACGAGACTTCCTCGATGCTCTGGCAGCTGTCGGACTGCTTCGGCGTGAGGCTGCCGGATACGTCAACTCTGACGCAGCCTCACGCTACTTGGACTTCGGAAAGGACTCCTACGTTGGCGGGTTCCTCGCTTTTATGAGCCATGCGCTCTATCCTGCCTGGGGCCGGCTCACCGAATTGCTGCGCACCGGTGATCGGCAGGAGGGCGTCGACTCCTTCGGCGAGTGGTACCGGGACCTGGACCAAGTCCGCGGCTTCATGGCCGCGATGGACAGCGTGTCCGCGGCGGTCACCGCCGAACTCACCCGGCGCTTAGACTGGGATAAGTACCAGACCTTCACTGATCTCGGCGGCGCCCGCGGGAATCTGACAGCCAATTTAGCGAAGTCGCATTCGCAGCTTCGCGGTACCTGCTTCGACATGCCGGCGGTTCAGCCGCTCTTCGAGGAGCATATCGCCGGATTCGGCCTCGGTGACCGGGTGAAGTTCCAGGGCGGAGACTTCCTGACCGACCCGCTTCCGGCCGCCGATGTCCTCATCTTCGGCCATGTCCTGCACGATTGGGACGAGACGACTCGCCGGCAGCTCGTCAAGCGGGCCTACGAGGCGGTCAACCCGGGCGGTGCTCTGGTGATCTACGACGAACTGCTCGACGACGACCGGAACGGTCCGGAGCGAAGCCTGCTGATGAGCCTGAACATGCGACTGGTGCGCACCGGTGGCTCCGAGTACACCGTCACGGAGTGCCGCACGTGGCTGACCGAGGCGGGCTTCACCGACATTCGAGTGGAGGACCTCACCGCCACTGAGAGGCTTGTGGTCGCCCACCGGCCGCTGTCCTGAGCCTGTTTGGAGTTCGGGATGAACCGTGTGGACCACGCCGACCGTTCGGCGCTCAGCGTGTGCCTGCGGCTGTTAAAGGGCCTCGGCAGGGGGCTCGCCGCGCTGGGACAGTTCCACGGCGCCATGCCCGCCAGGATGTACCCGACGAATGATGACAGGCCATCACCTGAACGGCCAGGGTCGCCGCATGGCCATCCGGAGCGAACACCGCTGCCCGGGCCGCCGACTCAGGACGAGCTGCTGATCTGGCGTGGGCTCGGTTGGCGACCGCACGACGAACGGGCCTGATGACCCGAAGGGAAAGACAATGCCAGACACGGAGATTCCGGTATTGATCATCGGAGGGGGGATGTCGGGGTTGGCCTCCGCACTCTTCCTTCGTCAACAGGGCGTCGACTGCATGGTGATCGAGCGCAACACGAGTACGTCCCAGTTGCTCCGCTCCACCCACGTGAGCCCGCGCACCATGGAGTTGTTCCGCACGCTCGGCATTGAGGGGGCGGTACGGGACGTTGCCGAGAGGTTTGTTCTCGGAAAGCACTGGTCCGACCCGGAGCTGCCACCGCACCACCTGCCTCGCGTCATCCTGCGGGCGAAATCCCTGGCGGACATCGTCGAGGGCGATGTCTTGGTGATGGCCGAGGGCGAGAACGACTTCCACGACATCGGTCCGGCCGAGGCGGTCTGGTGCGGCCAGGACAAGGTCGAACCGATCATGTTCGAAGAGGCCGTCCGGCGCGGCGCCCGGGTCAACTTCAACACCGAGATGGTGAGTTTCGAGGCGGACGCCGACGGCGTGACGACTGTGATTCGAGATCGCGCCACCGGCGAGGAGAACACGGTCCGCTCGCGGTACCTGATCGCCGCGGACGGCGCGCACGGATCGATCCGCAAGACGCTCGGCATCCAGCGGAGCGGGCACGGGACGCTCGGCCACGTCTTCAACATCCTGTTCAAGGCGGACATCGACGCTGTGCTCGACGGGCGGCGATTCATGATCCTCTACCTCCTGAACCGCGAAGCGCCCGGCATGCTGTTCAAGCTGGACGATCAGCGGTGGATCTTCGGCCTCTTCTGCGACCCGGAGTTCATCGCCGAGGGCGGGGCTTCCCCTGAGCGATGCGTCGAGCTGGTCCGAGCTGCTCTTGGGGAGCCTGATCTCGACATCGACATCCAGACGACCATGGGCTGGTGGATCGGCCACGGCATCGCCGATACCTATTCCTCGGGCCGGGTGTTCCTGGTCGGAGACGCCTGCCATGTGCTGCCCCCCACAGGCGGGTTCGGCGCCAACGCGGGTATTCAGGATGCGAGCAACCTGGCCTGGAAGCTGGCCGGAGTGCTGCAAGGCTGGGCGGACGAGCGGCTGCTCGACACGTACGAGACCGAGCGGCGGCCGGTGGGCAGCGTGACCATCGATCAGGCATGGATGCGGCACGTCCGGTGGAGCAACCCGCAAGACACGACGATCCACGATGAGCGGGACCAGACCATCGTTACCACGGCGTACCGCTACTCCTCGCCAGCGATCATCGGGGCCGACCATGACGAGGTGCTGGGCCGGGAGCTGGAGATCGACGGCCGACCCGGCATGCGTGTCCCGCACGTCTGGCTGACCCGAGCCGGCGAGAAGGTGTCGTCGGTCGACCTGCCGGGCGAATCGTTCGTGCTCCTGGCCGGCACTGACGGTTCCGCCTGGGTCACCGCTGGATGTACCGTCGCGCGTCGACTGGGTATCCCGCTTGAGGCCCATCAAATCGGTCCGCAGCATCAACTGGCAGACCACCAAGGAACCTTCAAGAAGGCCAGTGGCATCAGCTCACGAGGTGCCGTGCTGATCCGCCCCGACGGCTTCGTCGCCTGGCGATCAGAGGACGTCGAGGCCGACCCCGACCGTGTCCTCGCGCGAGTGCTGTCGACGGTCACCAGCCGCGCATGACCTCCCCCAGAACAGAAGGACATCGCATATGAGCAACCTGTCCATAGACCCCGACCACGGCTTGTTCACCACGATCAACATCTTCCACACCTCGCCCGAGAATCAGGGCCGACTGCTCGACACGCTGGTCGAGGGCATGGCGCTGCTTGACCGCGAGCCGGGATTCGTCGGAACCGCCGTGCACAGCAGTCATGACGGCACCAAGGTCGTCGCCTACGTGCAGTGGCACAGCAAGCAGGCGTTCGAGGCCACACGGGGACGGTCCGATACCCAGGGCCATTTCGCCCGGGTCGGCCAAATCGTCACCGCAGTCGACAGCATCGCCTGCGGGGTCACCGAAACCTATACCCGCCGATCCCTGTCCTTCGAACACGCCGTGGAGTCCTGATGCGTGCAGTCACGATTACCGAGTTCGGTGCTCCGGACGTCCTCACAGTGGCAGAACTTCCCGCGCCTGAGCTTGGCGAAGGGGAGGTGCTGATCCGAGTCCAGGCGGCGGCGGTGCACCCGCTCGACCTCGTGGCGCGGGCAGGCTACCTCGGCCCGATGCTGCCGGCCGGGCCGCGCTACGTGCTGGGCGCCGACGTCGCGGGCACAGTCGAGGCGATCGGGCTAGGTGCCGTCGGTTTCACGCCTGGCCAGGCCGTCGTGGGCATGTCCAACTGGCCGGACACCAAGACCGGGACGCAGGCCGAGTATGTCGTGCTGCCGACCGCGGTACTGGCGCCAGCGCCGGCCGAGGTATCCCCGGTTGAAGCCGCGACGCTGCCACTGAACGGCCTGACTGCAGCTCAGGCGCTCGACCTCCTCGCGCTCCCGGCGGGCTGCACCCTGGTGGTAACCGGGGCCGCTGGCGGCGTGGGCGGCTTCGCCGTCGAGCTGGCTCGCCACCGCAGGCTGCGGGTCATCGGGATCGCCGCCAAGCAGGACGAGCAGTTCCTCGCCGGACTTGGTGCCGAGTTCATCCCGCGCTCCGACGACCCGGCTGGCGCGGTTCGGGCGATCGTGTCGGACGGGGTGGACGGAGTGTTGGACTGCGCGTCGATCGGCGGACCGATGCTGGCCGCCGTACGTGACGGTGGCGCCTTCGTGGCGGTCACCCCACCGACCCCGCCACAGTCCGAGCGACGCATCCGAGTCGGCTTGGTGCTGGCTCGCGGGACTGCGGCCCAACTCGACGAACTGGCACGCATGGTGGAGCGCAAGCAATTGACTCTACGTCCTCCGGTGACCTTTGACCTGGCCCGCGCGGCCGAGGCACACCAGGCGCTCGCAGCGGGCGGGACGCGCGGTGGAGTCGTCCTGGTACCCGGGACCGAGCGCGGGTGAACCCATGACGGAACTGACCCTGGACGACCTGATTCACCTCACCAGGACCTACGCAGGTGAGACCGAAGAGGGGGCCCTCGACGATGACGTCGTCGATGTCCTGTTCGGCAACCTCGGCTACGACTCCATTGCCCTGCTCGAAGTCGTCGCTCAGATCAAGCACCAGTACGGCATTGACCTGGCCGACGACACGATAGGGACCGCGCGGACGCCTCGCGAAGTTCTCGCCCGAGTGAACTCGGTCATCCAATCAACCCAGCACATTTGAGGAAGTGAAGAAGTGACCAGGTCGCCTGATGAGACCACGAAGAGTTTCCTCCCCAACGACCTCTACGGTCTGCAGCTCGTCCTGCTCGCCTCCGGCGGGCGGCTGTTCCAAGTTGTGCACGCCCTGGCCGAGCTCGGGATAGCCGACATCCTGGCCGATGGCCCGCTGCCGGTGAGTGAAATCGCCGCCCGTTCCGGCGCACACGAGCTGTCCCTGAAGCGACTGCTGCGCTGCTCCGCGATGCTCGGGATCTTCGCGGAGGGCCCGACCGGTACCTTCGCGTCGACTCCGGTAACCCAGGCTCTGCGGAGTGACAACCCGCACGGAGTGCTCCCGTTGATCAGGTACAACCACATGGCGCTCACCGCCCGCCCGTTCGACGAGATCCTGCACAGCGTGCGAACCGGGGAGCCGGCCTTCTCCAAGGTATTCGGCGTGTCCTTCAACGAGTACCTGCAGCAGGACCCTGAGGCGGACCGCTTCTGCGACGAGTTCCAGTCCTACTGGGGACGGCAGTTCGCCCAGGAGGAACTGGATCAGTGGGACCTGGGCCGGTTCGCCAGCATCGCGGATCTGGGCGGCGGCGACGGGTACTTCCTGGCCCAGGCCCTACGGCGGTATCCCGAGCTGCGGTCCTGCCTGCTTGATCTGCCGTGGATGTCGGAGAAGGCCGAGGCAGTCCTCACCGAGCATGAGGTCGTGGACCGGGCCGCCATCGTGCCCGGCGATCTGCTCACCGACCCGGTGCCGGAGGGATACGACGCCTACTTCGTCAAGGCGGTCTTCATGCGTTTCTCCGACGACGAGGCAGATCATGTCCTGCGGAGCATCCGCAAGGCGATCGGTAACACCGACGCGCGTCTGCTGGTGGTCGACTCCGTTCTCAAGGAGGGCAACGACTGGGACCACGGCAAGCTGCTGGACATCGACATGCTGGTGCTGCACGGGGGTCGGAAGCGCAATCTGGCCGACTGGCAGGGTCTGTTCGCCCGGAGCGGCTTCGAGCTCCTGAACGAGCCGACTTACCACTGGGATCTGCTCGAATGCAGGCCGGTCTGAGCAGCCAGCAGGCGCAGGAGCACCTGCGGCACCGCATCGCTGACGCCGTCTTCTTCCTGGTGTGGACCTCTCGCCACCGTCATCTGACCTGGCCCCACACTCCAGCAACCAACCACCGCCGCGGCGGCCCCTACAGGGAGCCGCCGCGGCCGACCGGAGGAGAAACCTGTGCCGACCCTCGGCGCGAGCCGAACCAAGCTGCGGGAGATCCTGACCGCTCAGATCGGACTGGAACCCGAGGTGGTCGACGGAGCGGGCAACGCCTCGCTGACCGACCTCGGAGTTGACTCGATCGGAGTGATCGAGCTCGAGAAGGCCGTCTTTGACGAATACGGCGTCGACCTGCCCGACGAGACGTCGGCGATGACCATCGGGCAGATCATCGACCACATCGACGCCACCGCAAGGAGCGCCAGCTGATGCCCGGCAAGACCGATAACTCCATCTTCATCGCTGCCCCCATCGAGTTGACGTGGCAGCTGACCAACGATGTCCGCACCTGGCCGGAACTCTTCACCGAGTACGCCGCAACCGAGGTCCTCGACGAGGAGGGCAACACCGTCAGGTTCCGCCTGACGATGAAGCCGGACGACGACGGCACGGTATGGAGCTGGGTGAGCGAGCGGACCACGGACCCCGCGACCAGGTCAGTCACCGCGCACCGGGTCGAGACTGGCCCCTTCGAATACATGCGGATCCACTGGACCTACCGGCCCGAGGGCAATGGCACCGTGATGCGCTGGCAGCAGGAGTTCGCCGCCAAGCCCGACGCCCCCTTCAATGACGAGGGCATCACCAAGCGGATCAACGACAACACGGCCATCCAGATGGCCGTGATCAAGCAGAAGGTCGAGCGGGCGGCGCAGGCCGCGGCCGTGTCGGCTCGGCACTCGGACTGATCGTCATGGCGGACCGAACACTCGACGACTGGTTTGCAGACTCTGTCCGCGCGCATGGCGACGAACCGGCTCTCGAAGTCCCTGGCGAGCGGTTGAGCTACCGGCAACTCGACGCTCTCGCCCAGACCATGGCGGAGCGCGTACTGCGGGAACACGGTAGGCATCCCTCCAGGATCGGCCTGTACGGTACCCGGACCCTGGCCGCCTGCGCCGGCTACCTTGCTGTCCAGCGGCTGGGGGCCACTGTCGTACCGCTCAACCCGGCATTCCCGTGGGGCCGGAACGAGCAGATCACCAGGACCGCGGCACTGGATCTGGTGCTCTCCGAGAACCCGCTGCCGAACTGCCCGGTGCCGGTGGTCGAGATGACGCCGGCCGTGCCAGCGACGTTGCAGACTCAGCCGCTCCCCCAGCTGGAGCGAATCGTACGGGCCGAAGACCGGCCGGCCTACATCCTGTTCACCTCGGGTTCCACCGGTACTCCCAAGGGAGTGCCGATCCGGCACGGTAACGTTTCGGCGCACCTGTGCCATGTGATCCCCCGGTACGGATTGGGCCCCGGCTCCCGGGTGAGCCATACCTTCGATCTGACCTTCGACCTTTCGGTCTTCGACCTCTTCGCGACGTGGGGCTCCGGCGCGACCCTGGTGGTGCCCAGCCGGACGGACTTGATGAACCCGGCCCGGTTCGTCGCGCAGAGCCGGATCACTCACTGGTTCTCGGTACCGTCGGCAATCTCGACGGCCCAGCAACTTGGACGCCTCCAGCCGCGATCGATGCCGGATCTGCGCTGGAGCCTCTTCTGCGGTGAGCCTCTTACGCTTGATCAGGCGAGGGCCTGGCAGGCGGCGGCGCCGAACGGTGTCCTGGAGAACCTGTACGGCCCCACCGAACTCACGCTCAGTTGCGCCCAGTACCGCCTCCCGGCGGACCCGGACAGGTGGCCACGACCGTCCAACGGGACCGTGCCGATCGGCGAGCTGTACCCGGGGGCGGAGGAGGTCGTGATCGACGAGCGCGGTCGGGTCGGCGCCGTCGGCGAACTCTGCGTGCGTGGCGCGCAGCGGTTCGACGGTTACCTTGACCCCGCCGACAACCAGGGCCGCTTCCTCGCCTGCGACGGAGGAAGTGCGGTGATCTGGCGCGGTCGCGGCGCTCCCGGCCGCCAACTCTGGTACCGGACTGGCGACCTGGTGCGGAGGGCCGATGACGTCTCGCTGGTCCACCTCGGGCGACTCGACCAGCAGGTGAAGGTTCAGGGTTACCGGGTCGAGCCGGGCGAGATCGAGTCGGTGCTACGGGAGCAGCCCGGAGTCCAGCAGGCGGTCGTGGTCGCGGTGGCCAGACCAGGCGGCGCAACCGTCCTGCACGCCGTCGTCACGGGTGACCGCGGAGCCGAGGCCGGACTCCTCGATGCGCTCCGGGAACGGCTGCCCGCCCACATGGTGCCGCGCACCGTCGCCCGACGGTCCCGCCTGCCGCTCACACCCAACGGAAAGATCGATCGTCGAGCGGTTGCTGTCGAACAACTCGCGCTCAACGACTGACGGTCCACAGGAGCAAAGATGCAACGTGTTCTCTTCATCGACCGTATGGACCCGCAGAACGCGGAAGCCGTGGCCGACATCTGGACGGCGCATGACGCCACTGGCCTGCCACAGGAAATCGGCGTCGTGCGGCGGAACCTCTACCGCTTCGGCGGACTCTATATCCACCTTGTCGAAGCCGGCCCGGAGGTCAGGGAGGACCTGACGGACCGGATCTACGCGGCCCGCGCCGACCGGCGGTTCGTGGAGACCAGGAACGGCCTGGAGGAGTACTTGTCCCCGTACCTGCCGGACAGCCGGAACCTCAAAGACACCAAGGCCGAAGAGTTCTACCGATGGCAGGCCTGACCGCTTACTCCGTTCGCAACTCAGTCAGGAGCAAAGAGTGACCCAGTTGATCAAAATTGCGATGAAGGAAGCCCCGGCCAGCAAGCGGCTCGGTGGGACCATCCGGCCTCTGCTCACACCCACGTCGGTCGGGGCGGGATCGGGCTTCCTCGGCACGATGGCCTTGGAGCCCGGCGAATTCATAGCCGAGCACATCCACCCCTACTCCGACGAGTTCCTGTTCGTCGCACAGGGCTCCGTCGTGCTCCGCGTCGACGGCGAGGAGTTGGCCCTCGATACGCACGAGGCCGCCATGGTGAGCAAGCACGGATCGCATCGGATCGAGAACCGAGGAGACAGCCCCGCGTTGGTGGTCTTCCAGATCGCCCCACTCGCGCCCAGCCCGGAGGAAGGGCATGTGGAGGTCGAGGCGCCGCCCTTCCCGTACGCGGCTCCACCGTCAGTGGGGCGGTGAGGGATGCGCAGGGCAGTGATCACCGGGATGGGCGTGGTGGCCCCCGGCGGGGTGGGTACCAAGCCCTTCTGGCAGCAGATCACATCGGGTCAGTCAGCGATTCGCCCCGTGTCGCTCTTTGACGCTGCGCAGTTCCGCTCGCGCGTGGCCGGCGAGGTCGACTTCGACCCGCAGGCAGCCGGGCTGACTGAGGAACAGACCGAACGGCTCGACCGTATGGTGCAGTTCGCACTGGTGGGCCTCGGTGAGGCGCTGGGTGACAGCGGGTTGTCGCTGGAGTCGCTGGACCCGGGACGGATCGGCGTAAGCCTCGGTACGGCGGTGGGGTGCACCATGGGGCTGGAGAGCCAGTACGCCAAGGTCAGCCGCGGTGGGCAGGACTGGCTGGTCGACCACCAACTCGCCGCCCCGCACCTGTTCGACTACTTCGTGCCGTCATCACTGGCGCGCGAGGTGGCGTGGGCAACCGGAGCCGAGGGGCCCGCAACGGTGGTATCCACCGGTTGCACCTCGGGCTTGGATGCAGTCGGCAACGCACTCGATCTGATCAGGACCGGTGCGGCGGACGTAGTGATCACCGGCGCCTCAGACGCACCACTGTCGCCGATCACATACGCATGCTTCGACGCGTTGAGAGCCACCTCGCCCGACAACGACGACCCCGCCAGCGCATGCCGACCGTTCGACGCAACCCGCAACGGGTTCGCGCTGGGCGAGGGGGCGGCGGTGTTCGTCTTGGAAGAGTTGGAGCACGCCCGCCGGAGAGGGGCCCATCTCTACGCCGAACTGGCCGGGTTCGCCACCCGTTGCAACGCCTACCACATGACCGGACTGCGGCCCGACGGGCGAGAGATGGCGGAGGCGATCCAGACGGCGATGGACCAGGCCCGGCTGGCGGCCGGCGGTCTCGACTACATCAACGCGCATGGATCCGGGACCAGGCAGAACGACCTCCACGAGACGGCGGCTTTCAAACGCGCCCTCGGCGCCGCGGCGTACGACATTCCGGTGAGTTCGATCAAGTCGATGATCGGGCACGCCCTCGGTTCGGTCGGCTCGATCGAACTTGCGGCCTGCGCTCTCGCCATAGAGCACGGGGTGATCCCACCGACCGCCAACCTGCGCCACCAGGATCCGGAATGCGACCTCGACTATGTGCCACTTGTTGCACGGGATCAGCGGGTCGACACCGCGCTCAGCGTCGGCAGCGGCTTCGGTGGCTTCCAGAGTGCGGCGCTCTTGACCCGGGTGAGGAATGAACGGCCATGACAGCACGAGTCGTCGTGACGGGCGCAGGTGTGGTCGCGCCCAATGGGATCGGTGCCAAGGAACACTGGGAGGCCGTGCTGGCTGGCCGCAGTGGGATCGGGCGGCTGGAGCGCTTCGATGCTTCGTGTTACCCGACCAGCGTGGGCGGGGAGGTAAGCGGCTTCGTGCCCGCTGAGCACGTGCCTGGCCGACTCGTGCCGCAGACCGATCGGGTCACCCAATTCTCCCTCGCAGCAGCGGACATGGCACTGCAGGATGCGGATATTGAGCCGGCGGACCTCGCCGACGGGCGGTTTGGCGTCATAACCGCCAACGCCTGCGGCGGGTTTGAGTTCGGACAGCGGGAGCTCCAGAAGCTGTGGAGTGAGGGCCCGCACCGGGTCAGCGCGTACCAGTCATTCGCCTGGTTCTACGCGGTCAATACCGGGCAGCTCTCGATCCGACACGGTGCCCGGGGGCACAGCTCGGTCCAGGTAGCCGAACAAGCCGGCGGTCTCACCGCCTTGGCGACGGCCCGCCGGAAGGTGCTGGACGGCACACTCGCTCTGGTTCTCAGCGGTGGACTGGACGCCCCGCTGTCGCCATGGGGCCTTACCGCACAGATACCTAACGGGCTCCTCAGCCGCGAGGCAGACCCGACAAGGGCATACCTGCCCTTCGATCAAGCAGCCGCCGGCTATGTGCCGGGCGAGGGCGGCGCGATCCTGGTCCTGGAGGAACTGGCGGCGGCGCGCGAGCGCGGTGCGGCGAATATCTACGGGGAGATCGCAGGCTATGCGGCCTCCTTCGATCCGCCGCCCGGATCGTCGCGGCCACCAACCCTGACCAAGGCCATCACCGGCGCGCTGGCTGATTCGGGCCTCGACCGGAGTGCCGTCGACGTCGTCGTGGCCGACGCGAGTGGCGTGCCCGAGCTGGACGCGGTAGAGGCGGAAGCGCTCGCAGAGGTATTCGGCCCGCGCACCGTACCGGTATGCGTCCCGAAAACCACCATCGGCCGACTGTACGCCGGTGGGGCTCCGCTCGATGTCTTCAGCGCACTGATGATGATCAAGGACGGCATAGTCCCTGCCGCCGCGAACATCAGCAACATCCCGCCCGAGTACCGGATCGACCTGGTGGTCGGGCAACCCCGGAGACTGCCGGTTCGCACCGTGCTGGTCCTGGCCCGGGGTCACGGTGGTTTCAATTCCGCGCTGCTCGTAAGTGCCGTCTGAGATCGGAGAGTCCGCATGGCAACCGTGTCCGTTCAGGACGACTACTACACGCTGGTCAACGTGTTCACCGTGGACCCCGCGGACCAGCAAAGGATCCACGACGTGATCGTGGAGGCGACCGGAATCATCGAGAAGTTCCCCGGCTTCATTTCAGCCAACGTGCACAAGAGCCACGGCGGCACCCGGGTGGTGAACTATGCGCAGTGGCGCAGCAAGGCGGACTTCGACGCCATGCACCGCCACCCGGACGTGCAGGAGCACTTCCAGGCATGCCGTGCGATTACCGACAACATTGAACCGATCTTCTGCATGGTCCATCATGTCCATGTCAAAACTGATGGTTCGTCATCTTGAGTAATCAGCGAAAGTGGGGCCGCTGGTTCCTTGGCTCGGCGGCCCCCGCCACTGCCCGGATCGTGCTGTTCTGCCTGCCGAACGCCGGCGGAGGCGGTACGGGCTATCTGCGCTGGCAACGGATGATGCCCGAGAACGTCTGGATCCAGCCGGTCCAGCTGCCTGGCCGGGAGAATCGGATCACAGAGCCGCCGGGCTTCGACCCGGCGGAGCTTGCTCAGGCCCTTCACCAGTACGCTGACCGCCCGTTCGCGCTCTACGGGCACAGTATGGGCGGCGTGCTCGGCTTCGAGGTCTCACGTCAGTTGGAGAGCTTCGGCGGAGCCGGCCCGAACCGACTCTATGTTGGTGCGAGCCACCCACCGCAGGTGGACTGCTCCTGGCTCCGAAGCTGGATCGGCAGCTCGGACGAGTCCTTGCTGAAGCAGGTGGCCGAGCTTGGCGGAGTACCCGCAGCGGTGCTCGAACACCCACGCTCGCGGGACCGGGTTGTCCGGGTGCTCCGCGCGGACCTCGACTGGTTGTCCCGATACCAGTTGGTGAGGGGTTCGTCTGCGCAATCTGCGCGGCTGACCGTCCCTGTCACGGCGTTTGCCGCCGACAGAGACCGGATGGCCGGTCCGGACGTGATGCGTCACTGGGGCGACCTGACCTCGGCCGAGTTCCGACTCAATCTGCTCCGCAGTGGTCATCTCTTTCATTTGACCGACCCTCGCCTCTTGGTCTCGCTGATCGCAACAGACCTGAGCGCCGACGTGCGCCGTCCCTGACCTGTCTGCTTTCCATCGAATGGAGATTCACCATGCGAGTCCTGCTCGCGGTCATGCCATCGCCGACCCACCTGCATCCTTTCGTACCTCTCGCCTGGGCCCTCCAGGGCGCCGGCCACCAGGTTCGGGTGGCCAGTGGGCCGGAGATGATCGACACCATCACCGCTGCCGGCCTGACCGCAGTGGCGGTGGGCAGTGTGGCCGATCTCGGTGCCGCGGTGCGGGGGTGTGCCGAGGACCAGACACTGGACCGGATCATCGACCCCCTGGCCGAGGGCGCTGAGGACCCAGGCCTGTGGAAGCTGATCCGGCTCTACCTGATGTCTCCGTTCTGGATGCACTTTCCAGCAGAAGTGTCGACCGACGGTCCGCGACCCATGGTGGACGACCTCGTGCAGTTCGCCCGTGCCTGGCAGCCCGACCTGGTCCTTTGGGACCCGATGTGCTTCCCGGCGGCGATCGCCGCCCGGGCTTCCGGTGCTGCGCACGCCCGGCTGCTGTGGGGGCCGGACTACTTCGCCTGGACCCGGGAGCGGTTCCTGGAGCGCCTGCGTGCTCCGGAGATGGAACCCGCCGAGGACCTGATGGCCCGGATGACGGAGCCCACTCTGCAGCGGTTCGGGATCGAGTTCGACGAGGAGCTGCTGGTCGGCCAGTGGACAGTCGACCCGATGCCGGAACGTATGCGCCTGCCGGTGGACCTGCCGTATCTGCCAGTCCGCCGGGTTCCCTATACCGGGGTCGCGGCCGTCCCGGAGTGGTTGTACGAAGCACCCGACCGCCCGCGGGTCTGTCTGACCCTCGGGGTGAGCACGCGGGAGCACTTCGACAAGAACGGCGGGCTGCCGATGGCCGAGTTGCTCCGAATGGTCTCCGACTTGGACGTCGAGCTGGTCGCCACACTGAACACCGATCAGCTCGCGGCGGTCGGTGACCTCCCGAAGAACGTCCGAGTGATCGACTATGTGCCGCTCGACCTGCTGCTGCCGACCTGCTCGGCAGTGATTCACCACGGCGGCGGCGGCACATTCGCGGCCGCGGCCGCGCACCAGGTACCGCAGCTGGTCTGTGCGCGGGCCTCCGGGCAGTCGATGGATGTCGCCAGGTACGTCGAAGACCGGGGCGCTGGGCTCGTCGGTCCGGACATCGACGGCGACCAGTTCCCGGTGTCGGAGGTGCGGGAGCGGCTGGTCCGCCTGCTGCAGGAGCCCTCGTTCCGGCACGGTGCCGCTGACCTGTACCAGGAGCTGCTGGCTACCCCGAGCCCTAACGACCTCGTCCCGCTGTTGGAAAAGCTCACTGCTCAGCACCAGGGCGAGGGCAGGCATGCCTGAGGCTATCTCGGATGTCCACACCTGGCTTGCCGAGCGGACACAGCGGAACGAATACCGAGTCAGCAGAACGCCGTTGGATCAGTTGGACGGCTGGTGCATTGACCCGGTGAGCGGGGACATCACGCATCACAGCGGGCGGTTCTTCTCGGTGCGTGGGGTCGAAGTGGAGACGGACCACCGCGACACCAAGACCTGGACCCAGCCGATCATCCTCCAGCCGGAGATAGGCATCCTCGGGATCACCGTCCGCCGGGTCGGAGACCAGGTGCAGTGCTTGATGCAGGCGAAGATGGAGCCGGGCAACGTCAACCTGGTCCAGTTGTCGCCGACGGTCCAGGCCACTCGGAGCAACTACACCAGGGCACACGGGGGAAGCCCCGTGCCTTATTTGGAGCACTTCACAAGTCCACGCGACTCCAGAGTCGTCTATGACGCCCTTCAGTCGGAGCAAGGCTCATGGTTCCTCGACAAGCGGAACCGCAACATGATCGTTGAGGTTGCTGGGGAACTGCCACTGCACGACGACTTCCGCTGGATCGGTACTGACCAGCTCGCCGAGCTCATGAAGACGCCGAATCTGGTGAACATGGATGCCCGTACCGTTCTGGCCGGCCTGCCATTCTTCGATCAGGGCGGCCCGGGTGCTGACGAAGCGCCGCTGCACAGCGTCGGAGAACTACTGAGCTGGTTCACCGAGGCCAGATCGCGCTACCACCTGAATCGAAGGCTGGTGCCGCTTGCCCAGGTGCCACATTGGGTGCGGTCACCAGAGTGCATAGCTCACGAGGAGGACCGACACTTCTCCGTGATCGGCGTTGCTGTCCAGGCAACCAACCGTGAGGTGGGGCACTGGTCCCAGCCGATGCTGGAGCCGGTTGGCCGGGGCGTGATCGGATTTCTAGGCCGCCACATCGACGGAGTGTTCCATCTCCTGGTGCAAGCCCGTACGGAGGCCGGTACAGGAGACATCGTGGAGATGGCGCCGACTGTCAGTTGCATACCTGCCAACTACGCCGGTACGCGTTCTGATTGCCGACCGCGCTACCTGGACGAGATCGAGTGGGTGCCGCAAACCGGAGTGCTGGTGGACGTGATCCACTCAGAGGAAGGCGGGCGCTTCTTCCAAGCGGAGAACCGCTATCTCGTGGTCGACGTGGGTGAGGACTTCGGGCTGGATGTCCCCGACGACTTCTGCTGGATGACGCCGAGGCAGCTGACGCGCTTCGTTCGGTACGGCAATCACGTCAATGTGGCGGCCCGCTGCCTGCTGAGTTGCCTGACCAGCCGATGGAGGAACCATGCGGATTGAGGAGATGAAGGTCGCCGACGCCTTCAGGATCACTCCGGAGCAGCTACCGGACCGCCGAGGCTTGTTCTTCGAGGCCTGGCGAGCCGGAGAGTTGACCGAGCTGACCGGTCGACCCTTCGCTGTGAAGCAGGTCAACTTCTCGGTCTCATCTCGCAATACGCTGCGCGGAATCCACGGAACCAAGTTACCGCCGGGCCAGGCGAAGCTGGTCACTTGTGTGCGTGGTGCAGCCCTCGATGTGGTGGTCGATCTGCGGGTCGGATCACCAACGTTCGGGATGTTCGACACCACGCTTCAGGAGGCCGGTTCAGGAATCGGCGTCTATCTGCCGGACGGCCTGGGCCACGCCTTCCTGGCACTGACCGACGACACCTGCATGAACTATCTCTGCTCGCAGGAGTATGTACCCGGGACGATGATCGATATCCAGGCACTCGACCCCGAGCTGGGAATCCCGTGGAACCTGGACGGACCCCCCATACGCTCCGACAAAGACGCGGCCGCGCCGACTCTCGCCGAAGCTGCTGCGCAGGGGCTGCTGCCGTCCTATACATCATGCCTCCGTGGGGCGGAAGGATGACCCGGGCTCCACGGAGGCACGGTCGGCTGCGCTTCGGTGTGATGGGCTGTGCGGACATCGCCTGGCGGCGCACCCTGCCCGCAATGGTGGCCGAGCCAGGAACAACGCTGGTGGCCGTCGCCAGCCGGAACCGGGCAAAGGCAGAGCGGTTCGCCGAGCGATTCGGCTGCGAGGCTGTGGTCGGCTACCAGACGCTGCTGGACCGATCTGATATCGATGCGGTCTACATTCCGCTGCCGGCGATGCTGCACGGTGAGTGGATCGAGCGGTCACTGCTGGCGGGGGTCCACGTGCTGGCTGAGAAGCCGCTGACGACGGACCGGCGGCTCACCCAGCGGCTGGTGCAGCTGGCGAAGGCCCGCGACCTGTTACTGATGGAGAACTTCATGTTCCTCCAGCACTCCCAACACGCCGAGGTGAGGCGTCTGCTGAGCCAAGGCGTGATCGGCGAAATCCGCTCGTTCACCAGTGCTTTCACCATCCCGCCGAAGCCGGCTGAGGACATCCGCTACCAGCCCGACATCGGAGGCGGTGCGTTGTGGGACGTCGGAGTGTATCCGCTCCGAGCCTCGCTCCACTTTCTCGGCGCTGGACTGGAGGTGGTCGGAGCGTTGTTGCGGCACGCCAGACAGCCCGACGTGGTGGTGAGCGGCAGCATCCTGCTGAGCACTCCAGCAGGCGTCAGCGCGCAGCTTGCCTTCGGTATGGAGCACTCCTACCGAACTGACTACGAGTTCTGCGGCAGCGACGGCAGGCTGTCGCTGGACCGGGTCTTCACACCGCCCGATAGCCACCAGCCTGTAGTCCGGATCGAGTGGCAGGATCACCGTGAGGAGCTTGTGCTGCCTGCCGACCGACAGTTCGCCAAGGTGATCGCCACCTTCGTTCAAGCGGTCGCGGCGGGTACTGACACGGTGCCGTCGACCGACAGTTCGGTTCAGCTGGCAGCGCTGATCGAGCAGGTGGACACGGTGGCCCGGCACACGTACGGCGGGTGAACCGACTGCTAACACAGCTATCCCAGGGCCGTTTCAAAGTCCTGGTGAGCGCGTGAGTCT
>NZ_JBSFKI010000080.1:0-20948 GCF_053598475.1 Kitasatospora sp. NPDC001119
CCGGCACGGCACCTCACCCATCGCCCACCTGCCGGCCGCGATGACCGGCGACGACCGGACCGTCACCCAGCTACGGGTGCCCGACAGGACCAACGCTCGAATCCCGGCCGATCCCCGTCCACCACGTGATGGCGCATGAGCGCAAATCAGCCAAGCAGGCGGAGGTGTGCGGGTCCCACACTTGAGATCGGGGCAGCGTGAGAGGCTGTCTCGCACGAACCGGCGGGCTGGTGTGACCTCGCCTTATCCACTTCAGCACGCCGAGAGTCCGGTCGCCTGGCGGCCTCGGGGTCCGAGGTGTTCGAGGGGCACAGTGGCGCAAAGTATTCGTTCCGCCATCAACTGGTTACGCAGAGTATCGCCAGTGCCAGTGGCAGGCCGCCCAACTCAGCAGGAAAGGCGAGCCTTCAACGCTCAGCCTCAGTAAACGCCTGACATCGAGAACGCCAGTTGACTCAGTTATCGACAGCCTGCGGCAGGTGGCGGGAGGCCGCGCCACCGATTCCTCTTAGTCCGCATATTGACTCTCCCAGCAGAGCCAATATCGCCTCCATTTTTTCGACAGTCCATGCCAGCGACAAAGCGAGTTGCTCCTCGACCCAGGCATCAATCAATTCGTTCAAGTCATCTCCAACAGTGCGCATATAGCGACTCTATGGCATCGGCCGACTCTCCTTGCCTAGCGACCAGTGCGAGGTTCTTCTCCTAAACGGCAAGGCAGCAGGATTGGCCGGCCCTCACTCGAGGCCGCGCCTCCCATCGCCTCCGCGCGCGTTCACGATCAGTAGCACTGCGCAACCCAGGCTGCGGGACAGTCGACTCGATCTCGTGGTCTCCACTCGGCGCCTCTCACTGCATCTCATCGTCAAGGTCGCCGCATGTGCACTGGTTGTGAAATGATCTTCCCCAGGTCTGACGTCTCCGCAGGTCAGAGGCATGTTCGATCAGAACTACGACCTGTAGGAGCCCCTCTGACCTGCGGAAACGCAGGTTGATCTCTCATTGTTTCCGCAGGTCAGGCAGGGTCCTGACCTGCGGAAACGTCTAGCGAGGGCCTGGCTGCAACACCTCTGGGACTCGCGATGTGAAATGAGTGTGAAACGAGTACGGGCAGATCGAACTCGCGATGATCCCCCACTGCCCTTGCCAGCATTGGGTAGCACGCCATCTCGCTACTTACAGTAGTCATCGTTCGCGGCTGCTGACTCAACGGGTTCGATCTTTACCCGCACTACCACCCCGCAGGCGAAGCGTCACCCGTGCTCGCCAAGCAGCAGAGCCTGCCGTCGCCGTCCTCGGGCCGCTCCGGTCTGGCAGGCGGCCGATGGGGATTCCGGCCGGCGCGGAGGTCAGTACCGCCGCCGAGAACGTTGCGGCGGTCGACTGGGTGAAACACCCAGTAGACCTGGGTGATGCGGGACAGCACGGGAAACGCGTAGTTGGGCAAGCCCCAGCCGGTGATCTGGGCCCTGCGCAGGACGATCAGCCGCCGCCCTCAGACGAGCTGGAGCGGCTGGCCGCAGGAACGCCGAAAAGCGACGAGCTGAGGTGCAGCGGGAGCTCAGCAGCAACCGCCGTCCTGCTCCTGATGACATCGGACTGGTCCTAGAGACCCCCGCAGGCGCCGGTCTCGGGGAGGGTGAGTTCGACGCCGATGGCGGCTTCCTGGTCGCTGGCGAGGATGGCAGCGATCGAGCGGACCTGCCGTAGCCGGTGAGGGCGAGGGAGGTCGGGTTCCCCACCTGGACCGGGTGGCCAACCATGGAACACCGTAAACAAGGAGATCGAACCCCCGATAGCACTATTGGGGGTTCGACCATTCGCGGCTAGCTCGACCACTTCACAGCAGGCGCAACGCCTCAGTTTTTGCGATGAAGTCATACTCATATTCCTCCAGCTGCGTCATTGCAATGAAGTGAATCGGCGGGGAATAATCTTCCCAGGATTTCATCTGGCGCAACGCAAGTACCGCAGAGCGATCCCCGTAAATAAGTAGGATGTCGAGATCTCCAGGAGAATCAGACCGTAGCGCAGAGCCAAACAACCAAACCTGCACAGCCTGCACAGCCTGCAGGCAGCCTGCCGCGTCTATGAGGGACTCCAAGTGGGGCCAGCGACTCACGTCCACTTAGTGCCGAGGTCTTCCAGAAAATCGCTCAGCAGAACGACCGGGGTACCTACGTGAGCGGCGGCCTGCATTGATTCGGTGGAGAAGCCTCGGCAATTCGGATTAGTGACAACGATCAGATCTAGAGTGATCCCGTCATAGCTCTCGAGGAGGCTATAGAGCCCATCCGCCGTAAACTCATAGGAATTAGTTGTGGCAATCACGAGAGGGCGGAGTCCCGCGCGCTGGATCTCATATGCGTGGTGACCCTTACGCTTGAGAGACTTAACGGCCTTGTGGCGTGACAGGCGGCGGCGCTCGTACTGCTCCTGGCTGTCAACATGTCGATTGATTTCAGCGTCCTCCCGGAGAGCATCAAGGAGTTCGCCGAAGCCAGCCACACAGATGCCTCGCTCCTCGGCGCGCTCGTAGGCGGCGTGCGCAATCCGAGTCGGCACCACCACAATGAAGCCGACATCAGGGATGGCTGCGACGGATGCATCGACGTCCTCGACACCAAATACCTGTCCGGCATCAAGTCCGACACACAGGGCACGAGCATTTGGATAGTCGCTGCGTACGATGTTCAACTGAAAGGACTGCAGCCGCGAGGAAGAGAAGCCTTTATCCAGCAACTTCCGCTCAACCCAGCCTCGTACATCGTTCATGCTTCGACTGTCACCTCATCGTCTAGGAGGATTCTGCTGATAGCCTCGGGGAAGCGCTCCGTACCCGTGCTAAAATCATCAAGAATATGACGGCTCTCAAACTGTTGCACGTGCAACCTCCAGATCGCTACCGTTTCTTGTTCTTCTCTAGTCATTAGGTGCAGATTAGCCTCGAAAACTCGGAGTATTTCACGATTATTGGGGACGACTATCGACCGGGCATACTTACGCCAGAGGGTCGGATTACCCTGTCGATACGGGTCTCCCACCGGGCCGTACCTGGCGTGAATCGCAGCATTGGAATCCAATATTGCCTCGACGCGGGCTCGTGCTTCGGCGCGGGTCTGAAATGCCGGCGTGGCGACTACAGCTTGGATCTCCTCAAATCGCTGCCGTTTCCAGTCATGCAGAATCTCGACAGGATAGGAATCTGGCGCCTTGTCGATGGTTGTATGGCAGTTGGCACACAAGAGCACCAGGTTACTGTGATGCGCCCGGTCTTGCGCTGAAACGTCGGCAAGGGGTACGCCACGAGGCCCCTCAGGCGATGCTGGGATAACATGAGCGAGCTCGCCGAAATCCACGTCGAGACCTTCTGGGAAGAGGTACTGTCGGCACCCGGGATTCCCGCAGTATCCTCCAGAGTCTCCCCACAGGCGCCGTCGACTACTTACGTCTGGGCTCACTCTGCACGTAGTTCCAGCCATTAATTGCCCTTTTCCCGTTGAATCGGCTAGTGACGGCAGTGGGATTATCCGTGGCAGCCTCTACAAGCCACGGGTCAATCAGCACCGGTCAGGAACGGCACAGCGGTCAGTCCGCGAGCGCCACGTGGGCTGGGAAGTAGCAGCTGCCCGTCTCGTTCGCGTGGCGCTTCCTCCGGCGCAGCAGCTCGGTAAGGGTAATCCGGCCGTCCAGCACGTAGAAGAGATCGCCGCCGTCCATCGTGATGAAGCAGGTTCCCTCGTTGTACCGCTCGCGCGCGCCGCTGGTGAAGCCGTTCACCGCGATGAACAAGCCGAGCGCGTTCTTCCCCTTGCGCCGCACCTTCTCGGTGAAGCTGCCGACGTGGTGGACCTCGATGGCCTCCTTCCACCACTTCGCCTCGACGATGTAGTCGTCTGTGTCGAAGGTGAGCGAGCCGTCGATCTGCTCGTACGGCAGCTTGTAGCCCAGCCGCGGCTCGAGCTCGAACAGCTGGAACAGCTCGTTGAGGAACACCTCGAACTGCCGGCCCGCAGCCTTGCGGTCGACCATGGCCTCGAGTTCCATAAACCGCCCCTTCTGCTCCTCCAGCTTGGCCGTGAAGTTCAGCCGCCGGGTGGTCTGGTCTCGGTAGAGCGCTGTCTCCCGCTCAGCGGCCTCACGTTGCTCGACCAGGCCCTGATGCTGGTCGACCCACCGTTTGAGGTCAGCCACCGCGTCGCGCGCCTGCGCCTCCAGCTGCTCACGATCCGCGTGGCGCTTCAGGCCGGGGAAGCTGTCCATGCCCCGCGATCTCAGTCATCAGGTCGAAGGTCAGCTGGCGGTAGCGCTGCTCGTCGGCCATGAGACGGTCAATGAACTCGTCAGCCGTCACCCGCTTGTAGTCCTCGAAGTCGAGGCCTGCGAGCAGTTCCGGGTTCGTGGTCACCCGCCGGCGCAGGAACTTCTCAAGATCACGCTTGTACCAGCAGATGGCCGCCAGTGCTTCAATCAAGGCACCGAAGGCCGCTGGGTGAATCTGCTTTGCACTTGTTGGCTGCGTGGTCATGACGCCTCGCTCAGGGCGTCATCAGCGGGGTGCGGTGCATGCGCCCGCGGCGACACGGGATACTGCTTCAAGGACCACTCTCCTGCGATGGGGACGGTTCTGAACCAGGCGCCACTGACTCTTGCCGGAGGGGTGGCGCTTTGGCTTTTTGTTCAAGATCGAGCAGCGAGGCCAGACTCGTCGGGCTCCGGTGTGGCCACGGGCCGCTCGGGCAGCCAGTCCAGGAGCAGCTGGAGCTGGGCTTCCAGATAAGCCAGGCGCTCTTCCGTTCGATTGGCTCGCCCAGACCGCTGACTAACCTCACCGATCGGCTCCAGGGGCACGAGCATCGAGTCGGCCGTCACGTCCAAGTCAGCCGCCGGGGGCATCTCGATCACCGAGGTTCCCCCGGATGTCTCCATCAGTACGAAGACGCCACCTTCGGCCTGAAGCTCCTTGACGGCCGATGTGACCACGTGACTCTTGCCAGTGCCGGCTGGCCCAGAGATGATCACCGACTCTCGCTTGGCGGTAACCAGCGATTGGATCGCTGCCAGGCGCTGCTCCTTGGTCGCGATCTGGGCCACTTGGTCCCAGAGGGCTCGGAGTCGACCAAACTGCCCAGGTGCCCTAGCCCCGTCGGTCCCGCTGCTCGCATCATCGTCTGCGGAGTACTGAGCCACTGCTTCAGCAAATCGGCCGTGCGCCGCAGACCGGGAAGTCCCAAGTGCGTTGCCGACAGTGCTCCATGACGCTCCGCCGGATCGGTCGGCAGCTACCGCCGCGAGCAGCACCTTGCCGCTCAGCTCGGCCAACTCCACCGCTGCCTTGATGCGATCAGCCGAGAGTTGCTGCCGCGCCGCGTACCTGACGGTGCCGCCAATCAGCTTTGCACCCTCGGCAGGCACATCTTCGAGCAGGGTTGCCGCAAGCAGTGTGGCCCGGTCCTGCGCGCTCAGTTCCTCTTCGCTCGCCATCAGCGTCCTCCTCTCAGTGACGACACGTTCATGCTAGCAGGACAGAACGTCCTGAGCATCAGGACGATATCAGCGTTATGCGTCGATGGGCGTCAGGCCAGGCGGTGTTCCGCTGGTCAGAACGGAGCCTCGGCGCGCTGGCCGGCACAGCAGCACGGCCGCGGTGCACGCGCCCCCGCGTACGCTGATGCTCAGAAACCCGTTAGACCTCCGGTGGCGAGCCGGGAGGTGCCGTCAGGGGCGGTGAACACCGCGACCGCCCGAACTCTGTGGGTGTGGCCAGTGCGGGGCGGGCCGCCTTGAGAGCGGGTGGTGGGGTTCCAGATCCGCACCGTCCCGTCGTCGCTGCCGGTGGCGAGGCGGGGGATTCCGTCAGGGGCGGTGAACACTCCCACCGATCGAGTGGAAGCACTGACAGGTTTGATGCCCTAACTGGTGGCCGATCGACACATAGGCTGCGATGCTGCCGCTGTACGGATCGGGAGGGGATCATCCAGTGGGCGCATCGAAGTCCGTGGTGTTCGACAGGAACGAGCACTCCCTTGTTCTGGCCAGTGGCGAGGAACGCAGTGGCTACGACCTAGACAACTTCCTGCTTCATGTGGATGACCTGAAGGGTGTGCGGTCATCCGACCTAAAAGCAGCTCTGAGGCGGGCACAGGGTGGCGGCGATGTCACGATAAATGTCACTCGTGACCCAAGTGTCGATGAAGACTATTCGACCGCAGAGCCCATCTCATTCAAGTTTTCTGCTGGCCAACTGCTGCTCTCAATCGCATTTCCCACTGATGATTACGGAGACGACGAGGAAGCGACTACAGAATTTTCAGACCTCCTGTCTCCCTACCTGGAGCGTCATCGAGTCACGATGGCAAAAGTTGAGATGGACCCCTACTACGCCCACCCGCTTATCTGGAACATCGATATCTCATACTCGGCACGCGGACAAGACATGGCTGGCCTGTTCAGGATCGGCGAAGGGGCGCTGGCGCTTCTCCGCGCGCTCGAGGGCGGGAAATTGACAAGGGAGACAACCCTCGACCTACTGCGCTCGGGCAACGCGCAGGTGCTAATCGGCCAGGAGGAAGGACCGTGGCTGGACGTCAAGGTCCAGCACTACGACTTCAAGGCCACGGCAGGCAAGATCTCCATCGCCGAGGCAGTGGCCCGCTTCGCCAACGCCGAGCACGGTGGCATCGTCGTGGTAGGCATGAAGGCGAAGAAGAACCCTGGCGGCGAAGTCATCAGCGGGATCAATCCGGTGCCGGTGGATAGTCGAACGCTACGCCAGTACCAGGACGCCATCGAGAAGCACCTGTACCCACCGCCGGACCTTCTCGACATCGAGATGGTGCCAGCCGATGGGGGCAACCTTGTGGTCCTACACATCCCGCCTCAGCCAGAAGAGATCAAGCCATTCCTCGTTCACGGCGCAATCGTGGACGGGCGGGTCCAGGGCGCCTTCATCAGCATCGTCCGGCGCCGCGGCGAATCCTCGATTCCGATCACCGCGCCGGCGATCCACGCGACCTTGGCAGCTGGCCGAGCCTTGCTTCGCCGTGGCGAACTACCGCCGGGCGTCTAACCGGCGGCCGGAGGCTCCGGCCGGCCGGTCACTGTCAGTGGCCGTTGCTATGGCCTCCGTGCCCAATCCTCGGATCGCGATCTGAAGGGTCAATGACCAGTGCACGACGGAGCCGCCTCCACCAAGGGCCAGCGCCGCAACCATCCTCTCTGGGTGCAGCTGATGGTGCTGACCGCCCATCAGGGCCCGTGGCGTGTACTGCGGCAGAGCCGACTCCTACTCGCTTGGCCACGAGCGCCCTGCTTCCGGAGATGAGCCGGACATCTGGTCAATTCCACCTGAGCACACTCAGGCAGAGGTGCGTTACCCCGTAGCACTGCGTAACGGCCGACGCATGCAGTCAGTGTCTTGTACCCACCACCACTCGACACCTCTCGGCACCCCTCATACGTTGAGGCCACCGCGTGTGCACTGGTTGTGAAATGATCTTCCATGGGCCGCGCATTTCCGCAGGCCAGAGGTATGTTCGATCAGAACTACGACCTGTAGGACCCTCGTCGGCCCTCGGGTGCGGAACAGGGACCGGTGCCGGGCGGCGCCGGTCCCTTTCGGTTGTGAGGGGGCGGCCGGTGGGGTGGGAAACGGGGTTGCGGGGGTGGGTTGGATGGGGGGATGGGACGCAGGGTGAAGGTGACGCCGACGGTGTACGTGTCGGTGGACGTGGAGGCGGACGGGCCGATCCCGGGGCCGTACTCGATGGTGAGCTTCGGGGCGGTGGTGGCCGGGTGGCACGACGGGGAGGGGTTCCGGCGGGCGGGGGCGGGTGGGGCGGGGTTCTACCGGGAGCTGCGGCCGATCAGCGCGGAGTACGTCCCGGAGGCGCTGGCGGTGTCGGGGCTGGACCGGGCGGCGCTGGAGGCGGACGGGGCCGATCCGGCGGCGGCGATGCGGGAGTTCGGCCGCTGGGTGGAGGGGGTGCGGGGCGGGCCGGGCGGGCGGCGGTACCGGCCGGTGATGGTGGGCTACCCCGCCGTGTACGACTGGCAGTTCCTCTACTGGTACCTGGTGCGGTTCACCGGCTCCAGCCCGTTCGGGCACTCCGGCTGCCTGGACCTGAAGACGCTGTACGCGGCGCGGGCCGGGGTGCCGTTCGCCGGGATCGGGAAGCGGTCGATGCCGCCGGAGCTGCTGCCGGACCTGCCCCATACGCACCACGCGCTGGACGACGCCCGGGAGCAGGCGGAGCTGTTCGCGAACCTCTGGGAGTGGGACGGGGCTACGGGGTGTCCGGGGTGAGGGCGAGGACGGCGAGGTCGTCGGCGAGGAGGCCGGCGTAGCGGTGGACGTCCTGGGCCAGGAAGGAGACCACGCGGTCGGGGGCGGTGGTACCGAGGGCGGCGAGGCGGGGGGCCAGCGGGTAGAAGGCGCCGGTGGTGTCGCGGGCCTCGCTGACGCCGTCGGTGTAGAGCAGGACGGTGTGGCCCGGGGGCAGCGCGACGGCGATCGCCTTGCTGCGCTCGTCGGCGGGGCCGAGGTGGCCCAGGCCGAGCGGGAGCTCGTCGGCGCAGGACACCGGGGATATGCCCCCGCCGCCGAGGAGCAGCGGGGTGGTGTGGCCGCGGTTGACGATCTCCACGCAGTCCGAGCCGGGCCGGTACTGGAGCAGGACGGCGGTGGCGAACAGCTCGTCGTCGCCGCGGTCGGCGGCGTCGCGCAGCACCGCACGGTCCAACTGGTCGGCGAGGTCGACCAGCCCGGGGGTGTCGTACGCGGCCGCCCGGAACGCGCCGAGGACGTCGGCGACGGTGCGGACCGCGGCCAGGCCCTTGCCCCGGACGTCGCCGAGCAGCACCCGCACGCCGAAGCGGGTGTCGCACACCTCGTACAGGTCGCCGCCGACCAGGACGTCGGCCTGGGCCGGGCGGTAGAGGCCGGCCACCCGCAGCCCGCCGGCCCGTTCGGGCACCGGGCGCAGCACGGTGCGCTGCAGGGTCTCGGCGACCGTACGGGCCTGGAGCAGGTTGCGGTTCTGCCGGGTGCGCTGCCAGGACAGGGCGGTGCCCATGACGCCGGAGAGCAGGGTGGCGATGTAGACCCAGACGTGGTGCTGCTCGTCGACGTGGTCCGCGCGCAGCGCCAGGACGAGCTGGAGGCCCAGGGAGCCGGCCGTGGTGACGGCGGTCAGCACCGGGCCGTAGCTGAACGCGGCCACCACGGGCAGCGCGGTCAGCAGGAAGCCGGCGGCGACGGCGTCCGGGACGACGGCCTCGGCGACCAGGTCCAGCACCAGCAGGAGCACCGGCAGCCAGGGCACCCACCGCGGCGCCTTGGGCTCCAGCGCCGCGGGACGCGGCGGGCGGGGTGCTGTGCGCACGGCGGGACCTCCTGGCAGGCGGCCGTTCCGGGCGATCCGCCCGGATTGGCCGGTTTGGTCCCTCCATGCTCTCCCACGGACGGCCCTGCCACGAATGGCCGAACGTCCCGGTCCCCGGGGCCGGAGGAGCCAAATCCCCGGCCCCCGGGAGCGGAGCGTCAGCGGACGGTCACCGGCAGCGTCTCGTAGCCGCGCAGCACCAGGCGGTCGCGCCGGGTCGGGACGCCGCCCGGGGCGAGCCGGGGGAAGCGGTCGAGCAGGGCGGGCACCGCGACCTCGGCCTCCATCCGGGCCAGCTGGGAGCCCAGGCAGAAGTGGGTGCCGCCGCCGAAGCTGAGCGGCTGGCTGTCGGTGCGGGTCGGGTCGAACACCTCGGGGCGCTCGTAGCGGTCCGGGTCGTGGTTGGCCGAGCCGATCAGCAGGGTCAGCCCGCTGCCGGGCGGGATCGGCAGGCCCTCGACGGCCAGGCCCGGCTCCAGCGCGACCCGCCCGGTGGCCTGGACCGGGGAGTCGAACCGCAGCACCTCGTCGGTGAACCCGGCCGGGGTGATCGCGCCGCTGCGCAGCCCGGCGGCCGCCTCGGGGTGGCGGAACAGCAGGGCCAGGCCGTTGCCGAGCAGGTTGGTGGTGGTCTCGAAGCCGGCCACCAGCAGCAGCACCAGGTTGGCCAGCAGCTCCCGGGCGGAGAGCCGCTCGTCGTCGGCGGCGGCGATCCGGGCCAGGTCGGTGACCAGGTCGTCCTGCGGGCGGGCCAGGCGCTCGGCGGCCAGCTCGGTGAAGTAGCCGGCCAGCTCGTCGGCGGCCTCGTCGGCGGCGGCCAGCTCGTCCAGGTCCTGGATGATCTCCAGCGCGATGGTCAGGTCGGAGGCGAGGCCGCGGAAGCGGTAGCGGTCCTGCTCGGGGACGCCGAGCAGCTCGCAGATCACCCCGACCGGCAGCCGGAAGGCGAAGGCGTCCATGAAGTCCACCGGCGAACCGTCGGCGCCCTGCTCGGCCATCCCGTCCAGCAGCCGGTCGACCGCCGCCTCCACGGCCGGGCGCAGCGCGGCGACCCGGCGGGCGGTGAACACCGAGGCGATCAGCGAGCGGACCCGCGGCTGGTCGGGGGCGTTGCGCTGGAGGATCGAGCGGCCGAGCAGCGCGAGCGAGGAGTGCACGGCGTACTCGGGGGCCAGGCCGGCCATCATCTCGGCGGTCGCGACGCCGAAGGCGGGCGTGCGCAGCACCTTGTTGACCGCCGCGTAGCCGGTCACCACGAACATGCCGTCCCCGGCCGGGGCCACCGGACCCAGCTCGCGGGCCCTCGCGTACAGCGGGTACGGATCGGTCCTGACCTCCGTGGTCATCAGCTGTTCGATGATCGCCGCGCCGTCCATCCGGTGCTCCCCTCCCGAGCTCACGCTTCCTGACCGGTCAACCGCCGGTGGGCGGGGCGGAGTTCCCGTACGGAACGGATCGCGCGCGGCGGGCCGGGAGGACAGCACGCGCCGGGGCAGGGGCGACATCGCGCGCGGCGGCTGCCGGGGCCGGCGCGGGCGGCTCGGTAGGGTGGCCGGCATGGAGATCTGGATCAACCCCCGGTGCGGCAAGTGCCGGACCGCGCTCGGCGCACTGGACGGCGCCGGGGTCGAGTACACCGTACGGCGCTACCTGGAGGATCCGCCGACCGCGGCCGAGCTGGTGCGGGTGCTGGAGCGCCTGGGCCTGGAGCCGTGGGACATCACCCGCACCGACGAGCAGGCCGCGAAGGACCTGGGGATGAAGGGCTGGCCCCGGGAGGAGGGTTCGCGCGACCGCTGGATCGCGGCGATGGCCGAGCACCCGATCCTGATCCAGCGCCCGATCATCACCGCGGACGACGGGCACGCCGTCGTGGCCCGCACCCCGGAAGCCCTCAAGTCCGTTCTGCCGTAGGGCGGTTGCGGCCCACCCGGCCCGCCCGGCCGACCCGCCCGACTCAGCCCGGTCAGCCGGGTCGGCCGGTCAGTGGACCTGGATCCGCTCCACCGGCCGGCCGGGGTGCCAGTTGAAGACGAGCAGGTGGTCGCCCTCCAGGGCGGTGTGCACCACCTGGTCGAGCTCCAGCCGGAAGGCGTGGAACGGGGTGGGCGGCGGCTCGGGCAGATCGGCGGCGAAGGCGGCGAGTTCGGTCTCGTCGGTGACCTCCACCGCCCGGCCCGAGACCTTGGAGTCCCCACCGGCCATGGTCTCGTCCCCCGGGTGCGCGTGCAGCGCGAAGCGGGCGTCGCGCTGGAGCTCACGCGCCTTGACCGCGCCGTACATCGACCCGATCCACAGGTCGGCGCCGACGAATTCGACCTCCGTCCCGCTCACCCGGGGCGATCCGTCCTTGCGCAGCGTCGCCAGGACGTGGTGCTTGTTCGCCTCGAACCGGGCCCGGACCAGGGGCGCCAGGTCGGGGGCCTCGTGCTCGAAATCCTGCCAGGTAGCCATGGCGCCAGTCTGGCACCCGGCACCGACAACCGCCGGGCGCGGACGACCGGAGGGGCAGGGGCGGTCGGGCGGATGCGGGGCAGGGGCGGCGGGCCGGTCGGGGGCGGGCCGGGAGCGCCGGGCCGCTGTCGGTGGCCGGTGCCAGACTGGCCGGGTGACCACCACGACCACGTACATCGCCTTCCTGCGGGCCATCAACGTCGGCGGCCGGACGGTGCGGATGGAGCGGCTGCGGGCGCTCTTCGCCGAGCTCGGGCTGGGGAACGTCCGCTCCTACATCCAGAGCGGCAACGTCTTCTTCACCACCGCCGAGCCGGACCGCGCCGCGCTGACCGGGCGGATCGAGGAGCACCTGGAGCAGGCGCTCGGGTACCCGGTGCCGGTGCTGCTGCGGACGGTGGACGAGGTGGCCGACCTGCTGGCCGCCGAGCCGTTCCGGGGCGTCGAGGTGACGCCGGACGTCCGGCTGGTCGTCGCCTTCCTCTCCGAGCCGCTGCCCGCCGAACTCGCCCTCCCCCACCGCTCGCCGAAGGGCGACGTCGAGGTGGTCGGCGCCGGTCCGGGGGCCGCCTACGTGGTGGTCCACCTCCGGGACGGCAAGTGGGTCACCAAGGAGATGTTCGGCAAGGCCTACCGGGGTGCGGTCACCTCCCGGTTCCTGCACACCACGGAGAAGATCCTGGCCGCCGCCCGCAAGGCCTGACGGCCCGTACGGCAGCCGGGGACGGCCCGTACGACAGCCGGGGGCCGTCGGTACGGCGCCCCGGAACGGCCCGTACGGCACACCGGAAACGCGCGGAACCGCCCGGCCGGAAAGGGCGTCTGGACTGCCGTGACGTACGAACCCCGCGCCCGCGCCCGGCGTGATCTGGACAGCCGGAATCGGCCGCGCGGACAATGTGGCCATGACGCCTCCTGAGCTCCCCGCCGGCACGGCCGGGCCGACCGGCGCGGTCCGGCCCTCCGACGCCGAGCGGGAGGAGGCGCTCGGGGTGCTGCGGGACGGCGCGGGCAGCGGGCGGCTCTCGCACGACACCTTCCTCGGCCGGATGGACATCGTCCTCCGGGCCACCAGCCGCGGCGAGTTGGACGCGGCGGTGGCCGGACTGCCGACCGGTGGGCCGGTCGAGCGGTTCGTGCTGCGGACGGTCGGGCGGATCTCCGCCTTCGGCGACCGGCTGGGCAAGGCCTGGCGCACCGAGCGGCTGCCGGGGCTGAGCCTGCCGCAGTCCGGGGCCGGGAAGTTGACGATCGGCCGGCTCCCCGGCTCGGGGCTGCGGCTGCACGACCCCTCGGTGTCCCGGAACCACGCCGAACTGCGGCACGAGCGGGACGGCTGGATGCTGTACGACCTCGGCTCGACCAACGGCACCCATGTGAACGGGCGCCGGATAGCGGGCGGCGTCCGGGTCCGGCCCGGCGACCAGGTGCGGTTCGGGAACCTGGAGTTCCGGCTCGCCCCGCTCTGACCGGCCCCCGGCCCCGCCCGCCCAGGCGCCCCGGGTCAGTGCGGGAACTGCCGGGGCGGCCGCTGACGCGGCAGCTCGTCCTGGAACTCCGCGATGACGGTGGCGATCTGGCGGGTCACCACGGTGTTCTCCAGCCGGTCCAGGTACCGGTGCTCGGCGGCCAGCGCCTCGACCGTGACGCCGAAGTAGAGCGTCATCAGCGGATTGATGAAGAGCTGCTCGCCCTTGGTCCGCTCGGTGAAGCGGACGTCGCCGAACTCGCCGCGCAGCGCCGCCGCCACCGAGCCGTTGACGATGCTGGGGTGTTCCGGGAAGGCGGCCCGGGCGTGCTCGACGGCGTCCAGGTAGAGCACCCCCTCCCGGCTGTCGCGCGGGACGGAGAAGGCGCCGAGGTAGCCGCCGGCCCGGTCGATCGCGGCGAGGTTCTCCAGCACCAGGGAGTGGTTGACGCCGTGGTGGGCGTCGATGCCGAAGCCGAGGCAGGCGACCAGCCGCTCGGGCACCTCGTCCAGGCCGGCCACCGCGCCCAGGCTCGCCATGTCCTCCTCCGGGGTGCCGAGTCCGGCCTCGTCGCCGCGCATCAGGATGTCGGTGCCGCCGTCCACCAGCAGGACCGCGTCCACACCCAGGCGGCCGACCAGCGCGCGGTAGGCCTCGCGCAGCGGCTGCACACCCACCGACGGGAAGGCCCACACGGTGTCGGGCATGCCGTGCCGGTTCAGCCAGCGGGCCAGGGTGCGCTCCGGGAAGTAGCCCTCGGGGGCGGCGGTGTCCGGTCCGATCCGGGCCACGTCGGACTCCGCCCAGACGTCGAGCGGCAGGCCGTAGAGGTGGGAGAAGGAGAGGTTGGCCAGGTGCACCTCCTTTCCCGCGGCCCGCAGGGCGAGGGCGATCGGCAGCCCGGCGTACACGTCGAATCCGCCGCCGGCTCCGGCGATCAGGATGCGCTCGGCGGCCAGCAGCCGGGTGAGCAGCGGTGGTTGCAGCAGGGAGGTCACCGGCGGGACGGTAGCAGGACGGCGGCCCGCGGCGAAGCGCTGGTCCCCGCCCCCGCGCCCGGCCGTCGGTGTCAGTGGCGGGTGCGAGGATGCGGGCATGACCGAGGAGACGGTTCTCACCCCCGACGTGCTGCGCGAAGTCCAGGAGCGGGCAAGCGAGTTGATCCGGTGCGGCTTCCAGGAGCCGGACGAGATAGCCGAGTCCCTGGTCGAGGACCTCGACGACCAGGGGCTGACGCAGGAGGAGGCGGAGCGGATCGTCGCTCCGCTGTGGGCCGCGCGGCTGGCCGAGCAGGCGGCCTGGCCGGAGACCACCGACGTGGACCGGCTGGCGGACGCCTTCGACGCGCTGGAGGACCAGGGCATCGTCGCGGCGATGGACTTCACCTGCTGCGCGGGCTGCGGCTACGCGGAGATCGGCGGCGAGGCCGGGGAGGGCTCGGTCGGCTTCGTCTTCTTCCACCAGCAGGACACCGAGGCGGCGGCCGCCGGCCGGGGGCTGATGCTGCGCTACGGCGGGTTCCGCGCCGGGGAGGAGACGACCGAGGTCTCGGAGCGCCGGACGGCGGAGGTCGGGCGGACGGTGGTCGCCGCACTGGAGGCCGTCGGGCTGACGGCGGAGTGGGACGGCTCGCCGCACACCGCGATCCGGGTCGCACCGCTGGAGTGGCTCAACCGCCTGCCGGAGTAAGCGGCCGGAGCGGCGGGCAGGACGGCCGACACCAGCGGCCGACGGGCCCAATCCCCCTGGAAATACGGAGAGTTGGAGGATCAGCCAGCCCCCGGAGCCTTCGAGCATATGCCGGAGGCCCGTACCGGAGGCTCATGCCACGCGCGTAGATCAACGGCCCGAGAAGAGGCCCCGGGGTCAGTCGGCGACGCTCCCCAGCCCGCCGAAGCCGGGGCCGAGGCCAAAGCCGGTGCCCGTACCGGTGCCGGTGCCCGTGCCGGCACCGCTGACCGGACCGTCCACCGGCCCCCACAGCGGCGAGGTGCAGCGCTGGTAGGTCGCGTGCCAGTGCGGCCAGTTGCGGGCCACGTCGTCGTCGCACTCGGCCAGCAGCCGTTCGACCAGCGCGGGCTCCACGCCCTCCAGCAGCCAGGCCAGCGCGTCCGCGACGCCCGGGCCGTCGGCCAGCCGCAGCAGGTCCAGCAGCTCGCCCAGCCCGCCGAGCCGGGAGCCGTCGGCGATCACCCGCTCCATCCGGGGCAGCAGCTGCCGCTCCTCGATCCGCAGGTGGGTCTCCAGCCGGGCCGCCAGGTCCTCCATCGCGTACGCGACCGGCCAGGCGCTGCCGGTGTCCCGGCTCGCTATCCGCACAAGCGTGGTGACCCGGGTGAAGGAGTGGTCCAGGTTGTGGTGGTCGTCCTCCAGCCAGTTGAGCAGCAGCCGCAGCTCGGGCGCGAAGCGGCGCACGATCGGCCAGAGCCGGGTGTCCTGCTGCTCGTGGTGGCAGGTGAGCATGGCGGTGATGAAGTTCCAGTGCCGCAGCAGCGCCTCGCCCTTGTCGTCCTCGTCGGGCTGGAGCAGCCGCAGTGCGTTGGGCAGCCGGGCGAGGTCCCGGCGCAGCGCGGCGTGCACCAGGCGCAGGCCGGCGAACCGCGGGGTGGCCGGCTCGTCGTCCACGACCTGCCCGTACGCGTACGCGTCCCCGCCCAGCGAGTCGGCTCCGGACTGGCCCTGGGCGGGCACGGTGTGGACGGGCTGGGGCACCAGGTGGATCGGCATGGGACTCTCTTCACTGCTTGGGGCACGACGGGTGGCGGCGGCCGGTGAGGACCGCCCCAGCCAAGGTGCTCGCAGTCGATCAGAAGCGAATCAATGTCCGATTGACGCGCAGGTCACGGGGCTGCCGACGGGCGGCGGAACCGCACCGGAACCCCCCGGCGAGACCCACCGGGGAAGCCGCTGGAAGACCCGCGGGAGAACCGCGGGAAGGCCCGCGCGCAGACCCTCCGGAAGCAGAACCGCCGGTGCCGGGAGCGCGAACGCGTCCCGGCACCGGCGGCAGCGGTGGGAGCAGGTGGGAAACAGGTCGGAACAGGGGCCTCAGTCGGCCGCCGGCCCCGCCAGGTGGGCGGTGAGCCACACCAGGGTGTCCGGGATCATCTTCTTGAAGTCCGAGGTCAGGTGCTTGCCGCCGGGCTGCTCGTGGTACTGGAGGTTCACCGGCGGCACCGCCTTCTCCACCCAGCTCTTGACCACCTTGGTCTCGTACGGGTTGGCACCGCCCGCGGTGACCAGCATGCTCACGTCCGCCTTGCCCTGGGTGACCAGCACGTCCGGGTTGTTGGCGGCCTTCTCCGCGTCGTGGCCCTTCCACAGCCCCGAGTCCGGTATGAAGTAGCCGTCGATCGGCACCGCGGCCTTGTAGACCTGCGGGTACTGGAGGGCGAGCTTGGCGCTGCAGAAGCCGCCGGTGGAGGCGCCCATCACGCCCCAGCCGTCGCGGCCCTTCACCGTGCGGAAGTTGGCGCGGACGAAGTCCGGGAGGTCCTCGGCCATCCAGGTGGCCATCTTGGCCTGGCCCGGGATGTCGGAGCAGTCCAGCGCGTTCTTCTCGTCGCCGTTGAAGTTCTGCACCGGCATGATCATGATGAACGGGTGGGACTTGCCCTCCTTGACCAGCCGCTCGTTCTCCTCCTGGATCGGCAGCTGGTTGTCGGTCCAGGTGTTGTAGCCGTTGCTCTGGCCGCCCGCGAACAGGGTGAGCACCGGGAAGCCGGTCTTGGCGAACTTGGGGTCGTTGTACTCGGGCGGCAGCCAGACCCAGACCTGGCCGGTGACGCCGGACTTCGCGCCGGTCACCTTGGTCATCATGATCGGGCCGGCGCCGGTGTCCCGGGACTTGCTGAGGGCGGCGGCGGGCCCGGTGGGCATCAGCACCTTGCCGGAGGCGGCGGCCGGGGTCGCGCTGCCGGTCGCGGGCTGGCCGGTGCCGGTGGTGCTCGGGCTGCCCGACGAGCTGCCGCCGGTCGCGCCGGCGCTCGCCGTGGCGCTGTCCCCCTTCCCACCGCCGGAACTCCCGCAGGCCGCGAGCGAGGCGGCCAGGGCGAGCACGGCGGCGCCGGACAGGACGGCGCGGGAACGGGACGACTGCCTAAGCACGGTGAGGACTCTCCGACCGATGTCGCGCCCGGTCCGTGACCGGGCGGCGGCCCCCCGGTGGGGCCGGACATGCCCGAGGGCACAGCGCTGGCGCGTCCCCCGGAGTGATGGCGCGCCGCCCCTTCGCGGGGGTGCGCCTTCCTGCGATCTTATGACGTAGGCCGGGGTGGCCCGGTTGCGCGGTGGCCACCGGAAATCCAATGTTTGTTCGCGATCAGGTAAAAGCCTTCACCCGTCCCCCCGGTCGGCGGGGGCCGGTCGGCGGGGGTGGCCGTCGGAGCCCCGTCGAATCATCCGGATTCTGGTGATTCGACCAGCTCCTCGGCGGCTTCGACCAGTGACGGCGGCCCCCGGATCCGCGAAGATCTCCGGGGCACGCCCAGGCCTTGCCCAGGCTGTGCCCAGGCCATGCCCAGGGCACGCCCAGGCCGGGGCCGACCGGGAACAGTCATCGAGGAGGGTGCCATGAACCAGCGGATCGCCGTCGTCACCGGAGCCGGGAGCGGCGTCGGCCGGGCCGTGGCGGTGGAGCTGGCCGCGGACGGCTGGCGGACGGTGCTGGCCGGCCGCCGGGCCGGGCCGCTGCGGGAGACCGCCGCGCTCTGCGCCGGCCCGGCCGACGTGGTGCCGACCGACGTCACCGACCCGGCCGCGGTGGACGCGCTGTTCGCCGCGGCCGCCGAGCGCCACGGCCGGGTGGACCTGCTGTTCAACAACGCCGGCGCCTTCGGCCCGGCCGTCCCGGTGGACGAGCTGGCGGTCGAGGACTGGCGGGCCGTGGTCGACCTCAACCTGACCGGCGCCTTCCTCTGCGCCCGGGCCGCGTTCCGGCGGATGAAGGAGCAGGACCCGCGGGGCGGCCGGATCATCAACAACGGCTCGATCTCCGCGCACGTCCCGCGCCCGCACTCGATCGCCTACACCGCGACCAAGCACGCCGTGACCGGCCTGACCAGGTCGCTGTCGCTGGACGGCCGCCCGTACCGGATCGCCTGCGGGCAGATCGACATCGGCAACGCGGCGACCGACATGACGGCGGCGATGGGCGCGGGCGTGCGGCAGGCGGACGGCCGGATCGCCCCCGAGCCGACCATGGACGTGGCCGACGTGGCGCGCACCGTACGGCACATGGCCGGGCTGCCGCTGGAGGCCAACGTGCAGTTCGCCACCGTGATGGCGACGGCCATGCCCTACATCGGGCGGGGCTGAACCCCGGCCCGGAGGGCCGCGGGAGGGGCCCCGTCGGTCGATGCCGACGGGGCCCCGGTCCGCTCCGGCCTCACGGCCGCCAGGTGTCGTTCAGCGTGACCGTCCCGCCCGAGGGCACCGTCGCCGTCCGGTTGGCGCCGGACTCCCAGGTCACCGCGCCGCTCGCGTCCTTGCGGACGTACTTGTACTGGAAGGACGTGCCGGCCGGCAGCGACAGCGCCAGCGACCAGACCGGGTAGCCCGCCGAGGAGAGCGGCAGCGCCTTCGCCGGGTCCCAGCCGCCGAGCGCCGCGGCGTCGCCGACCAGGTAGATGTTCTGCCCGGGCGTGGTGGTCGCGTTGACGTTGAACGAGGCGCCGGAGACGCTCGCGCCGGGCTGGACGTACAGCGCGACCGCGTCGCCCGCGCCGACCGTGGCGGTGAACTGCCCGTCGGCGCCCACCTGGTAGGTCGGGCCGGTGCAGCCGCCGCCGGCCTGCGGGTCGCCGTGCTGGACGTCGCAGTAGGTGCCGGCCGGCAGCCCGGTCTGGAAGGTCCGGGTGATCGCGGCGCCCTCGTGGTTGATCGCGACGTAGCCCTTGCCGCCGCGGCCGAAGGCGATCGCGTTGCCGCCGTTGGACCACCAGTTGCTCACCCCGGTGCCCGCCACCGCGTTGCGGAAGCCGACCATGTTGGCGATCTGCCGCCAGGCGTGGGTGCAGTTCCAGCCGTCCTGGTAGCAGGCGTTGACGGTGCCGCCGTTCGGCGGGCCGTCGTCCTTGTTGGTGAAGGAGTAGCCGGAGTAGACGTTGGGGGCGCCGTACGGCGAGGCCAGCAGGAAGACGTTGGCGAGCGTGTAGGTGTTGCCGTAGGTGGAGTTGAGGGTGGAGCCGTTGCGCTCGGTGTCCCAGTTGTCGACGAAGGTGCGGGCCTGGCCGCTCGGCAGGTAGCCCCAGGAGGCGCCCCAGCCGCTGAGGTTGGCGAGCTTGTCGGTGGTGAACATCCGCTTGAGGTCGGTGCCGGCCCGGAACTCGTCCAGGTCGCCGGTGCCGGTGTACTCGGTGGGCTGGACCGGCTCGCCGGCGCCGTAGATGACCTCCTGGACCCAGTACGCCTTGGGGTTGGCCATCCTGGCCTTGATCGCGGCGAGGTCGGCGGCGGCGATGTGCTTGGCGGCGTCGATCCGGTAGCCGTCGACGCCGAGCGAGGCCAGGTCGTCCAGGTAGTGCGCGATGGTGGTCTGGACGTACGCGCTGCCGGTGTCCAGGTCGGAGAGGTTCTCCAGTTCGCAGTTCTGGACGTTGCCGCGGTCCTGGTAGTTGGTGATCGGCTGGCGGCAGCCGTGGAAGTCCTGGTCCTGGTACGTGCCGGGGTAGTTGTACTTGGTGTACGCGGTGCCGCCGGTGCCGGTGCCGGAGCCCGCCGACATGTGGTTGACCACCGCGTCGGCTATCACCTTGACCCCGGCCGCGTGGCAGGTGGCGACCATGTTCTTGAACGACGTGCGGTCGCCGAGCCGTCCGGCGATCTTGTAGCTGACCGGCTGGTAGGAGGTCCACCACTGCGCGCCCTGGATGTGCTCCTGCGGCGGGGAGACCTCGACGAAGCCGTAGCCCTTGGGTCCGAGGGTGGAGGTGCAGGCCTGGGCGACGGAGTCGAAGCGCCACTCGAAGAGGGTGGCGGTGACGTCCTTGCCGTTGTTGGCGGGCGGGGCGGCCTGGGCGGCGGGGGCACCGAGGGAGGTGCCGAGCGAGAGGGCGAGCGCCGCCGAGGCGGCGAGCGCACCGGCCGCGCGGGCGGGCCGGCGGGCGGGGGCGGTGGTGACCACGTCGTCTCCTGGGGGTGGCTGGGATGGGGCAGCCGGAGGGGGAGCCTGCGGAAGGGCCGCAGGGGAACTGCAGGAAGTTTCTGCAACTTGCCGGAAACTTGCAGCGCCGAACCTAGAGGCACCCGCGGGGGCCGTCAAGACCTTGGTCGAAAGCCCGGGAGAAGCCGAGGAGGAGCCGGGGAGCGAGCCCGGGAGCAGACCCGGGAGGAGCCGAGGAGAAGCCGAGGAGGAGCCGGGGCCGGGCCAGGAGGGGCGGGCACGACAAGGGCCCGGCAGCCGTAGCCGCCGGGCCCCTCACCTGTCCTGGTTCACCGGCCCGTCAGGAGCCGGCCCGGGCTCAGCCGGTCTGGACGGAGGTGTCGTCGATCACGAAGCTGGTCTGGAGCGAGGCGTCCTCGGTCCCGGCGAACTTCACGGTGACCGTCTGGCCCGCGTAGGCCGACAGGTCGAAGGTGCGCTGCTGGTAGCCGGCCGCGGCGTCCACGTTGGAGTAGGTCTTCAGCGCGGTGCCGTTCACCG
>NZ_JBSFKI010000081.1:0-18584 GCF_053598475.1 Kitasatospora sp. NPDC001119
ATGTCGCAATCCACACCGAGCCAGAAGGCCCTCACTCATTTCAAGATCACCCGGCCGTGAGCCCTGTCACCAACCTCCGTGGTCAGTACACCTAGGGCGGGTCAGGCCTCGGGCTCGCTGCCGGTGCGCAGTTGGGCGGCGTGGCCCAGGGCCTGCTCGAAGGCGCCCTTCACCGCTGCTTCATCGGTGCCGCGGGCCACGACTTCGATGGCGCCGCGCAGGCCGTGGCGCAGCTCTACGGAGCTGACGGCGGCCTGCTCGGTGTACAGGTCGCGCTCGAACTCGAAGCAGGGCTGCCTGGTGAGCGGCAGTTGGTAGATCACCGTGCCGGTGCGCCGGTCGATGCCGGCTACGGCGGAGTGCAACTGCTGGTGCCGGGGCCGGTGGTCCCACAACATTCCCCGGCCGGACCAGCGGGTGCGCTTGTTCGGCATCGCCGCAGGGCGTTCCCTCAGCCCGGGGTGGCCGTGGGCGAGGAGCTCGTTCCACAGGTCCACGATGGCCTGCGCGTCCTCGGAGTTGGTCATGGCGACCTCGATCCCGCCAAGCACCAGCAGGTACACCAGTGGGGCGCTGGTGCTGCTTCGGGACTTCACTGGGACGAGGGCGGCGGCCTTCTCGGCGCTCTCGCGGTCCAGGGACGGCAGCACGGAGGTGTAGGTGTCGGCGGTCAGCACGTAGGTGGCGTGGCCGAGTACCTCCTGTACGACCTTGAGGTCCGCGCCGGCGCCGAGGAGCAGGGTGGCCGCGAGGTGTCGAAGGTCATGCAGGCGTACGGGCGGCAGGCCCAGCTTGGTGTACAGCAGCTCGAACCGGTCGGTGAGGTAGTCCGGGTTGATCTCGGTGCCGTCCTCACGGACGAACACCTTGTCGGTCACGGGCCACGGCCGCGCGGCTTCGGCCGCGTCGCGGCGGGCCTCGGCCATCCGGTCGCGGTGGTCCCGCAGCTCCTGGAGGGTGTGGCTGTCGAGGGCGAGCGTGCGCTTGCTGTCCTGCTTCGGGTCCTTCCCGAGGGGCTTGCCCTTCACCGTGACCACCTGCCAGTCGACGGTGATGACCGCCGTCTGGAGGTTGGCCTTCGGCCACTCGAAGCCGGCGCCTTCGCCTCGGCGCAGCGCTCGGAAGATTGCCAGGTGCCAGAACGCGCGCAGCCAGTCGTGCTCGATGCCGTCGAGGAACATCCCGGCCTGTTCGGGGGTCCACACCATCACCTTCGACGGCTTCTCGCCGGTGCGCCGCCACTCCTCGACGCGTTCCGGCGTCCACAGCAGCGCCTTCGGCCGCTTGCCGGAGGGCAGGTCGACCAGGCTCGCCCAGTTCCTGCTGACCTGGCCCTTCTTGACCGCCGCCGTGAGGGCGGAGCGCAGGGTGGCGCGGATGCGCTGCATGGTCGCCGGGGAGACGATGCGCATCTGGGCGTGGGGCTCGCGCCCGGGTATCTCCGGCGCGGGCACCGGCGGAGGCGGGGCGTCCCTCTTGGGGCGGCCCGGCTTGCGCCCGTACAGGGCCTTCCACTCGGTGTACTCGGCGCGGGCCTTGGCGATCACTGCGAGCTCGTAGGCGATGATGACGTTGCGGGCCTGGATCGCGTCGAACATGTCGGTGATCGGCTCGGCGGTCAGGTCCTCCAGCTTGATGTGGCCGAGCGCGGGGATCAGGTAGATCCGGATGTGGCTCTCGTAGGAGCTGACGGTTGTCGGATCCAGGGTCTTGCGGTCCTTCAGCCACTTCGTCAGGTACTGGGCCACGGTGGTTCGGTGGTCGATCACCTCGCCGCGGTCGACCTTCGCAATGACCTTGTTCAGGGCGGCCACGGCGGCGTCCTTGTCCGGGTAGCCGCCCTTGCGGTCCCGGTTCGGCTTGCCGTCGGGGCCGGGCTTGAGCTTGAGGTAGTACCACCACGTGCCGTGGGCCTTCTTGCCTTTCAGCTTCGGGCAGCGGGCGCCGAGTTCGCGCATCTTTGGCTTTCCGCCGGCGTCCAAGACGGGCTGCCTGTTCTCGTCCAGGACGGGTTCGCGGCAGGTGCAGCGGCGGTACACCGACCCGGGGGTGTCGTTCTTCTCGCGCTCGCTCATCTCTCTCAATCGGCCCTCAGGCCCCGTTGGTTGGGGCGACGGTCGCGGCACGCCCACAGTCACCAAAGCCGTGCTGGTCAGGGCACAGGCCGGTGCGGCGGTGGGGAGTTGGCCGTGACCGTACGGCCGACGGCGGCGTTGGGTCGCGCCGAGGCTGGACGGGGTCAGCAGCGTGGCCGCCGACATGGACGGGCGTGGACCGGGGTAGACGAGGAGGAAGCCGGGGTGTCGCCGTCGTGCGGTCGTCGCCCTGGTATCGGGTGGTCGAAGACGGTCGGCTCGGGCGGTATGGATTCCCCGGGGAAGGCCGCCAATCGCGGCTCGCATGAGCGCTGACCTGCACGGATTTGGCCTTCGGTGTACTGGTGCAGCCGGTGCGGCACATACGAGAACTGCCCGTACCGGCCGTGGACGGCGGGACGGTAGGACCCGGCGCAGACCACAGTGCGGGCATGACGACGAGCCCCGTTCCCGCCCTTCCTGACCCGCAGGTCCAGCCGACGATGACCGTGCCCGAGGCCGGCCGCATCTTCGGCCTTGAGCGCGCTGCCAGCTACAACGCCGCCCGGCGCGGCGACATCCCGACGATCACGGTCGGCCGTCGCGTGCTCGTGCCGACCGCGAAGCTGCGCGTTCTCCTGGGCCTTGATGCCCTGGCCACCGACACCGCCGCCTGAGCGCTGCCGCCTCGCCCTGATCGTCGTGTCGGCCTGCGGACCCGGCACCCCACACCTTGGTAGGAGACCACCGGCATGCCCTGGTTCGCCGTCGGCGACAGTACGGACGACCACCCCAAGATCCTCGCGGCAGGCAACGCGGCCACCGGGCTGTGGGTGCGCTGCGGCGCCTACGCGAGCGCCCACCTGACCGACGGGGTGATCCCCGGAGCGGTCGCGGTGAAGAACGGCACCACCACCCAGATCGCCAAACTGCTCGCCTCCGGGCTGTGGCACGAGGCCGGGCACGCGTGCGCGCGCTGCCCTCAGCCCCGGCGCGGCGACTACGTGATGCACGGCTACCTGGACGCCAACCCGAGCCGGGGCCAGGTCCAGGAGCGGCGTCAGCGCGCGGCGGAGAAGAAGCGCCAGCAGCGCAACCCGCCGTCGAGCGGCGACGATTCCGCCGACGACCAGGGACCAAACTGTGCCCCGTCCGGCGAGGAGTACACAGGCCAGCAGCCCGTGTCCCCAGGGGACGTCCGGCGTCCTCGTGCGCGCCCGGCCCCTCCCCGCCCCTCCCGCAGGGAGGGGGCTGGTGTGGGTGAGGAAGGTGCGGGTGGGTGGGGGCCGGCAGCGCGCCGTCACCCCCTGCCCGATGGCTTCTGGCCGGACGCTGCGGCGTTGGCCTGGGCGGCGGCCGACGGCCACCTGGACCGCCTCGGCGGCCCGGCCGGGCTGGCCACCGTGACGGCGGCGTTCACGGACTGGCACCGGGGCCGCGCCACCCTCGGCGCGGACTGGCAGGCCCTGTGGCGCAAGTGGGTTCGCGAGCAGCGGGAGCAGCCCGGACTTCCGGTGCCCGACCGCCCGGCCAGGCCCGGCCGCCGGACGGCCCGCCGAAGGCCGGCCCCGGCGGCGCAGGTGAGCGTCGCCGACCGGCTCGCCTCGATCGAGAACGAGATCTCCCGCGACCAGGAACCCGGTCCCGCCGGCCAGCCGTTGACGCTGCTTCCCGCGCCTTCGGGTGGCCGGGACCGGCCCGCAGGCGCGGCCCCGATGCCAGGGCAGCGGCCGCTCATGGCCGCGCTGCCCGGAGGCCGCGTGGCCGAGCCCGACCCGCTGGAAGTGCTGGAGGCGATCGCCGACCACGGCCAGGCCCACGCCGTCGCCCTGTTCGGCTGGCGGCAGGTGGCGGCCCTCCTCGTCGGCGACACCGCGTCAGCCGAAGAGGCGTGAGCGTGCTGCCGACGCGAGGACTCGCCCGGTGCCGCCGGTGCGCTACAGCCGTGCACTGGACCATCACCGCCGCAGGCGCGCGGCTGGCGGTGGACGCGAACCCGAGCGCTCTGGGCAACACCGCGGTCTACCGCGACGGCGCCGGCACGATCCGCTCGCGCCGACCGAGCGCGGACCTGCCGCTGCTGCCGTACGAGCGGCTGCACCTGCCGCACGCGGCCACCTGCATCGCGCTGTCGCTGGAGGGCAACCCTTCGAGCCGTTGCGTGTCTTGACGGTAAGGAGACGAACCAGCCTGCACGTCCAGCAGGCCGGTCGAGAGCAGAACGGAGGAAGGGTGCGTGGCACAGGAGTACGAGACGGTGCTGGCAGCACTGCGCCGGTGGGGAAACGTCCGGCCGACCGAGGGCGGCTGGCTGGCGCGCTGCCCCGCGCACGACGACCGCCAGGGCTCCCTGCTGGTGCTCGCGGCCGGGGACGGGCGGGTGGAACTGGACTGCCTGGCCGACGGGTGCGAGACGCAAGACATCGCGGCGGCGCTGCGGCTGGGCCCGGAGTACGTGGTGGTCGCGCCGCCGGCGTTCGATGACGGCCCCGGCTGGATCTGGCCCGGGTACGTGCCGTCGGCGGGCCTGAGCCTGATCGACGGCGAGGACGGCGTCAGCACCTGGGCGGTGGCCTTGGACGTCGCGGTGCGGGCGGCAACGGCGGCGGCCCTGCCCGACGGGCAGCAGCTCCAGGCAGCGCGCACCGTGCTGGTGCTCGCATCGCCGCAGACGGCGGACCGGACGGCGGAACTCCTGGCGGCCTGCGGGCCGGGCGGCGAGCGGGTCGAGGTGGCCCTGGTGCTGGGCGGCCGCGGTGGGCGGCGAGGCCTGCGCCTGCCCGGCGACGCCGACCAGATGGAACACCTCCTGCGCGAGCGCCGGCCCGACCTCGTGGTGGTAGACCTCATGACGATCTGCCCCTACCGGGTCCCCGTCGAGAAGGCGATGCAGGTGCTCGCGGAACTCGCGCAGCGCGTCGGCACGGCCGTCCTGGCCGTCCGGGACGCCTCGAAGCGTGCGGGCTGGTCGTCCACGCGCAGGGCGACGGAGGCGGCGCGGTCCTCGCACGCGGCCGCGGTGCACATGGCCGTCCACGGCGTGGACGGGGCGATGGCGCTGGTGCCGGTGGCCAACAGCGGCTGGGCGGTCATGGGCGGCTTGCAGTTCCACCAAGCAGGCCGGACCCGGCCCGTGACGTGGAGCAGCCGCTGCGCGCGCGGCCGCGACGAAGCGATGACCGGCGCGGACCTGCTGCGGCGACGCCCCGCGAGCACCAGCGCCTACAAGCTCCTGGGCCGCATGCTGGCCGCCGGCCCGGCACCGGCCCGGGACGTGCTGGCGGCGGCAGCGGCCGTCGGACTCGCCCCGCGCACAGTGCAGCGGGCGCGGCGCCAGCTCGGGGTGGTGGCGTCGAAGACGGGAGGCGGCTGGGTGCTGTCCCTGCCGGGCCGGGGCTCCTCGGGCGGAGGAGCCCCGGGTCCAGGTCAGTGACTCGGCTGGGGGCCGCGCGGGGTGCTCGGGGTCGGGGAGGGCGCCGAGGTCGGCAGCAGGGTGGTGATGGCGGTCGGGGATGGGGCGGGGGCCGTGACCGTCGGGGCGGTCACGACCTGCGTGGCGGTGACGGTCACGGTGACGGTCGGGGCGGGCTCGGTGATCGTGACCGCAGGGGCAGTGACGGTGACCGTGGTGGGCGTCCCGGGCAGGGTGATGGCGGCCGGGCTCGGGGCGTCGGCGGGGGCGGGGCAGACGGGCGCCGGGGAGAGGTCGGCCAGCGGGGCCACGGCGGGGGCCGCCGGGGCGGTGGCGGGCAGCGGCTGTGCCGGGGTGGGGCTGAGGGTCACGGCCGCCGGGTTGGCCGGGGCGGTGGTGGGGTGGGTGCTGATGGCCATGCCGGTGGTGAAGGCGGTGGTGAGGGCGAAGGCGACTGCCGCGTGACGGGCAGTGATCCGGTTGGTCGGGGCCATGGTTGGTCTCCTTGGGGTTGGGGCCGGGGGTTCGCGGTCCCCGGCTGGCGGTACCAGCCTCGCAGAGAAATTGACTTAGGTCTATAAAAAAGAGCAAGGTAAATTCCTCGGGGACTGCTCGGTGCGACACCCGACCGCTGGTCCGGCACCGTGGCCTGCCAACCGACATGACCAGGAGGGCCACGTGACCAAGCCGCTGCCCGCGGTGCCCGCGCCCCGCCCCGGAAGGCTTGGCCGCCGCCTCTACGCGGAACTCGCCGCCTCGGCACCGGCCGTCCGCCGGCGCTTCTACGCGACCCTCGACACCGGCGACTGGGCGCAGGTCCTCGCGGCGGCCGACACCGAGGCCGGAACCCCCTACGCCCTGTGGGCCGACGACCCGGTCGGGTTCGTGGAGGACGTGCTCGGCGAGTCCCAGTGGAGCCGCCAGCGGGACATCCTGGAGGCCCTGGTCGACCACCGCCGCGTCGCCGTCCCGAGCTGCTTCGGCTCCGGCAAGACCCACATCGCCGCCCGGGCCGCGGTCTGGTCCTCCGTCGTCCACCCGCCCGGCACCGCGCTCACCGTCACCACCGCCACCCGGGCCCGCCAGGTCCAGCGCCAGATGTGGCCCCACATCCGCCAGATCGTCGCCCGTGCGGGCCTGCCCGGCGAAGTCGGCGTCGACCAGTGGAAAATGCCCGACTCTCACGGCTCGGACGTCGTGGTCGCCTACGGCTTCAGTGCCCCGCCGCACGACGAGTCCGCCGTCCAGGGCATCCACGCGCCTCGCCTGATGGTCATCGTGGACGAGGCCGGCGGCATCGGCCGGATCATCGGCGCCGCGATGCGCGGCCTGCTCACTGGCGAGCACACCCGTGCCCTGCTGATCGGCAACCCGCCCACCGACGACGAGGGCGGCTGGTTCGAGCAGACCTGCGCCGACCCCGCGGTGCGGGTGCTGCCGATCAGCGTCTACGACACCCCGCTGCTGTCCGGCGAGCGCACCCGGCGCTGCCGTGCCTGCCCGCCCCAGGCCCCCGTCCACCTGCTCGCCACCCACCTCGTGGACCCCCAGTGGGTGGAAGAGGCCATCCGGGACCATGGCGAGGACGCGCCCTTCGTCCAGGCGAAGGTGCACGCGAGGTTCCCCCGAGGGGGCCAGGCCCGCGCCATCCCCTCCTCCTGGGTCGAGCGCGCCAGCGACAACCCCGAACCGGACGGCCCGGACTACGTCGCCCTCAACGCCCTCGGCCTGGACGGCGAGACCAGCGCCCACCGGGTGCGGCGAGGCGCCTGGGTCAGGCTCGGCGTCGACGTCGCCGCCGACGGAGGCGACGAGTTCGCCATCGCCCGCTCCGTCGGTGACCTGGTCGAGCTGCGCCACGCCACCGCCGGCCAGGACAACGCGGACGCCGTGGTCGTCGCCGGAGTCGTGCTGCGGGAGATCAAGGCCGCCCAGGACCTCGCTGCCGCGCTCGGCAGCACCGCCCCCGTACGCGTCAAGATCGACGGAGTCGGCATCGGCTGGGGTGTCGCCGGCCTGCTGGAAGCCTGGCGGCGCGAAGGCCTCCACCGCGCGGAGATCGTCACCGTGCTCGCCAGCGAGAGCACGGGCCGGGACGACGAAGCCGCCATGCTGCGTCCCTCCAACAAGCGGGACGAGATGTGGCTGGCGATGCGATCGCTGCTGTCCCCCCACGGGCAGGGCTCGCTGCGGCTGCGCATCGACCGCCGCACCCAGGCCCAGATGTCCGCCCCGAAGCTGGAAACCAACTCGGGCGGACGCACCGTCATCGAGTCCAAGAGGTCGATGCGGCGACGCGGGGTCAGCTCGCCCGACCGCGCCGAGGCTGTGTTGCTCGCCCCCTACGAGCCGCAAGTCGGTCGCCGCCGTGTCCGGGTGATTGCCTGACGAACAAGCAGTAAATGCCTGGTCTACGGGAGGCGAATTGGATGTCAATCCGACGGTAATGCATGGCCCAACTATTCCCGTTGACATGGGACATGGGCCGGGCTTTGATGGCAAGTCTTCCGGAACGCGGTCAGCCAGAACTGGTGGGGGCAGTCGCCAGTTTTGGCATGTCCGCGTTCTGTCGGTTGAGCGCGCGATAATCCATTAAGAGGGGGGACCATGCCATCGCTAAAGCGTCTCACCGGGATGCTCGAATTCGGATTGACGGAATTCCCGGACACGCCGCCACACGCACTGGCCCGCAACATCACCTCCGTGCGGCCCGTCCGCCCCGGGGACCGTCCTCGGGCATCCGGCGACCTCTCGACGACCCTCGCCATCGCAGACCTGGATCACTGGGCCCCGACCGACCCTGACTTCGAAGAACTCGTGAGCCGCACCGCCGAAGCCGGCGTTGCCGCGCTGGCCGTCGTCTCCACCGCCGGCCGCGTACCCGCGGGACTCGCCGACGCCCTTCGGCACTTGCGCGTGCCGCTGCTCACCCTGCCCACCACAACCTCGTGGGCCGATCTCGCGGACGCGGTGACCCGTGAGTGCGTGATCGACCTGCGCCACGGCGCCGAGTGGCGCGACTGGCTGCTCGGGCAGGCCCGTCCCGCGCCGGACGTCCGCCGCTCGGGCCGCATCGTGCGGTGGCTGGCCACCGAGACCGGCGGCCGGGTCGTGCTGATCGGACGGGACGGAGCTGTTGTCGCCATGGCTCCGCAGCGCTCGGCGGGCAAGCTCGCCCCGGTCGCCGACAAGATCCAGGAGATCGCGGCCGGCCGCATTGAGTCGGCAGCCCTCGAGAGCGACGGCGCCGAGGTGCGCCTCGTTGCCGTCGGCAGCACCCGCCCGCGCGCCGTCCTGGCCGTCGTCAGGGAGCCGCCCTTCGACCGTCACCTCCTCACCCAGGTCACCAACCGCACCGCTGACCTGCTCTCCCTCCACCTCGCGGTCGAAGACGCCGACGCAGCGATCCAGAACCAGCAGTCCGCAGAGAGGGAACTGCGCGTCGCCATCCTGGAACTGCTGATGACGGGCGAGGTCCTCAAGGCCCGCCGTACGGCAGCCCCGGTCTACCCGGGCCTGCTTGACGCGGCGGCCGCCCGGGTCTACATCCTGGAGGCCCCGCCAAGCGAGCGAGACCGCCTGTACGACGAGTGCCGGCGAGCCGTCGACAGGCTCTCCCTGGTCGTACAGTGCCCCATCTACGAGGAGCACCTGGTCGTCATCGCCCCGCAGCCGTGCACCGTCACGGACACCGACGACGAGATGGACACGGCGCTGCGCCGCCTGGTCGCCCTACGCCCCGACCGGTACCTCGGAGCCAGCGGGCTCCGGCTGATCGCCGAGACCGACCAGTCCCACCGGCATGCCCTGAGGGCCCTTGCCCGGGCCCGGATCGACCGCACCCGGACCGCGTACTACAGCTCGCAGGGGAGGCTGCCAGAACTACTCAACCGGCTGTACCCGGGCTGGGCCACGGCCGTGCTGCACCCGTTGCTCCGACAGGCTCAAGCGGATCGCGACATGCTGCTCCAGACGCTCACGCTCACGCTCCAGTCGTCGGTGAGAGCGGCTGCCGAGCTCACCGGTGTCCACCGCAACACCGTCGCGAACCGCGTGCGGGCCGCAGCGACCATCCTGGGGGTCGATCTCGAAGCCCTCCGCGACCGGGCGGTGGTGGCGGCTGCGTTGGAGGCGCTGTTCCTGGACGAGTACGTCGACGAGGGGACGCACGCTGGACCGGCCGACCTCCAGGACTATCTGGCCCACCCCGAAGCGCAGGCCTGGGGGCAGGACTTCCTCCAGGTCCTGACGGAGGAACTGGTCGACACCCTGAAGGCGTGGGTCCTGGCCGACGGTGACACGGCCCGCATGGCCGGCGCCCTCGGGATCCACGCGCAGACCGTCCGCAAGCGGCTGCGCATCGCTTCCCGGTTCCTCCAGCGGGACCTGCTCGGTCAGTCCGCCGACGCGTACGACGTCGTGCTGGCGATCGCCGGTGAGTTCAACATCCCCCTGCCGCTCTCGCGTTGACGGCCCCACCCTTGCGCCGACTACGCTAAGTGACATGCGCTACTGTCGGTGTTCACTGTGCAGCGGTGATACGCCTCCTGTGCAGCGGGCAGATTCCGCATCGGCCGCACACCATCTACGGTCGAGTAGGGGGGAGATCCCCAATCCGTAACTCTCGGAATGGAGGGGAAACTTGCGCACACCAGCCGTGCTGACTCATCATCAGCACGCAAATCGGATCACGAATCGACGTGCTGCCGTACGCCGTCCGGGTGCTTGGGGGAGCACCGTCGGCGAAGCGGGGGGGAGCACTAACCCGATCTCGCGCGAGACCGCGCACGGGGCGACCGCTCTGCCCCGAGCCGAAGGCGCCACGCCGACGCACACGGCCCTCGGCCGACGGGTGCACCAGGCCCAAGCCGCCCAGCTGGAAAACGGCATACCCGTCTACCAGTACTGAGGACAACGCCCCTTCGGGTACCGCCCGAAGGCCGCACGGGCGCACAGAGCGCCACGCAGAGACGAACAGCCGCTGCTGCCGCCGGCGCCCACCCACACGGGCGCCTGCTGGCGAGGGGAGTGCAGCTTGAACACTGACAGCACGACGACCGACGACAGCAACACCGACCTCCACGAGTGGGTGATCGCCGCGTACGTCCCCGTGGACACGCAAGGTGCAGCCTACGCACGCCGCCGCGGCGTCTACCGCGTCCCGGCCACAACCAAGATCCGTTCCGCAGACGTGATCTGCATCCGCTGCCGCAGGCCCTACGACGAGGTCTGCGAAGACCCGTGTGCCGGGGCCGACCAGATGCTGCACGGAGGGCCCATCGGCACGCGCAAGCGCCGTCCCGCCCCCGAGCATCGCCACCAGGTCGCCGCGGCCGAGAACTTCCGAAAGCCGGACCCAGGGGACGCGGGCAACCGCAAGCGGGAGCAGCCGCCGGGACGCTAGGCACCGAAGTGCCTAGCCTGCCTGCCGTGACCGTACCCAGCAGGCACCAGCCCCACCTGACCGACGACGTCGCGCACCTGACCGCACGCCGGGTGCGCGACGTCGTCGCCGTCGTCCTACTCGCACTCGGCACCATCGGCCTCAACGTGGCCGCCTACACCACCGACCCCCGCCTCGGCCTCGCCGGCACCAGCCTGCTCGCGCTCTCGGCCGCCGCCGTCCTCGGCCACCACAACGAGCAGCAGTAGGAGAACGCATGCCCCGCCGCTGGTTCCCCACCCTGCGCCGCCCCGCGCCGGCCACGAAGTCCACTGCGGACTACACCCTCGGCTGGACGCCCGCAGGCGTGGACCGGGCCCGTCCGTGGTCCGTCGAACGGGCGGTGCGCGACGGCATGGAACGGGCGGTGTGGATCTACAAGGCCGTCGACACGATCTCCAACCACGCCGCCGACCGGCCGCTACGGGTCCGCCCACGCAGCGGCACCTCCGACGAGCCGCTGCCTCCCCACGACGCGCACCCGCTCTACCGCGCGATGAACATCAGGGCCAACCCGGCCGAGGGCGCGTGGACGTTCAAGAAGCGGGTCAGCATGCAGCTTCTGCTGTCCAAGCGCGGGGTGTTCCTCGAGCCGACGTTCTCGCGCGGAGGCGATCTGCTGCGGATCGACCTGCTGCCGCCGGGCCGAACCCGGCCGGTGCCGTCCACCGGCAGCGACCTGATCTCGCACTTCGAGACCGTCACGATCACCGGCGAGCTGCGCCACCTCGACGTGGAACGTGTGCGGTGGATCCGAACCCCCCACCCGCTCGACCCCTACTCCGGCATTACCCCGCTGGAAGCCGCCGGCCTGAGCGCCGACCTCGACTTCTTCACCCGCCACTACAACCTGTCGTTCGTCAACAACGACGCCAGGCCCGGCGGCGTGATCGGCATCGACGGCGACATGGACGACGACGAACTGCGCCTGCTGCGCGCCAGGTTCGGCACCGGGCCGTCCGCAGCCGGCTCCTGGACAGTGCTGAACGGCGGCAACGTCACCGTCACCGACACCTCCGTCACACCCCGGGACATGGCCTACGAGACCGTCGCCGCCCTGTCCAAGATCGAGCTGCTCGCCGCGTTCGGCGTTCCGGAGTCCCAGCTCGGCAACGCGTCGGGCAGGACGTTCGACAACGCCCGGGCCGAGAAGACCACGTTCTGGGAGATCACCATGCCGCCGCACCTGCGGCTGATCGCCGACGCCTTCCAGGACGATGCCGGGGACGACAACGAGGTCTACTTCGACACCTCCGACATCGACGTGCTGCGCGAACCCCGCACCAAACGCCTGTCCGAAGCCCGTGAGGAAGTCGCCGCGGGCGTCCGCTCGATCCGCTCCTACGCCGAACTCGCCGGATACGCCGACGAGATCGATGACACCCCCGAGACCCGGGCCCTGTGGCTGGCCTCCGGCCGGACCGCCCTGCCCGCCCGCACGGCAGATGCTCCGGCCGTCGGGACCACGACGCCGCCCCCGGTGCCGGCCACGGGCAAGACCTTGGCACCCGCCGCCGACCTCGTCTTGGACGAGACCGCGGCCGACTCCCTCCGGGGCCGCCTGGACGACGCCCTCCAGACGCTCACCACCCGCTGGACGGAACGCACCGTCGCCCGGCTCCACTCCCCCCGGCACCGCAAGGGCACCCGGCACTGGGACGACCGAGGCGGCACCACCGATGCCGCCACCGGCATCAAGGGCCTGCCCGTCGACCAGGTGATCGACATCGCGACCTGGCGGCAGGAAGCCGTCCAGGCCCTCCGGCCCCTCATCGAACAGGCCGCCACCACGGCCGTGACCGAGCTCCACGCCGCCCTCGGGTCGACCGGCACCGCCACCGCCGCCGTCTGGCCCACGATCGCCCCGCTGCTCACCGACTGGCTCGCCAAGCAGGCCCAGGCCCTCGCCGACGACATGGCCGGCTCCGATCGGGAGGGCAAGAGCCTGGCTGGCATCGCCGAGGCCACCCGCGACTGGGGCCGCTCCCTCGCGAACCGGGCGAGCGTCAAGGCAAGCCACCTCGCCACCGTCACCGTCGAGAGCGCCCGTGACCAGGCCGCCGCCGCCAGCGCCCGAACCGGGCTCGTCCGCCGCTGGGTTGCCCACGACGACGGCCGCACGAGGCCCGACCACGACGCGGCCGACGGCCAGACCCAGCCCTACGGACAGCCCTTCACCATCGGCGAGGACCTGCTGCGCCACCCCGGCGACACCACCGCCCCGCCCGGGCAGGCCGTCGGCTGCCGCTGCCGCCTCGCTTGGAGGCTTGAACGCTGACCACCAGCCCCGGCCCGCAGACCGCGACGACCCCGCCCGTACCCCCGTGTGAGGATGAAGCATGACCACTGGAACACCGAGCGACCGCCAGCAACTCAACGAGGACTGGCTGCGCAGCCGGCGCTGGGACATCCGCTACCCGAACGGCGAGCCCGTCACCACACTCGACGGACTCGCCCAGGTACTCCGCGTCGACCGGCAGGAAGCCGCCCGGAGGGTCCTGGCCCAGCCCTTCGGCAAGGCCGCACCGGCCAGCCTGCGGCAAGAGGCGGAGTCGCTGCCCGGTGCTGAACGCAGTAGTCGGTAACCCGGTCTCCGCTCGCTACTTCACCCAAAGGACGGCCAGGTAGGCGGCACCGAGAGCGAGTGTGGCTCCAGCGGCGGCAGCGCCGCGCTCGACTGCTTCGGGGAAGGAACGGGTGCGCCAGTAGCGGAGCAGGCCGCTGGTGAGAGCAACGACGAGGCTCGCCAGAGCGATGATCACGAACACGAGGGCCCGCATGGCCGCCCTTCCTGGAGAATTGGGAGAGTGTGAAACACGCCAGCGTTCAGCACGTGTTCAATCCGCCGGATTGAACTCAACTGTACACCTGAGAGTCGAGGAGTGAGCCCTGTGGGTGACCAGAGTGGTCGGCAGCAACTGAGTGACGCCCTCGCCGACTTGCTCACTCGGTCCCGGAAGACCAAGGCGCAGGTGGCCAGCGAGGGAAATCTGTCCCGCACGACGGTCTCGGCGGCGTTCAGCCCTGACAGCCCGCCTCCGTCTGACCGGACCCTTGAGGTGCTCGCAGAAGCCTTGAACGCGGACCCTGCCCCGCTGCGGAATCTTCTGGCGATCGCCCGCAACGAGGAAGCAGTACAACCACGATCCGTGACCGCCGACACTCTCCGGATCAGCGAGCCGGTGTACCGGATCGCCCGGGAGATGGCGGACTCGCGCCTGCGCGAGTACAAGTTCGACCCGCTGCGCCCCGAGAACCTGGTACACAGCGTCGTCGAGAGGCTCCGCTCGGTCGAGGCCGGCAGCCTCGTGAAGGCCGCTTCATGGGCGCGGGACTCGGGGATCTACGCGATCTACTACTTCGGTGCTCACGAGCTCTACGCCCCGGTTTCCGGAACTTCGGTTCCGCTGTACGTGGGCGGTGTTCAGAAGGGGTCGGGGTCGGTGCCGATGAACGCATACCTCAAGCCCCCCGCGGTGAGCGTGCGACTCGATGAGCACTGCCGAACCCTCGACCAGAGCCGGAACCTCGACCCGATGGACTTCTGTGTCCGAGTGCTGTTCATTGATGACCTCTTCATTGCGCCAGCAGTGGCTGAGCTGACATCGGAGTTCAAGCCGGTGTGGAACACGACCCTTGACGGGTTCAACCTTCGTCATCCGGGGCGGTCCAGGATTCAGCACGCGGCCCGACCGAAGTGGCATGAACTGCACGCTGGTCCTGACTCCTGGGCAGCCGAGATGCGATCGAAGAGGACCCCTGCCGAACTAGAGAACGAGGTCCGCCAGCACTTCGCAGCCTGGCTTCGTTGACACAGGCGGCCCCACGGTGAGCACACCGCGACGGTAGGCAGTTCTCCTGCGATCGTGCCGGTTCGACTTGCGCACAATCACCAGGAGTTCGAGTGGCCCTCCCCGAAGCTCGTGAAGTGCTCCTACGCCTCCGCTGGAAGACCGAGCCGTTCCGTGAGAGCTTGCACCCGCGGGACGGTCGCGGCCGGTTCGCGCATGGCCCTGGCACGGGGCTCAACCCGTTGCTGGAGCGCATCCGAGCAGCCGCGAGCCGGCCGTCCAGGGCGCCGCGCTCCGAACCCCGCTTCGACGAGGAGCAGCACGGCCTGGTGTTCCGCGACGGGCAGAGCGAGCGCGTCGCCAAGGCGTACAAGGCCAACGTGGTGGCAGGGATCACCCGCGACCTGCGCGACATCCCGGACGAGGCGCTGCTGCTGGAGCCCGAGAGGGCCTGGCTCGACAAAGTCCGCTCCGATGGGGTGCACGCGTACGAGGACCCCGAGACCGGGATCGTCAACTCCGTCGTGAAAGGTGGTTCCCCGTCGGCCCCCTCCTGGAGGCGCGTCGACGCGGACCGGGCCCGCGAGCTCCTGCGGAGCGGCGCCGTCAACCAGGTGGTCGCCACCTGGGCGATGACGTCCAACGACGAAGACCCGCAGGCCCTCGCCCTTCAGGAGACCGCGCAAGACGCCTTCGGGCTGCGTCCGGCCGCCGACTGGCCCAGCACGGACCAGATCGCGCAGGTGACTGCCGACTATCGGGCCGCCTACGGAACTGGCCACGCGGCGATGCTGGCGGCGATGTGGGAGCGCACCCAGAACCACCTGACCGAAGCCGACCTGGGCTCCCTGACGGTGTGGCGTGGCGTGGCCACCCCCAACGGTCGACCACCAGCAGGTTGGACGGCCGACGGCAGCACCCTCACCGACCCGCTGCTGCGCCCCCTCTCGGCCTTCTCCCTTGACCCGGATGTAGCCCACGGCTTCGCTACCGACGAGGGACCCGGCTTCGTGATGAGCGCGATCGTGCCCGCAGAGCGGGTGATCGCGACGCCGGCTACGGGGCTCGGCTGCCTGGACGAGTCGGAGGTCGTCATCCTGGCCGGCCCCGGTACCTGGCACTGGCAGACCGCCGAGTAGCCTCCGACCGCTCGGCGCGACACCACCCCCGGCCCGGTGCCACGCTGCCGCCGTCCTGATCCCCAGCAGAAGGCGGTGCGGTGCACGACTTCCCCGCCGTCACCCTGCGGTTGCGCCGCAAGAACCGGCTCTGGGACGAGGCCCGGCACGCGCGTGACCTCCAAGGCCGTTTCGCCCACCACCCGGGCGTCGGCCGCGTCGGCCTGCCGGGCACCCTCGCCGACGACCACGCGGTGAGCCAGGGAGACCTGCTCGGGAAGCGGGGGAGGTCCCCCGCGAAGGTCAAGGCCGCCATGTGCGACTCGCTCGCCAAGAAGATGAGCGGCGTCTCCGACGAGCTGCTGCTGTCCGACCGCCAGCGTGAGCGCCTCGCCCGGGTCCGTGCCGGAGACCTCGCCGCGTACCGGCCGGAGTCCGGGGCCAACGGCTACGCCGACCACATCGACCAGGCCGACCTCGACAGCGGCGCGCGCCGCGAGCCCTGGGGGTACGTGAGGATGGGCGCCGAGGAGTACCGGGACTTCGCCCGCGCCGAGGCCGTCGCTCACCACGTCGCCGGGTGGGCTGCGACCTCCAACGACCACGACGCGAACGCCCTCGCCCTCCAGGAGACCGCCCGCCAGGCCTTCAACCTCACCGACACCATGGCCTGGGACCACGGGGACGCCGACCTCGACGCCGAGATCGCCGCGGCTCTGGCCGAAGACGGCCCCGTGCTGCACGCCTTCCTCACCGCCATGTGGGAGAGCACCCAGGCGCACTTCGCCGACCTCGGCGTCACCCACGTCACCGTCCACCGCGGCTTCACCGGCGGCTACGACGACACCCACGTCAGCGGGATCGACGGCCAGGGCACGGTCACGGACCTGCCCCTGCGCCCGCTGTCCTCCTTCACCACCGAAGAACACATCGCCGCCGACTTCGCCACGCACGGCGGTGAGGTCCACACCGGCTACACGATCAGCGGCGACGTGCCCGTCACCCGCATCCTGGCCGTCCCGGGGACCGGCATCGGCTGCCTGGACGAGTCCGAGATCGTCATCCTCGCCGGCCCCGGAGACTGGCACGTCCAGCAGGTCTACGCCGAGACCGACGACGACAACTGGTACGACGGGTAGAACGAGACCCAAGCCCGCCGCCCGCCTACCGTGACCGCCACCAACCCAGCGAACCGGGAGCGACACGGTGGCACCGACCCCCAGCAGCACGCTGGACCACAAGCAGGCGATGCTCGGCGTGCTGGAGACCGACGACGACCAGGGCACCTTCACCACACTCGTGTCGATCACCGGGCTGCGCGACCACGACGGCGACGTGATCGAGCCCGGCGCCTACGCCCGCACCCTCGCGGAGATCACGCCGAAAGGCGTGTGGTCGCACGACTGGAACGTGTGGACCGCCCGCACCGAACACACCGAGGAACTGCTGCCCGGCGACGCCCGACTGCCCGCCACCCTGCCGAACGGCCAGCCCTGGCCCGCCGAGGCCGGCGCGCTCCTCGTCAAGGGCCGCTGCAACCTGGCCACCCAGGCCGGGAAGGACATGTACGCCAACCTGCTGTTCTTCGGCGACCAGGTCCAGTGGTCCATCGGCTACCAGGTCCGAACAGCCAAACGCTCCAAAGGGGTTCGCCGCATCACCGACCTGGACCTGTACGAGTACAGCCCGGTGCTGTTCGGCGCGAACCCCTACACCTCCACCCTCGACCTCAAGCAGCGCAAGGCCCGTGGCGTCCTGGCCGACACCCAGGTGGAACTGGCGCCGCTGGCCGGCACCCTGGAGGAGCGGATCGACGCCATCGCCTCCGCCGTGGAACAGCGCCTGCGCCCCACCGAGGGCGACCGCCTCGAGCACGGCACGGTCCAGGTCATCGGCACCTACCCGGACCGGGTCATCGCCACCATCTGGAGGTACACCGAGGACGGCTTCAACTCGACCAGCTGGGAGGTCCCGTACACGCTCTCCGGCGACGGCGTCCCGTCCGTCGGCCAGCCCAGCCCCGTGCGCCTGGTCCTCGACGTCGAGGGAACCGGACCCGACGCGGCGCTGGCCGCCCTCGCGCCCGACGTCGAACGGGTCGCCTCCCAGATGAAGACCCTCACGGACCTCCAGCACAAGGCGGGTCGGGTCCTCTCCGGGGAGAACACCGACCGTCTGGCCTCCGCCGTGCAACACCTGATCGCGGTGCTCACCGCCGCCGGCATCGACTGGCAGCCGCCCGAACCCCTGAGCGACGAGAGCAAGGCCCGGACTGCAACCGCGCTTCACCCCAGCGAAGTCGCTGCGGCAGTCGCCTTGTTCGCCGTTGCTCACGAAGTATCGTGACAGTCGAGGGCCATGACCTGGTAACGGCACTCATTGGGAGGGCATTGCGGACAGGCCTGCTATCACGTAGCCGCTCAGATGCGCCGATGTGAACCCGTGTTGCGAAGGTCGAGCTGGACGGCAGCGCGGATCTCCGAGGTGGCTGGCGACCGCCGCAGCGGGGGCACTCGTGATTGCTAGTATCCGACCGTTTGCGGAGCGGCTCGTTCACAGTGATGGGGTGGGTTCCTTGGCGAGACTCTTGTCGTCAGCAGACGAGGCTGCGGCGGAGGTGTTCGGGCCGGTTCTGGCCGAGCAAGGTCTAAGCTTCGCGTTTAACCTCGCAGGTCACCCGACCTGCTGATCTGCGGTTCTTTCCGGGACAGTGGAGGCGGCCGTTCTCCACGCTTCGAGATGTCG
>NZ_JBSFKI010000082.1:0-12729 GCF_053598475.1 Kitasatospora sp. NPDC001119
GAAGGGTGTCCAGGTTCGTCTTCACAAACCAACCAACGGGCACCCTTCGTCATGGTCGCGGCCAGCCCAGCAATCGGACTCACTCATCTAGGCGGCCAGGGACACCCCTGTAGCCGGGGGACGGTGCGCGGGCGCGGCGATTGGGGCGGCACGCGACCCGGTCGGGCTGACCGTTTCTGCCCGTGCTCCCGGCGGCTGCGCCTCGGCGGCCCGATGGGCAGTCAAACCCGGTTCCTGACAGGCATGTTGTGTGATGTGTGCCACTTTAGCTACAGTGAGTTACTGATCATATCAACTGAGCTATTGGCATATGCCAAGCTGGCGCCCTCATGGGGGACGCCGCCGACTGCCACGCCGACTACGCCAAGCAACCATGGGTGATCTCTTAGTAAAATTCGTTCGGATCTCGTGCGCGAATCCGAGGGTTGTGCCGGAAAGCTGGAAGCGAGCCGAAGACGGCTCCGGCGAAGCAACGAGCGCCGCAATCCGACCGGAAACGAGCACATGGACAGCTGTACGCACTACCGGCTCCGGCACCTGCGGCCCCCGCACACCGCCTGTGGCCCCCGGCGGTGTGCGGGGGGCGCGAAGTCGCGCGTCGGCCACCCGCCGCACAGCGGGGAGGAGCGTTGAGCGAGGACTCCCCGGGGGTGACTGGCGCCGACGACGCGCCGCTGTGGGACCCCGCCACCGCGGCCGACGCGGTGTCCGCTCTCCCCGACACCTTCGCCCTGGAGGACGCCATCGACGTGGTCGGCGCCGAGGTCGGCGTCGAGTTCGAGGGCTACATCCTCGGCCAGCGCCCCGAGATGCTGCGCTTCGCGGAGGAGGTCCTCCAGTCGCTGCCGGCGGCCGAGAAGGTCGTCCACGAGGTCACCGTCTACCTGGGCGCCAACTGGCAGCAGATCCTCTCCTCGCGCAACGCCGAGGAGGAGATCTGGGAAGTGCTGGGCGCGGCCGTGCTGGAAGCGGCCTACCGCATGGGACGCGACCCCCGCCTGCAGCGGGACCTGGACACCGCGAGGCGGCTGATCGAGGACATGTTCGCGCTCCTGCACGACCGCTACAGCGATCTGGGGGCCTTCCACGACGCCATGAAGCCGCTGACCCGCGGCGAGTTCGCCGCCGTCATGATCAAGCAGGTCATGGGTTTCACCAGCAAGCTCGCCGCCCTGATCCTCAACGTCCACCCGGCCACCGTCGACCGGAACCTGCGCCGTGCCAAGGAACTCCTCGGCGACGACCTGGCCCCGCACCGGCTCTTCGAGGACCACCAGAACCGTGCCAGAGGAGGACGCCAGTGACGGCCCCCGACCCCACCGACCCGATGGCCCCCGGCCGGGTCGAGCAGCTCCTCGCCCGTGCCCGCCCCCAGCGCAGGACCACCGACGACTACCCCCGGGTCATCCGGCACATCGCCCGCGACCTGGCGGCGCACCGGCGCGGCGAATACGAGCAGCCCGCCTGGTGGGCCCACCACTCCCGCGCCCGCCTGGGCCTGGACTCCCTGGTCCGCTCCGTCCTCACTGAGGAGGCCCTGGCCACGGTCGTCGACCTCGCCGAGCAGGACGAGGTCAACGACCGGCCCGCCCAGCTGCAGCACCCGATAGACGTCAGCGAGATCGACGCCGAGATCGCCGGCTTCCAGATCTTCGGCTGCCTGCTGTACCTGGCGGGCCACCCCGCCTCCGCCGCGTTCTGGTGGGGCATGGCCGCCGGTGCCGGCGACCAGCTCTCGGCCACCTTCGTCTACCTGCTCCACCTGCAGCGCGGCGAACTGCACCAGGCCATCCGCTGGTTCCAGGAAGCACACTCCTTCCTCGACCGCCCCGTCGGCGTCGGAACCATTCCACCCGGCGTGCCGGACATGGTCGGCTACATGCGCGCCCTGCCCGCCCACCTGGTGCCGTGGACCAGCCCCGAGAACGCCGAGCCCACCGACCAGCTGGCCCCCGAGGTCGAGCGCCTGGTGGTCCGCGCCGGCCCCGGCGACGCGCCCGTCATCGACGGTGTCGCCGGACGTCCCGGCCCCCGCCTCGCCACCCAGATCGAACAGCTCGCCAGCCACTGAACCGCGGATCGGCCCGCCGCCCTTCGTCCGGCGGGCCGATCCGCCCGCCATGCACCGCCGGGAACCCAACCCGCCCCGGAACGCCCCAGGTGCCCGCGCCCCGGACCCCGGCAACGTCCGCCGCCGACGGCCGCGCCGCCACCCGGGTCGGCCCCCACCGGGCCGCCACCTCCGCTACCTGTCGACGATCACGTCCGGCCCACACCCACCGGAGCAACCCCATGTCCACAGTGCTCCAGCACGCCGCCCTCATCACCGCGGCGAGCGCCTGCTGGTACGCCCTCGCCGTCTCCGCCGCGGCCGTCACCGCGGTGCTCGCCCGCACCGCCGACCGCCGCCGCGACGCCCGGGAGGTGCTCAAGGTCCTCGTCCACCGCCGGCCCTGACCGCCGTGTGCGAGCCCGGTCGCTTGATGGGAACAGTTGTTCGATTTAGGGTGGGGGTGTGACCAGCGCTGTTCCGTTCTCCCGCTCCCACCCCGGCCACCCGGAGTACCAGCACGGCGACGCCGAGCGGGCGCCGCGCGCGCTGATGTCCGGCCCCGGCCGCTGCTGGACCACCGAGCCCCGTTGGCGCTGGGCCGAGATCCGTCTCGGCGGCCGGTGGCGGCCATGCCGGATCGAGAACTGGCGCCTGCATCAGGGCTCGACCACCTGGGTCGCCCTGGTCCAGTGGGGTCCCGGCTTCGACGACTGGGGCTGGTACCTCCACCACCGCGACACGATCCGCCAGACCCCGCAACCCACCGACCCCGACGGCCCGGCGAGCTGGTGAACACCGGCAACGACAGCCAGGCCGCCGTCACCGACCTCGCCGACGCCCTCAAAGCCTTCGCCGACCACGCCGTTCCCCCCGGTGCCGCTGCCGGGGACGACGTCTGGGTGACCATCGGTACCCCGTATGGAATCGAACAGCGCACCGTGCGCTGGAGCCCGCCCCCGGCGCTGCCGGCCACGATCAGGGCGACGACGGCCAGGACGGCACCCGGCCCCACCGGATACCGCAGCGTCCCCGGCAGGGGAGGGGTTTCGCCGGAACCGCCCGCCAGACGACACAGGACCGTGATACTCGCCCCGTGACGACAAAGAGCCCGGCAGGCCTGGAGCTGCCCCGGATCCTGCCCGGCAACCCGGCCTGGATCCAGAACGCCGCCTACCTAGCCGAAGTCCTCGGCCTGACCGCCACCGCCGCCCACGTCCGCCCGCACGAGTACCCTCTCCCAGCCCTGACCCTGGAGACGGCGGGCGAGGCCATCGGCGAGATCGCAGCCGAGCTCACCACCGTCGCACGGGACACCGCGCCCCCGGTCGTCCTCTACACCCTCCCCGCCTGGGTTCTCAGGGCCTTGCGGGAAGTCCTCGCGGCGCTGCACGCCGCGGCCGGGGACGGGGCGGAGTCGTCTCTGCGGTCGACGCTGCTGCTGCTCGGGGAGGACCTGGACTACCCGAGTGTTCGGACACCGGCCGAGATGGCGGCGGACTTGGAGCCGGTGGTCGGGGTCCTGGCCCTCGACAGCCCGGCGGTGCGTGCGGCGGCCGCGGACCTGGCCCTGGACCGCTGGCAAGCCGGCACCGAGACGGCGCTCACCGAGCTCTTCGCGCAGTGGGTTCACCTCGGGGTCCAGCTGTAGGCGCGGCGGTACCCAGCGCCACGCCGGACGGTAGCCCGCCCGGCGGCCCGGGCATGCGGCAGACCGCTGGCCCCGACGCGGTAGCCACCCACCTGCCCACCGCGCGGGCCGGACGCGTACTGGATCGGCGCGGCCGGGCCCGCGTCGGGCTGGTCCCGGTTGCGCCGTCAGGACGGCCTGGCGGGTTGTGTGATCGCGCCGTACTACCCGCCGGGTACCCCCGCAGCAACGCCCCGCCGACCCAGGAGCCCCCGTGCCGCCGACCGTCCGCCGTCTCACTCACTGTCCGGCGCCCGCCACCCACGCCACGGCCCGGCAGACCCGGCACCGCCCCCCGCGCCTCCGATGGGTGATCTACTCCTGCCGCCACCACGGAGAGATCCTCGCCCGGGACTTCGGGGGGCTCCACCTCCTGCGACAGCGGGACGACGCCGACCGTGAGCACCACGCATGCGGCGCCATGCTCGACCACCGCCCCGCCACCCAGATCATGGAGGAGGACTTCTTCCGCCGCTGGCTCATCACCCCCTGGCCGCAGGGCGAGCACTGGACCTGGGTCGACCGACTGCGCGCCAACGTCCAGGAGCGGAGCACGAACCCGGCCTGGCGCGCGGAGGCTTCCGAGATCGCCGGGCACCTCGACGCCGCCCTGATTGTCGCCGAGGCCGCCCCGCCCGGCCGGCACACCCCGGCGCAGCTCGACACCCTGCTGCGCCACCTGGCCGCCGCCGAGTACGAGGACCTGCGCACCCGGCCCGGCCGCGTCTTCCTGCCGCCCGGCGGCGAGCCCTGGCGCCGCGGCCGGCGCACCGTCGCGACTACGGCTCCGGTTCGCACGAGCCCGCTGGTGATGAGGATCTTCGAAATTGGCTCTGACCGGAGTTCCGTGATGCTCATGGTCGGGTGAGGATCCGGGTCCGTAGGAGGCGGAACGAGGCCCGGCCGTACATGGCTCTCTTGAGCGTTTTGATCCGATTTACGTTGCCTTCGACCTTGCCGGAGCTCCATTCGAGGGTGAGGCCGGCGGTGACGGCCTTGAGGTCCTGGCGGAGGAAGCCGGCGAACGACCGGACGGGCGCGGGGGCGTCCTGCTCGGCCTCGCGGATCCACTCCGGAAGGAGGCTGCCGAGTCGGTTCGTCATGAGGTCGTGGAAGCATCGGGCCAGGTCGTAGGCCCTGGCGATGTCCGGGCAGGCGATCCGGACGCCCAGCAGCTTCTCCTGTTCGTGCTCGGTGAGCGTTCCGGTCGGTCGCATGATCCAGGAGGTGATCCGGCGGGGGCTGGGGATGTCGGCGCGGACGGGTTCGGCGGTTCCTTCGCGAAGGGAGGCGACGTGGCGGCGGACCACCTGGACGCTGCCCTGGTAGCCGCGCTCGCGGATCTCCCGGAACAGCTGCTGGGCGCTGGTGCACCCTGCGGTGAAGCGGCTGTTTAGGTAGGGCTTGAACGGGTCGATCAGGCCGCGTCTGGCGGCTCCGAAGTCCTGCGCGGAGGCGAGGAGTTCGTCCAGTGGGGTGGTCTTGAACCTCCGGACGGTCTTGCGGTCGAGGCGGAGGTGGCGGGCGATGGCGCTGATCGTCCACTTCTGGTCCAGCAGCCGGTGCACGTCCGCGTACCGGCCCCGGGTTCGCTCGATGATCGGCGTGCGGGGCAGCTGCAGCAGCGGCAGGTCGATCGTCGGCGGTTCGGGCGGCGGCTCTTCCTGTTCGACGTGTTTGCGCAGGCAGGAGCGGTGCTGGTGGCAGGTCTTCTCGACTGCGGCGGACAGGTTCTGGAGCAGGTGCCAGCGGTCGGCGACCTCGATCGCGTCCGGTGCGGCTTCCTTGATCGCCCGGGTGTAGGCGGTGGCGCGGTCGCGGCAGATGATCTCCGCGCCGGGATGCTCGCGCAGCCAGGCGGCGAAGGTCTCCGAGGTGCGGTCCGGGAGCACGTCCACGACGCGGCCGGCCTCGACGTCGACGAGGACGGTCCCGTAGGTGCGGCCCTTGCGGAAGGCGAACTCGTCGACGCCGAGCACCCGCGGCGCCCGCTCCGGAACCTCGGGCGCCTCCAGCAGCCCGAGGAGGCGGGTCCGGCCGGCGGCGATGCTGAGCTTGTGGCACAGCCGTTCGCCGGCCCGGCCGCCCAGCTCGACGGCGACGTCCCGCAGCCACTGTTTCAGCCCGATGCTGGAACGCAGGTGGCGCTCGCTCAGTCCGGGGACCTGCTCGACGAAGGTCGTTCGCCGACACCGGGCGCGATCGCAGAAGTAGCGCCGCACACGAAGGCGTATCGCCAACTTTCTTCCTGCCAGCGGGCGTTCGGCAAGAGTTCGCCAGTAGGTGGAATGCCTCCGTCTTCCCGGGCTTCCGCAGCTTGGGCAACGGGCCGGCGGGCCGCACGCGGCCACCTCCACCAGCACGGCCCCTGGGTCGGCGGTCAGCCGTTCCAGTTCAACATCGACTCCGGGGAACAGCACATTTTCGATCGAGCGGAGAGCCACGCGCAGGTCATCCCGCAGGGAAACGATCCTGCATGCATGCCACTGACCTGGGATTTCACGGAACTCCGGTCAGAGCCAAATTCAGAGAGCGTCATCACTGGTGCTGGACTTGCCGAGGATCCTGCCCGGCACCCCAGCCTGGATCCGGCCCGCCCCCTACCTCGCGGATGTCCTCGGCCTGGCCGCCGCCGCAGCCCGCACCCGCCCGCACGACTACCCTCTCCCGGCCCTGACTCTGGACATCGCCGCCGACCTCCTCAAGGACCTCACGGCCGACCTCCCCAACACCCCACCGGACACCGCCACCCGAGCCGTCCTCTACCCCCTGCCCGCCTGGGCCCTCAACGCCCTACGCGACGTCACCGGCGTACTGCGTACTGCGGCCGAGGATGAGACGAACCCGCGGCCCGCGCTGCATGCGACCCTGGAACTGCTCGGGGAGGAGCTGGACTACCCGTCGCCGGCCGAGATGGCGGCCGACCTCGAGTCGCTGCTCGTGGTGCTGGAACTCGACGGCCCGGCGGTGCGCGAGGCGGCGGCCGATATGACGCTGGGTCGACGCCGCAAGCACCACCGGACGGCGCTCGATGAGGTCCACGCGCAGTGGGCGCGCCTCGGAGTGTCGCTCTAGTGCCACTGCCCGGCCGGCCAGCTCGCCCCCGCCGGCCGGCTCGCCCTCGCCGGTCTCGGCTCGCCCCCGCCTGGCCGCCGCCGTCAGGCCTGTCCCCTCCGCCCCGGCCTGACGCGGCGCGTCCGGGCGGGCCGACGCTGCGCCGCAGGCACCGTCACGACACCACCCCGGCCCGACCTCGCCTACCAGCCGACGCCCAAGGCTTCCAACTGCCCGGTGCGGGGCCGGGTCTACGTGCGGTGGCCGATGCCCGGGGTCCCCTTGTTTTGGGGAACCCCGGACATCGTGAGCCCTACCAGCCGTGCTGGAGGATGGTCCGCTCCTCGTCGAGGCGCGTACGGAGGGCCTCGTCGGCGTCGGGTAGGGGGCGCTGCAGCCGTTCGCAGACGGCACGGTGGATCGCGAGTGCCTCTTGGCCGCCGCCGGCGGCCAAGACGACCGACCACAGTGGCCGGTGGGCGGGGGTCCCGCTCTCAGCGATCACGAGGACCTCGACCCTCGCCGGGTGGCCGAGCTGCCGCAGGCGCTTGGTGCCGGTCCGGTCGGCAACGGACTCCCAGGTGCGGGTCTCCCCTTCCCGGGCTGCCTTCTTCAGCGCGCCGAGCAGGGGCTTGGCGAGTTCGGCGTACTCAGCGGCCGCCTTCGGTGCCTCGCGCCGCCGGGGCACGGCCGGGGAAGCGCCCCTCGTCCCCTGCTGGGCGGCCTCCAGCTCGGCCCGGGCCTCATCCTGGCGCTGGCGGAGCTCGGCCCGCTGCTGCTGGAGCGCTTCCTGCTCCCGCTGCGCGGCCAGAATCCGCTGTCGCCGCGCATCCGCGAGGCGCTGCTCGGCTTCGACGCGGTACTGATCGCTCAGTTCGGCCACCAGCGCGCGGTCCTCTTCCGAGGCGCCGGGATCCGAGGTCAGCTGCCGGGCCTCCTCCAGGAGCTCCCGGGAAAGCGTGCCGGGCTCGGCCCGGCGCAGCCGGACCATCACCTCGGTGCGGCGGCGGGTCTGCAGGGTGAGCCGCCGCCGGCCAGCGGTCAAGGCCTCGCCCAGGTTCCGGCGGTCTTCCACGCTCTGGTCCTGGGTGAGCAGCTCCTCGACCGTGGCCAGGGCGTCGCGGAGCCGCTCCGGACCGGCCCAGCTGAGGTTCCGGACGGCGGCCTGGGCCACCTCGTGGTTGCGGGCGGCGGTAGCTGCCGCGGTGTCGGAGCGAGTCACCGTGACGATCGCCCGCCGCTCACCCGCGTGCCCCGGCGACGCGGGGCCGTCGGTGGCGGCCTGCTCGGCCGGGGACGTCTCGGGGCGGTCGGCCGGGGCGAAGCCCTGCGCGGTGAGGATGAGGGTGCGCAGGTCGGACCAGTCGGTCCGGTCGGGCCTCTGGGTGCCGATGATCAGCGGCCGGCGGCCGTCCCGCTCTCCCTCGTAGCGGATGCGGTGGACATAGCCGCGGGCGGTGAGGCGGTCTGGGGGAATCAGGACCCCGGTGCCGAGGAGGAACTCGGTGACCTCGACATCGTCCCACTTCACGGGCTGGGTCCTGTCGAGGTGGACCAGGAGGCGGCGGCCGTCGGCGAGGTCGGAGACGATGGCGGAGCCCCGGGGCTCGGGGAAGTCGAAGGTGACGCCGATGCCCTGCGCCTTCAGCCAGGCCGCGAGGTCGGCCTTCATGAACAGGTGGTCCGCGCCGTCCTTGCCGCGGGCCAGGCGCCCGCACGGCGTGCCGCGGTCGTCCCCAACGGCACGGTAGTGCGCGAAGTGGCAGATCTTGTCGTGGCACAGGCGGGTCATCAGCTGGCGGCCGCAGCCGCCCGGCAGGTTCACGCCGCACCACCAGGTGGCCCCGGCGTGCTCCTTGAGGAAGGCGGTCAGCTCCTCCGGGTCCTCCGGGCAGATCGCCGGTTCGTCGGAGTACGGGGATCCGACAACCGCGGTCTGGATAAGGCGTCTGTCCATTCTGCTCCCAATGGGCTGAAAGGGTTACCTACGCAACATTGTGCTCCTGTCCACCGACACCATGAGCTCTTCCGGGCACAGATCGGCTGGCGGCCGGCCGCCGCGCTCGCGAACTGTGCCACGGGCGCCGAATCCGCGGTTCCTGTACCTGAAGAAGGACGTCAACGTCCGTCCGGGCCGGACCACCCGGACCGCCCCGACGCCGCCGGACAGCCTGCGCGGGCCGGCCTCGGCGGTCAGCGGCTGGAGCCTGGGCGAGCCGGACGAGCGCTGAACGCACGGCCGCCTGCACACACTTCAGGACGCCCTCACCGCGAAGATGGCGGACGCCCGGAGACCTAGCGGAGACTGACCGTGCTTCTACAAGCAGGCCGGCCTGTGTCGGACCCGGCGCCTACGATGCAGGGATGAGCGCTCTGAAATCCGATCCGGTCCTGGTAGGCCTCATCCGGTCCGTTGAGAAGCTGGACTTCTCCGTCAGCGTCACCCTGACCACCACAGGTGGTGTGGTGATCGGCAACCTGGTCTCAGGCCGTGAGTGGGCCAACGACTACCGTCGGCAGCTCGAAGGAACACCCGCCGCCGCGTTCTTTGACGAGGTGTTCGAGAACCTGGCGGAGTCGCTGGCGACCAAGACCGCCGAGAACGAGGAGGAGAACCAGGAGACGGATGACGACGGGGAGACGGACGACGACGCCGAACCCCAGTTTATCCACCTCACCAAGGCTCAGTACCTCAGCGCGAACGAGTTGATCCCGCATGGCAATCCTCACCCCTGGCGAGGCCGCCTCGACCAGATCGTCGCCTGGTCACTGGGAGCCCTGAGCACCAGCTGACCAACGAGGCGAACGCGGGAGGCCGTCATCCGCAGGGCGACGGCCTCCCCCGCTTCCTCAGAGCCCCGGCGGCCTACCGCCAGCCCACGACGTCAGCCCGGCCGGGACGGCCTGCTACGCCCACTCGACGCCGTGCTCGGCGAGCTGCGCGAGCTGGCCCACAGTCAGCTTCGCCCGGCGTGCCTTCTGGTTGTTGAGCCAGGTGCCCAGCGCGAAGTGCGACACCACCACCTGCTCCTCGCCACCGGGGCCGGCCTCCACGGCCTCCACCGGCTCCTTGTGCGGGCGGGGCACCCGCGGGTGTCGCTCCCGCTCGACGAACTGGGCGAGCGCGGCCAGGCCCTGCTGGAACCGGTCGATGCGGGACAGCTTCGGCTTCGCCTCAGCGGCGGCCTTGGCGGCCACCAGCTCCTGGTCCTCCTCGATGCCGATCGCGGTCAGCAGGTCCCGCTGCTCCTGGTCGAGCTCGGCCCAGCCGGCCCGCTGCGCCTGCACCCACCGGCCGAGGGGCTCGCCTTCGAAGACGACGTCGCCGGGCAGCTGCGCCCAGTCGACGCGGCCGTCGGCCTCCAACCACCAGCGGCGGGCCGCGGCGTAGGTGCGCTGCCAGGTGATCGGCCAGGTGGGGCACCACCAGGGGTCGATCTCCTCCAGCAGCCGGCGTCGGTGGGTCGAGAGCGCCCCGGCCTGGTCGGCGGGGACCTGGGCGGCGGCCCGCAGGGCGGAGAGCCAGGTGCCGATCGGGTAGCCGCCGATCGACGCCCGCGCGGGCGCGGCCAGGCTGCCGCCGTGCTCGCGCGCCCAGACCCGCGCCCAGTCCAGGCCGGCCTCGAACCGCGCGTCCGGCACCGACCACACCATCCCCAGCGCGTCGAGCATGTCGATCCGGTGTGGCGCCAGATCGCCCGCCGCGTACTCCACCCGCCGGTCCGAAAGCCATTTCCCGAGCGGGAACTTCCCCTCCTTTCCGGTCATCGCCGAATAGGGCACCTCAAGATTCCCGAATTCCTGGTGCCAGGCCCTGGCGTGCGAGATCCCCTCACGCCAGTACTGCCCCTCGCCGGTCAGTACCCTGGTCCGCACGAAAAGCGCCAGAGAATCCGGGTCCTTCGGCGTCAGGAACCGCACCGGCAAGCTGAACGACGGCTTCCCGCCCGGCCCCGTGAGCCCGGGCGGCTGTACCGCCTCGGCGCTGCGCCCGCTGGTGCGGTGGCCGCCCTGCTGGGGGACGGCGAGGTTCTCGATGACCTTGGCGTCGTGGGCCCGCAGCGAGGTGAGGATCTTGACCAGGGGCGCGTAGGAGTCCGACTCCAGGAAATCGTCGGGTTCCTCGTCGTCCTTGAGGAAGACCGGCACAAGAAGGGACGCGACCTTATCCGGGTTGTCGGGGTCGAGACGGACGGCCCGGCCGATCCGCTGGATGTTCTGGACCATCGAGCCGTGGCCCTGGAGGAGCACCCCGTCAGCGCTCGGGATATCGACTCCCTCGCCCAGGACGACGCAATTCGAAAGGACAGCGTGCTGAAGTCCTTCATTTTCGGCCGTCCCGAAACCGCCGATGACCTCCTGCCGGAAATCCGTCGGGTGCTCCCCGGAAATCCACTGCGACCAGAACTCCTCCGGATACTTGTCCGGGTCCTCGCCATTGAGGCGTTCCACGGTCTGGTTCAGCGTCTCGGAGAAATACCGGGCCTCGATGGTGCGGGTATGGAATGTGATGACCCGCCGCAGTTTCCGCTCCGCCATCGTCTTGATCAGCGCGGCCTGCATCGCGGCGACCCGTTCGGGGTGGACCTGGTCGTCCTCCTCGTCCTCGCCCACCCCCGGCCCGTACGGCAGGGGCTGACGCCGCGCCGCCTCACGGTTTTTCACCGGGTCGCGCAGCTCCAGCACCACGATCTCGAACGGCGCCAGCAGCTTCTGATCGACCGCGGCCTGGAGCCCCAGGTCGAACACGCACTCCCCGTAGATCGCGGTGTCGTCCATGGAGCACAGCAGGCCCTCCTCCAGCGGCTGGTAGGCGCCCTCGCGCCGCCGCACCGACCTCGGCGGCGCCCACACCCGCGGCGTCGCCGTCATGTACAGCCGCCGCACCGCAGGGATCGCCCCCTGGTCGTGCACCACGGTCCACGTCTTCTCCACCGACCCCGACGACCGGTGCGCCTCGTCGCACAGCAGCAGGTCCAGCGGGGGCACGGGCCCGCCCATCAGGGCGGGGTCGACCTGGTAGGCGTCCTGGAGGGCTCCGGTGGAGGCGTAGGTGGCGAACAGCGTGACGGGCCGGTGCCTCCGGGCCGCGGAGCTGAGCCAGTAGGCGATCTGCACCGGGTTCGTCGAGCGCTCCACGCCGTACGGCAGCTCGCCGGCCTCCAGCGAGCACACCGCGTACATCTCGCCCGCGCGGCCGGCCCTGCGCCACGACCCGATCATCTGCAGCAGCAGGTCGAGGGTCGGCACCACCACCAGGACGGAGCCCCGCGGCGCGATCCGCTGCCCAGCCACCGCCCCGACGTAGCTCTTCCCGGTGCCCGTGGCCATCTTCACGTTCACCCGCAGCCCGGCCGGCACCTCCACCCCCGGCCGCTGCGACAGGCCCCGCACGATGGCCTCCAGGGCCTCCTCCTGGTGCCCCCGCAGCGTGATCGCCTCAGGCTCCTGGAAAGTCTCCACGCTCACAGAAAGGTCTCCCCTCGAACGCCCCGGACCGGACCCGGGATCTGGCAGGAAATACTGACGGTGCGTTTCTGATACAACCGCCGAACGAACCCGTTGAGGGCGGTCCGGACTAAATATTGAGCCCATTCGTGAGCGGGCCGCGCGTCTATCAGGTCGTGTGCAAGAATTCCCGGGAATCCTCGAATTGGCGGGTCCAGACCCTGCGTTCGGCGGGATCGCCTGACAGGGCAAGACTGATACACTGGCGCCGTGACTCACACTCCGAGAGTAGCGCATCACCGGTTACAATGGAGCCCAAATCGCGGCCTAGACCCCGGTCTAGACCAATCTGGCGGGAGTGAAGCCGACCCGCACGCGCCCCCGGCGCGCCGCCCCTCCCCCCAGTCAGCCTGCCGTGAGTCCAGCCCAAATGCCTGCTCAACGGCTTGAGCAGGCATCAGCCCATCGGCATCATGGAGCGAAGCGG
>NZ_JBSFKI010000083.1:0-10126 GCF_053598475.1 Kitasatospora sp. NPDC001119
GTCGCTGGGCGACGGGGTGCGGCGGGCGTTGGGCCGCGAGCCGCGGGACTTCGCCGACTACGCCCGCGAGGCCGCCGCCTCGGGCGTGTGGAACGTGTGAGCCGACCCGTCCGGGGCGGCTCCGACCGCCCGTCTCCGGGCGGGCGCTGGTAGGGAATCCGAACGGACACTGGAGGTCTGGTCATGACGGACGGCACAACGGTCTGGTCGACGGAGCAGGGGCTGCGCGCCCTGCCCGAGCAGCTCAAGGGCTTCGGCCTGATGCACGTCGCGATGCGCCGGGACGCGGCACGGCTGACCGCCGCCGCGCAACGCGGCTCGGCGGGCTCCGCCGCGGCGCTCGCGGAGTGGTTCGGGCGGCTGCGCTCGGTGATCGACTGGCACCACCACAGCGAGGACGAGATCCTCTGGCCGTACCTGCGTGGCCGGGTTGCGGGCTTCGACGGCAGCGGGGTCCTGGAGGAGGACCACGAGGCGCTGGACGCCTCGATGCGCCGGGTCGCCGGGGTGCTCGGCTCCGGACTGCGCGCCGAACTCCCGGAGGCTGCCCAGGCGTTCGAGAGCCTGGTGCGCGAGCACCTGCGGCACGAGGAGCCGGTGGTCTTCCCGGCGCTGGCCGGCCTGTCGGTGGACGAGTACCTGCGGGTCGAGCGCCGGATCATCGGGAGCGCGCCGACCCAGGTGATGACCTACCTCCAGCCCTGGATGTTCGACGGCGCGGACGCGGCCTCGGTCCGGGCGGTCTCGGCGACCATCCCGGCCCCGGTGCGGCTGCTCGGGCGGACGGTCCTGGACCGGCGGTACCGGCGCGGGCTGGGCGCGGTGCTCTGAGCCGGCCTCTTCGCCGTGTTCGCCGGGGCGGCGAGGTGCGCCGGCCCCGGCCGGGCGCGGCACCGCCGGGTGCCGCAAGTGCCCTGCCGGGGGCCGGGGTTCCGGTTGTCGCGGTTCCGTTGCGCGGCGCGCCGCACGGTGGGCGGTGTCGAGAGTTCCACGTTCGTCGGCGCCGCACTCCGCGGGGCCGGAAGATTGAGAGGGTCCAGGGATGCGTTCGGATCAGACCGCGGTTCCGCTGTCGTACACGGCGCCGTCGGCCATCGGGAGTGCGGGGGTGGGGAGTTCGGTGCGGGCTGTCGGACAGAGCAAGGCCGCGGGGCCGCTGCTGGTGGGTTCCACCGTGGCGATGGGCCTGATGGCGGGGCTGTTCTTCGCCTTCGACGTGTCGGTGATGCCGGGCCTGGCGGCCGGGGACGACCGGACCTACGTCACGGCGATGCAGCACATCAACAAGTCGATCGAGAACGGGCTGTTCGGCCTGGTCTTCGTCGGCGCCTTCGCGGCGACCGGCCTGGCGGCCTGGCTGCTGCACAAGGCAGGCCGGCGCCAGGCGGCGCTCTGGGCGGGCCTGGCGACGACGCTGTACGTGGTGGCGCTGATCGTCACCATGGGCGTCAACATCCCGCTGAACAACGAGCTGGCGGCGGCCGGCGACCCATCGCAGATCCACGACTTCGCCGCCGTGCGGGCCAAGTTCGCGGACAGCTGGGTGCCGGTCAACATGCTCCGCACCGCGCTCTGCACCGGCGGTCTGCTCGCGCTGACCCGCTCCCTGGTGCTGTACGGCCGCGGCGGCCGCTGAGCCCCGGCCCGCCCGGTTCCGCGCATCGCCGCTGTGCCCGTCCGCCTCGTGCGGGCGGGCACACGCGCGTTCCGGGGCCGTGCGCCCGCCGTCGTGGCCGGGCTGCCGGGGCCGGCCCGGTGCGCTGGGGCGTGCGCCGGTGCGCCGGTCCGGTGCGTTCTCCCAATTCACTTGGTGAGACACCGAGTTGGCGAACCGGTCCGATGTGGTGGAGCATAGGCCGGGCCCGGTCCGTTGCGGTGCGCTTGCGCCGCGGCCGAGCACCGTACAGCTGCTGGGGAGGAGGCGGTTCCGGTGACTCCGGTGGAACGTCCGTTTCTGGTGCGGGGGAAGGCGGTACCCCTGGCCAGATATCTGGCGGAGGAGGCCATCGAGGGCCTGGTGGCCTGCTCGTGCATCGGGAACGAAGTCTGCATCGACCTCGCCGACACCAGGATCCTGGTGAGCCTGGTCGACGTCGCCGACGTGCTGCGGCTCAACTTCCACATGGTCCAGGACGGCCCGGCCAAGCCCCGCTCGTGGTCGCGACGGCTGCCCGCCGGCACCGGCCCGCGCGAGACCGCGTCCCGGATAGCGCTGGACGTGCGGGCCCTGGAACGCGAACTGGCGCCCTTGCGCCGGCGTCCGCCCCGGCCGGTGCCGGGGGCGGCGCAGCACCGCCCCGGCTGAGCCGGGCGGGCGGCGAGGGCGACACGGACGACGAGGACCGGCCCGGGTCCGGCAGCGGGGGTGCTGCCGGGCCCGGGCTCCGTGCTGTTCCTGTTGTTTCGGTGAATCAACAAACGCTCAAAAGGCGGCAGTTGACCGCCTGGATCCGGAGCAGAGTCTCCCACTTGTCGCGCGTAGAAACGTTCTTCCGCCGTACGTCTGGCCGTTGCCCGACGCGACCGGTAGGGATCTGGTGGCACTGCTAGAACCTCAGCGCCCCACTTTCCCATCCGTGGTCACAACCGCCGGGCCGCGCGCCCGGACGGTGGTCAGGAGTCAGCCTCATGCGGAGCACCCCGAACCCCCGGATCAACCCGAGAGCGCCGCGGTTCCGGCGCCGGACGCTCGCGGCGGCCTCCGCCGCGGCCGTGGTGGCGGCGCTGGTGGCGCTGCCCGGCGGCGTGGCGCAGGCCGCGTCGCCCGACATCGTGATCAGCCAGGTGTACGGCGGTGGCGGCAACTCCGGCGCCCCGTACGCCAACGACTTCGTCGAGCTGTACAACCGCGGCACCGCGCCGGTGTCCGTCACCGGCTGGACGGTGCAGTACGCCTCGGCCGCCGGGGGGAGCTGGTCGCGGACCACCCTCTCCGGGACGATCGCGCCCGGCCGCTACTTCCTCGTCCAGGAGGCCGCCGGAGCCGGTACGGGCGCCGCGCTGCCGACGCCGGACGCCACCGGCACGATCGCCATGTCCGCGACCTCCGGCAAGGTCGCCCTCGTCACCAACGGCACGGCGCTGACCTGCACTTCGGGCTGCGCGAGCCAGTCCGGGGTGAAGGACCTGGTCGGCTACGGCAGCGGCGCGAGCTCCGCCGAGGGGACGCCGACCGGCAACCTGTCGAACTCCACCGCCGCCCTGCGCACCGGCGGCGGCGCCACCGACACCGACAACAACGCGGCGGACTTCGCGATCACCGCGCCCGTGCCGCGCAACTCCTCCTCCACCGGCACCGGCGGCAACCCCGCCGGCACGCGCATCCACGACATCCAGGGCGCCGCCCGCACCTCCCCGCTGGCGGGCAGCGCGGTCAGCGCCGTGCCCGGTGTGGTGACGGCCGTCGGCCCCAACGGCTTCTGGTACCAGGACCCGCAGCCCGACAACGACCCCGGCACCAGCGAGGGCATCTACGTCTACACCGCCGGCGCGCCCTCGGTCGCGGTCGGCGACTCGGTGACGGTGAACGCCACCGTCACCCAGTACCGCCCCGGCGGCACCGGCGGTACCACCAACCTGTCGATCACCGAACTGACCGCGCCCACCGTTACGGTGGTCGCCCACAACGTCGCGCTGCCCGCCGCCACCGTGGTCGGCCAGGGCGGGCGGGTGCCCCCGTCCGCGGTCATCTCCAGCGTCACCTCCGGCGACGTCGAGGCGGCCGGGAACTTCCAGCCCGCCACCGACGGCCTGGACTTCTGGAGGTCGCTGGAGGGCATGCGGGTCGAGATCGACAACGCGGCCGTGGTCGGCCCGACCAACAAGTACGGCGAGCTCGTCGTCGTCCCGCCGGGCAGCACCACCCGCACCAACCGGGGCGGCATCCTGCTCCAGGCGAACGACGGCAACCCGGAGCGGGTCGTCCTCGGGAAGGCGCTCGCGCCCACCCCGACCGCCAACGTCGGCGACACCCTGACCGGCGCCACCGTCGGCGTGCTCGACTACGCCTTCGGCAACTTCACCCTCCAGGTCACCGCGACCCCGGCGGTCACCTCCGGCGGCATCGCGCCCGAGACCACCGCCGCGCCGACGGCCGGGCAGCTCGCCGCGGCCACCTTCAACGTGGAGAACCTCGCCCCCTCCGACCCGCAGAGCAAGTTCGACGGCCTCGCGGCGGGCATCGTGACCAACCTGCGCTCGCCCGACCTGGTCGCCCTCGAGGAGATCCAGGACAACAGCGGCGCCACCGACGACGGCACGGTCAGCGCCACCCAGACCCTGGCCAAGCTCACCGCGGCCATCACGGCGGCCGGCGGCCCCTCCTACTCCTACCGCGAGATCGACCCGGTGGACGGCCAGGACGGCGGGCAGCCCGGCGGCAACATCCGCCAGGTGTTCCTGTTCCGCACCGACCGCGGCCTCTCCTTCACCGACCGCCCCGGCGCCGGATCCACCACCGCCGACTCCGTGGTGAACGCGGGCGGCACACCGCAGCTGGCCTACTCGCCCGGGCGGATCGACCCGACCAACTCGGCGTTCAACTCCAGCCGCAAGCCGCTGGCCGGCGAGTTCCGCTGGAACGGCAAGCCGGTCTTCGTGATCGCCAACCACTTCAACTCCAAGGGCGGCGACCAGCCCCTCTTCGGCCGCTACCAGCCGCCGGCCCACCCCTCGGAGACCCAGCGCCACGCCCAGGCGACCGCGGTGAAGGGCTTCACCGACCAGATCCTGGCCGTGGACCCGAACGCCTCGGTCATCGTGCTCGGCGACCTCAACGACTTCGAGTTCTCGCAGACCGCCGACATCCTCACCGCCGGCGGCTCGCTCACCGACCTGCCGCGCACCCTGCCGCTGCCCGAGCGCTACACCTACGTGTACGAGGGCAACTCGCAGGTGCTGGACCACATCCTGATCTCCGGCGCGCTCGCGGCCACGTCGTACAGCTACGACATCGTGCACATCAACAGCGAGTTCAGCACGCAGCTCAGCGACCACGACCCGCAGGTGGTGCGCATCCCGCTGCCGTAACGGCCGGGGACGACGGTGCCGGTCTCCCCGTTTCTGGGGAGGCCGGCACCGGTGGTCCGGTGGTCCGTCGTCCGATCGCCCTGACCGTCACAGCCGTCCGGCGTAGTCCGGCAGCCGCAGGCCCGAGTGGGCGGCCCGGGCCGTCCGGGCACTCGGCGTCGCCAACTCGCTCGCGGCGGACTCCGGATCGCGCACCACGGCGTTGCGGGCCTCCAACTGCTCCCGTGTCCTCGGCGCCACCGACGTGCCGCCTCCGGTGGCCAGCGCCTGGTTGCGCTCGGCGAAGGGGCGCATCCGGCGCTCGTAGGCCGCGAAGGCGGCGGTGTGGTCGGAGCGCGCGGCCAGTTCGCCGGCCAGGACGTACGCGCCGACCAGGGCGAGGCTGGACCCCTGGCCGGACAGGAACGACGTGGCGTGCGCGGCGTCGCCCGCGAGGACCACCCGCCCGCGCGACCAGCTGGGCAGGTGGATCTGGCTGACGACGTCGAAGAAGAGGTCCTCGGCGTCCCGCATCGCCGCCACCAGGCGCGGCAGGTGCCAGACCCGCTCCGGGAACCGCGCGGCGACCAGCTCGCGCTGGGCCCGCGGATTGCGGAAGGCCTCGAAGGGCGGGTCGTCGCGGGTGAAGGTGAGGAAGCCGTGGAGCCGGTCGGCGGGTTCGTGCGCGTTGAGGACCGCGCCGCGCCCGACGTCGTTCCAGACGACGGCCTCGCGGACGAGGCCGAACTCGTTCGGGAGCGTGAAGCCGGCGAAGACGTGCCCGAGGTAGCGGTGGAAGGCCTCCTCGGGGCCGAGGACCAGCCGGCGGGTGTTCGAGTGCAGGCCGTCCGCGCCGACCACGAGGTCGAAGCTGCGGCTGGCGCCGCTGTCGAACCGCACGTGGACGGCCTCCCCGTCGTCCTCCAGTGCGGCGATCGAGTCCTCGAAGAGGAACTCGACCCGGCCGCGCAGCGGCTCCTGGAGGGCGTCGGCCAGGTCTCCGCGCCGGACCTCCAGGTCGTGGCCGGCCGCGCCGCCGGTCAGCTGTTCCGGGCGCAGCGAGCCGACGGTCCGCCCGACGGAATCGACGAAGGTGATTCGCCGGCTGTCGACGTGGGCGGCGCGCAGGCGCGGCAGCAGCCCCATGCGCTCCACGACCTCGCGGGCGGGCCCGCGGACGTCGATGGCGTAGCCGCCCCCGCGCACGGCGGCGGCCTTCTCGACGACGGTCACCTCGAATCCGTACCGGTCGAGCCAGTACGCGAGCGCGGGGCCCGCGATGCTGGCCCCGGAGACGAGGACGCGACGGGCGGGGCGTGACACGGTGTTCATGGCCTCTCACTTCCTTCCCGGCGGGCATACCCGCCGGCGCGTCGGTGGTACGCACCTGGACGAGCGGAAAGATACGTACCTCAGGTATCTTTATGGAGGTCACACGTCGCCCTCGCGGGCGGTGGCCACCCCCCACGATACAGATACCTAACTTAGGTATGCAAATGGAGGTGCCATGCCCGCCGCGGCTCCTGAGCCCGTCGAGGACCCCGGGTTCCCCGAGGCGTCCGACCCCCTCAAGGCTTCCGATTCCCCCGAGACCCGCGAACCGGGGGAGCCGCGGCCCGACCTCCTCGCCGCGCTGACCCGGATCTCCCGGCTCAGCGCCGCCCTCACCCGGGGCCGCCTCGTCGAACGCGCCGCCGAGGAGGCGGGCCTGGGGCGCGACCGGCCCGCGGTGGGCGTGCTCGTCACCCTGCGCACGGCCGACGGGCCCCTGCGGATCGGCGAGATCGCCGACCGCATGCAGGTCGTCGGCCCGCACATCACCCGCCAGGTCCAGATCCTGGAGAAGCACGGCCTCGCCCGCCGCATCCCCGACCCGTACGACGCCCGGGCCCGCCTCATCGAACCCACCGAGGCCGGCGCCGAGGCCGTCAACCGCTACCTCGCCTTCCTGCTCGGCTGGTTCACCGACGCCCTCGGCGACTGGCCCCGGCAGGACCGAGACGACCTCGTCCGGCTCCTCGCCCGCTTCGCCGACGATGTGACGACCCGGCTCGCCAGGCTCGACGAGGAGGAGTAGGGGCGGGTCGCGCTTGCAGGGGCGAGCACGCCGCCGCCGTCCCGCCCGTGTCGACCAGTGGGCGGGACGGCGGCGTCACGTCGTGTTAGCGCGTCACCGTCCAGGACAGGCTCGCGGTCAGCTTCGCGCGCAGCGCCGGGTCCGCGACGGCCGGGGTCGGGTCGGTGGCGACCGCGGTGAGCACGTGCGGCCGGGAGCGTGGCCCGGTCAGCTTGAGCTCGGCCAGGTCCAGTGCGGTGCGGCCGCCCAGTCGGGGCAGCTCCTTCCCGTCCAGGTACCAGCGCAGCCGGGTGCCGGCCACCGGCAGGTCGACGGTGAGGTGGTCCGCGGCGGTGAGCCGACTGCCGTTGGCGGTGGGGCTGGTGAGCGGCGTGGCGTGGCGGTAGAAGCCCGCGATCATCGCCTCGCGCCCGGGCAGGTTGAACTCCCGTCCGAGCGAGCGCATGATCGAGTTCTCGGTCGGCCGGTAGAGCCCGGTCGGGTAGTAGCCGCCGCCCTCGTACGCGCCGACCGTGCCGCCGTCGGGCGAGGCCTGGCCCAGCCAGCGCGACCACTTGGTGCCCTGCTGCCGCATCCGGTCGGCGGTCAGGGTGCTGATGTTGGCCTCGGTGGGCTCACTGCCCTGGTACGTCCCCTGGCCGTCGTATGCGTACTCGTCGGCCAGCTTGCCCAGCGAGTGCCCGGTCTCGTGCACCGCGATCTGCCCGGACTTCGCGTTGCCGCCCGCCACGGTGGCGATCCCCTCGTAGCCGAGCGGGGACTTGACGTCGTTGTAGCCGGCGCCGCCGTACTTCGCGCTGTTGGCCACCACGAGCACCAGGTCCGCCTGCGGGGCCTTCGCCGCGTACGACTCGACCGCCTTCTCGTCCACGCAGAGCAGCCGCTCCACGCCGTCGCACCAGAAGTACGAGCCCAGCGCGGTGTGCCGCACCGTCCCCTGGTCCGGATCCCCGGTCACCCCGGACTCCGGCGATATCGCGGACACCGCCCAGACGTTGAACAGCGCGCGGTAGCTGGCGTAGGGCTCCACGGCGGTCATCTCGCGCCACTTCTGGGCCGCGTCCGCGCGGAACTTGTCCTGCTCCTGCGCGGTGTACCCGTCGCCGATCACCACCACGTCCAGCTTGGCGGCCGGCTCCCCGTTGCGGACCAGCGCCGTCACGTCGCCGTCGCCCCGCATCGGGGCCACGCCCTGGGCGCGGTCGGCGAGATAGGGGGAGACGGCCGGGGCCTGGGCCCGGGAGATGCCGCCGTCCTCGGCGAACACCTCCACCTGACGTGTCGACGGCTTGTCGCCCGCCGGACGGTTGTCGCCCGCCGGACGGGCCCCGGCGGGCGCGGCCCCCAGCACCGCACCGGCGAGTACGGTGGCGAGCAGGGCGGTGGCGGTTCTGACGGTGGTGCGGTGCACGGGGGTCCTTCCGGAGGGAACGGTCTGTGGCCTGCTCCCTTCCCATGGCGATAACCTGACAATCCTGCGTCAGCGCAAGCCGATTCCCGAACCCTCCGGTCACGCACCGGCCCGGGCCGGCCCGAAGGACAGGCGGCCGACCACCGCACAGGCCACGACGGTGCTCAACCAGGCCAGGACGGCGACCGTGATCGTCACGGGGAAAGACCACTGGAACGCCCCGATGAGGACGAGGGAACCGGCGAACGACCCGACGGTGAACACGATGCTCCCGACCTGCACCACGTCCCTGAGACCCTCCCGGGACCGGTGCAGACCGTGGACGACCGCCGCACTGCCGACGCTGATCAGCAGCGCCACCCCGAGGACGGGCAGCCAGGGCAGCTGAGGCTTCACCGCCCGGTGGCCGCGGTACGAGATCTGCACGACCTCGCCCTTCCAGACCCCCACGTCGATCGCGGTGCCGACCTCCACGTCCTGGAAGAAGGGCTCGCCCACGTCGTACTCGTCGCCGCCCGCGGTCTCGCGCGCGACGACCAGCTTGTACGAACTGAGGTCGTTCTCCCGGTCGGTGTCCACCTTCTTCCTCACGACCCGCCCGCTCTCCAGCCGCAGGCAGTCCGCACCCGCCCCGGCCGCCGACGTCCCGCACACCGGGGCCGTCCGGTATGCCACCGTCACGTCGTACGTGCGCACGAAGAGGAGGAACCCGGCCACGACGGGCACCAGCCCCGCCAGCACGATCAGCACCCGCCCCGCCGCCCGGAGCCGCGCCGCCCGCCTGCTCGGCTTGATGACCGGTTCCGTCCCGACGTCCATCGCACCCTCACCCACCCCACGACACCTGCCCGTTGCATCCGGTGCTGATTCCCGGTCGCGGACCGCATGATGCCAGGGAGCACCGGCGGGCGCCTCCGGGATGCCGGATCGACCGGGGCGCCGGGGTAGTGGGCTTCGAGCCCGTGTACGTCGAGCTTGACTGGTACGACGGTCCGCGCAAGGGGCTCACCACCGTCGACGGCGTGTCCCACTAATTCCAGTGCCGCGAAGCCGACTTCACTGTCGCCCCGACCGCTACCACGTTTGGCCCGCGGACGAGCGCGCGATCGCCATGGAACGTGAACAGTGGGCCGCCTACGTCGAGGGGCGTGAGGCTCCGGCACCTGTACGGGGCCGCGAGTTCGGACGGATAGCGCGATGAGCCGGAAGCACGTGAAGTGCCCGGCTCATTCGCGCTTTTACTCTTCGCGCGGTGCGTGCTCTTTTTCTCTTCCCAGGGCCCGGGTTTCCGGCTCGGATTCACGGACTGGTGTCCGTTTTTCCGATCCCGGGTCTCGTGTTCTCTTCTTCAGCTTGTTTTTTGTGTGTTAGGGGAAGATGTTTTGGCCGGGGGTGAGGGTGTGGGTGGGGTCGTAGGTGTTTTTGGCGTTGGTGAGGGTGGTCCAGTGGGGGCCGTAGTGGTTTTGCCAGTCGGTTTGGGTCATGTTGGGGATGGCGCCGACGAGGTAGCGTTTGGCGCCGAGTTGGGTGGCGGTGTTGTAGAGGGTGCGGTTGCGGGTGAGGGCGGGTTGGGGGTTGGTGTTGGGGTGGGGGAAGGCGAGGAAGTCGAAGAGGTAGGTGGTGGGTTCGTT
>NZ_JBSFKI010000084.1:0-9942 GCF_053598475.1 Kitasatospora sp. NPDC001119
AGGCCGTCCTGGCCCTCGCCAGGCGCCGTCTCAACGTGCTCTGGGCCCTCATACGCGACAGCCGCACCTTCGATGCAGTTGCGCCCAAGAACGCCTCCCCAGCGCAGTAAGGCAGTCACGAGGCGTCACCGCCCTGGCTTGACAACATCATTGGGAATCTCCCTTGTCGTGTGTCCGGACAACGTGAGCGGTCAGCATGCCGAAGATGTGATCGTTTGTATCCACCGGCGACACGACTGGCCGAAACCGGTCCTTCCGCTTGCCTACTGGGCGCTGGTGAGGAAGTCCAGGACGAGGGGGCTCGCGGTGGTGCGGAACTCCTCGAAGTAGGCGTGCCGGGCGCCGGGGAGCAGGTGCAGGCGGGCGCCGGGGATGCGGGCGGCGAGCAGGGGGGCGTTGGCGGCGGGGTTGAGCCGGTCGTCGGCGCCGTGGAGGACCAGGGTGGGGGCGCCGATGGCCGGCAGGAGGTCCCAGGCGTCGTGCCGGTTGCTGGCGGCGAGGTGGCGGCGGCGGGCGTGGGCGGGCATGGCGGGGTCGCCGAGGGTGTGGTGCGGGCCGGGGTGGGAGTCGAGCCACCGGGGGGTGTACATCAGCTCCAGCAGGGCCTGTCGCGCGGCCTCGGGGTCGGGTTGCGCCAGGGCGCGGCGGACGTCGGCGCCGCGTTCGACGCCGTGCGGGCCGCCGGGTGAGGTGCAGCCGAGGACCAGGGCGCGCACCCGGTGCGGGTGGCGGGCGGCGAGCTGCTGGGCCACCCGTCCGCCCATGGAGGTGCCGTAGACGTCGGCCCGGTCGATGCCGAGGTCGTCGAGGACGGCGACGACGTCCCGGGCGAACTGTTCGGTGCTGTACGGGGTGTCGGGCTTGTCGCTGCCGCCGGTGCCGCGGTGGTCGAGGGTGAGGGTGGCGCGGGCGGGGTGGAAGTCGGCGCGGACCGCGTCCCACCAGTGGTGGTCGTTGGCCTGGCCGGCCAGCAGGACCAGTGGCGCCCCTTCGCCGCGCAACTGGTAGGCGATCCGGGTGCCGTCCGGTGCCGTCGCGCGCGTCATGGTCTCCCCCTCGTTCCCGGTCCGGCGGCCAGGGTATCCCCGTACTCCCGGACGGGCCCGGGGCCTCGTCCCTGACCAGGGGGGATGCGGTCGGTAAAATGCGCGGCCGGGGGATCGTGTGCGGGCGGAGGGGGATTGGCCGGTGGGTGGTTTACGGTTCACGGTGCTGGGGCCGCTGCGGGGGTGGCGGGACGGCGGCGAGCTCGTGCTCGGATCGCCGCAGCAGCGGAGCCTGTTGCTCGCGCTGCTGCTGAGGGCCAACCACCCGGTGTCGACCGGTCAGTTGGTCGACGACCTGTGGGGCGATGATCCGCCCGCCAAGCCCTCCGCCGTGATCCGGACGTACGTCCACCGCCTGCGCCGCGTCCTGGGGCCCGCCGCGCCGACCACGCTCAGCGGGGGCTACCTGTTCGCCCTGGACGCCGGCGGGCTGGACACCCACCGGGTCGAGGAACTCCTCGGCGAGGCGAGGGGGCTGCGCGCCGGCGGGCAGCACGCCCGCGCCGCCGCCGTACTCCGCTCGGCGCTGGCACTGTGGCAGGGCGAGCCGATGACCGGGCTGCCCGGCCCGTACGCCGAGCGGCAGCGCGGCGAGTGGGCCGAACGCCGGGTGACCGTCCTGGAGTCCTGTCTGGAGGCCGAGGTCGAGGCCGGGCCGTCCGGCGAGGCCGTCGCCGAACTGGCCGCCGTGGTGGCCGAGTACCCGCTCCGGGAGCGGTTCTCCGAACTGCTGATGCTCGCCCTCTACCGGACCGGCCGGCAGGCGGAGGCCCTGGGCGTGTACCGCGCGGCGGACCGGCGGCTGCGGGCGCAGCTCGGCGTCTCGGCCGGGCCCGGGTTGCGCGAGTTGCAGCGGCGGATCCTGGTGGCCGACGCCGCGCTCGTGGCGCCCGCGCCCACCTCGGCGTCCACGTCCTCGCCCTCGGCCACGCCCACCTCCTCGCCCGCACCGACAACGGCCCGGCCCGCCGCCGCGGCCCGCGCGCCGTACCCGGCGGCGGTCCGGCCGACCCAAGTCCCGGCCGACCTCGCCGACTTCACCGGCCGCGAGGCGCAGACCGAGGCGCTGCGGGCCGTCCTGCTCTCCCCCGGCACCATGCCCGTGGCGACGGTGTCGGGCCTGGGCGGCGTGGGCAAGACGGCGCTGGCCGTCCACGTCGCGCACACGCTGGCCGCGGACTTCCCCGACGGCCAGCTCTACCTGGACCTGCACGGGGCCGACGGCCGCCCGACCCGGCCCGAGGAGGCGGTGGGCGCCTTCCTGCGGTCCCTGGGCGTGCCGGCGGAGGGGCTGGCGCCCGGGCTCGCCGAACGCTCCGCCCAGTTCCGCTCGTTGCTCTCGGGCCGGCGGGTGCTGGTGGTCCTCGACAACGCCCGGGACGCCGAGCAGATCAGGCCGCTGCTGCCCGGCCGGGCGGGCTGCGCCGTGCTCGTCACCAGCCGGGCCAGGCTCGGTTCGCTTCCCAACGCGCACGTCGTCGAGCTGACCGCGTTCGCCCCGCAGGAGGCCCTGGGCCTGCTCGAACGGGTGGTCGGCGGGCAGCGGCTGCGGGCCGAGGCGGACACCGCCGGGGAGCTCGTGCGGCTCTGCGGCCACCTCCCGCTGGCCGTACGGATCCTCGCCGCGCGCCTCGCCTGCCGGCCGGGCTGGTCGATGGCCCGGCTGCTCGACAAGCTGGCCGGGGACCGCCGGCGGCTGGACGTGCTGCGCGCCGGGGACCTCGCCGTCGAGTCGGCGTTCCGCTTCGGCTACGACCAGCTGACGCCCGAACAGGCCCGGGCCTTCCGCCTGTTGGCGGTGCCGGAGGTGCCCGACCTGTCGCCGGGGGCGGTCGCGGCGGTGCTCGGCCTGCCCGAGCAGGAGGCCGAGGAGCTGGCCGAGTCGCTGGTCGACTGCTCGATGCTGGAGACCGCGCCGCCGGACCGCTACCGGTACCACGACCTGCTGCGCGCCTTCGCCCTGCAGCTCGCCCCGGAGGGGGAAGCGGAGGCGGAGGGGGACCGGCCGGCCGCCGTCCTCACCCGACTGGTGGCCCGTCACCACGGCGAGACCGTCGCGGCCCTCGGCCCGGCCGCCGCCCGCGCCGCCCTGCCGTTCACCGGCGCCGCCGCCCGTAGCGGTGGCTGCGGTACGGCGGCGGCCCACGGCCGCGGCGACTACCGCGGCATCGGCGCGCTGGTCGGCCAGTACGCCGCCCTCCCCGAGCCGCCCCGGCTCGACCTGGCGGCCGAACTGCTGCTCGGCTACGTCCTGTTGTGCGAGACCGGCCAGGCCGCCCGGCCGCTCGGGCACGCGGCCAAGGTGCTGCTCCACGCCGCCGTCCGCGCGGGCGACCGGACGGGCGAGGTCAGGGCCCGGCTGGTGCTCGGACGGCTGCTGACCGAGGTCGGCTCCGAACCCGCGGCCCTCGCCGAGCTGTTCAGGGCCCGCGACCTGTGCACCGCCCACGACCTGCCGGGGCCGCTGCTCGCCCTGGCCCACGCCTCGCTGGCCGCCCTGTTCGCCCAGGTCGGCCGGCCGGGCGACGCCGTCGACGGCTTCACGGCGGCGATCTCGGTGTGGGAGCGGCTCGGCGACCGGCGCTCGGTGGCGGCCGAACTGCTCGACCTGGCGGGCGCGTTCACCGGGCTCGGCCGGTCCGAGGCGGCGGTGCGCGTCGTCGACCAGTCGCTGCTGATCTGCCACGAGCTCGCCGACCACGAGCTCCAGGCGCTCGCCCTGGACTCGTTGGGGACGATCGCCCACGACCGCGGCGAGTACGAGCAGGCCCTGCGCCACCACCGCAACGCCCTGGCCCTGCTGCGGCCGGACGACCGGCGCCGCACCGGCCGTACGCTGCTGCGGCTCGCCGAGTCGCTGCGCGCCGTCGGCCGCGGCGAGGAGGCGGTGGCGGCGGCCGGGCGGGCGGTGGAGGTGCTGACGCTCGACGGCGACCGCCGGGGGCGGGGGCTGGCCCTGGCGGCGCTCGGCGACGCGCTCGCCGACCGCGCGGCCGCCGAGGGCACCGGGGATGCCGGGGATGCCGACGGGGACGCGGCCCGGGCGCACCGGTCGGAGGCCTACGACATCCTGGCCTCCATCGGCTCCCCCGAGGCCGCCCGGCTGCGCGAGCTGATCGGCCCGGCCCGCCCCGCCGTCCGGCCGCGCCGGCAGTGGCCGTCCTGGCTGCCGGCGTGACCCGCCGGAGGTCCGCCCGGTCCGGCGAGCCGACCTGGGGGCGCCTCCGAGGGGGACGGGGGGACGCCGGCAGGTCCAGGGCGCGGACGAAACCGGTATCTCCGAGTGCGGGCGCCCTGGCAGACTCCCCGCCATGGCCAACTCCTACGCGCGACCGGTCCTGAGGACGGCGGACCTCGACGAGGCCCTGCGGGCCGCCGGGCGGTTGCTGGATCTCGCCGACACCCGGGAGCTCGAGGTCGACTTCGACGCGCGCGTTCCCGACGCGCGGGCCCTCGAACGGCTCCTGGGCCTCCTGCCGGGTGCCGAGTGGTGGGCCGACGGCGCCGGACACGGCGCCTCCGACAGGGGTGACCCGCCGTCGGCCCACCTCCCGGTCCGGTTGATGGGCTGGGGCATGTCCGCGGACGTGGTGCGGCCGGTCCTGGCGGCGGCGGGGGCATGCCCGGTGTCGGTCCGCTGGGACTTCTCCGGCTGGCCGGAGGCTCCCGACATCGGCCTCGGTGCCGGAGGTCCCAGGGGCGCCTACGTGACGGTCTGCGCGCATGCCCGGGACCTCGACCTGACGGAGCCGGCGGCCGACCACACGGTGTTCGTGCACGTCAAGCATGTCGAGGCCGAACGCGCCCCGTGGCTGGCGGCACGAGTCGGCCTCCAGGTGATCGGCGAGCTGGTGATGGCCCCGTGGTGACCCGGGGCCGTGGCACCGCCCACAGCGCCGCCCCGGCCCCCGGATCGCGGACGAACCCGGCGTCGTCCGCGTCGTAGTCGTACAGCTCGCCGTCGCGGCCCCGGTCGACGGCGGTCTCCGGTCGGAGCCGGGCGGCGGCGGGAGGCCCGGGAGCGGGGATGCCCGGCCGGCGGCTCAGTTGAACGTCCACACCTGGTTCTGCGCGCCCGTGCAGGACGCCACGTGGGTCCCGACGCCGATGCCCTCGGACGTCAGGCACAGCTGGGTGGCGACGTTGGCGATCCGGTAGCCGCCCGGGACCTGCGCGATGGCCCAGACCTGGTTCCAGTCGGCCGGCGGGCTCGTCCAGATCTGCACCAGTCCGCTCCTGCGGTCCTGGTCCAGCACCTTGGTGAACTTGCTGGAGGCGTTGCGCAGGTAGTACATCCCGTCGGCGACCCGGTCCAGCCGCCAGAGCTGCGCCGCCGTGCCGTTGGCGAAGTAGGTGCCGACGGTGTTGCCGTCCTGGTCGTTGGAGGAGTAGTTGTCCAGCGCGCCGTTGGTGCCGGTGATCCGCGCCTCGGCGGGCAGTTGCGGTTTGGGCTGCGGCGTGGGCTGGGCGGACTGCGTCGGGGTCGCGGGCGTGGTGGGGGTGGCCGTTTCGCCGGGGGCGGGGCGCTCCGGGGCGGCGGAGGTCGGCGCGGGCGCGGCCGGGCTCTGGCCCGCGGCGGGGGCGGGGGCCGGGGCGGCGGGCGCGGCGGGGACCGGCGCGGGCGGCGGGGCTGCGGACGTGGCGTACGGCGGGGCGGTGGCCGGTCCGGGCCCGGCGGCGGGCGCGGGGCTCTCGCCCGTGCCCGGTCCGCCCGACGGTACGGGGGCCTGCGCGGGGGCGGACGGCTGTCCGGCGGGCGGGCGGCCGGCCTCGACGAGGGCGGCGGCGCCCGCCACCGCGGACCCGGCCGCGGGCCCGGCGACGGCGGCGCCGGGCGGCGTGGCGTCCCGGCCGGGCCGTACCACCGTCGCCCCGGCGGCCCCGGCCACGCAGAGCAGCGTCAGCGCCGCCACCCCGGCCAGCGCCCGCAGGCGGCGCCCGGCCCGGGGTATCCGCCGGGCAACGGACCGGGCGAGGGGCCGCTCCGGGCCCGACGGCGGCGCCGCCTCGCCCGCCGCCTCGCCCGCCGCGAGGGCCTGGCGCAGCGCCGCGGCCATCGTCGCCGCGTCGGGCCAGCGCTCGCCGGGGTCCTTGGCCATCGCCCGCTCGACCACCGCGCGCACCGGCGCGGGCACGTCCCCGGGCAGCGGCGGCACGGGCTCCGTCAGGTGCTTGAGGATCAGTTCGAGGGCGGTCTCCCCGTCGTACGGGAGCCTCCCGGCGAGGCATTCGTAGAGGACCACGCCGAGCGCGTAGAGGTCCGCCGAGGCGGTGACCGTCCCGGTGGAGGCCTGTTCCGGTGCCTGGTAGGCGGCGGTGCCCAGCACCACCCCGGGTACGGTGAACCGGGGGTCGCAGGCGGGGCCGGCGATGCCGAAGTCCGCGATCACCGTCCGGTCGCCGTTGACCATCAGGTTGGCGGGTTTGATGTCCTGGTGGACCACCCCGGACGCGTGCGCGGCCTCCAGCGCCTCCAGCACCTGGAGGGCCAGCCGCAGCGCCTCGGCCACCGGCAGGGCTCCGCGCCGCTCCAGGACGGCGCTCAGCGGCTGACCGTCGATCAGCTCCATCACCAGGTAGCCGACCGGGCGCCGACCGGGCGCGTCACCGCCGTGCGCGTCGCCGCTGGCCCCGTCGCCGCCGCTGTGCCCGTAGTCGTACACGCCGACGATGCCCGGGTGCCGCAGCCGGGCCATGACGCGGGCCTCGGCGTGGAAGCGCTCGGCGAAGCCGGGCTCGTCCAGCAGGGCCGGCTTCACCACCTTGACCGCCACCCGGCGGCCCAGGACCTCGTCCTCGGCGAGCCACACGTCGCCCATCGACCCGCCGCCGAGCCAGTCCACCAGCCGGTAGCGGTCGGCGAGCACGGTGCCGCGCAATGCTTCTCCCTGAATCGAGCCCGAGGGGGCCGGAGCGGATCCGGGGGCCGGCCCGGTCCCCTGGGCGCGCCCTGGTCCGGGACGCCCTCCGAGGATCGTGGCACCGGCTGATAGTTACTGACTTGCCATCATATGAATGATGTTCAGCTCGGGCCATCGCCACCCCGCGCCCGCGGCACCACGAACGGCGGGGCGGCACCGCAGTGCCGCCCCGCCGTCCGATCAACTCCCCGGCGCCGTCGCCGGTCCGCTACGCGAGCGGTCCCTGCGGGTCGTGCCCGTGGAAGGGACGCTCGAAGAGCCAGTTGTAGAGCATCTCCCGACAGGTCTCCGGCTGGTACGCCGGCACCTCGTGACCCGAGTCGGGGATGGACACCTGCGTCAGGTTGCCGCGCTGACGGACGAAGCCCTTGGGGTCGCCCGGCGGCTGCTGCCAGATCAGGCGGGGCGCGCCGTGCCACTCCGGGTCGCGGTCCCGCATGAGCCTGTCGAGGATCTCCTCGGTGCTCCGGAAGCCGCAGGCGGTGTCGAAGTTCCCGGTGTAGAGCAGCACCTTGTAGCGCTTGATGCCCCCGTCGCTCCTGTCGATGAGCGCGCCGTACTTGTCGGACGCGTCCGCCATGTTGTCCTCCACCAGGGCATCGGCCACCGGGCCGCTGTTGTCCTCGCACGTCCACTCGAGCCCGAGCGGCACGTGCAGGGCCTTCCTGACGGGATCGGTGTTCAGGTACGCCTTCAGCGTCTCCCAGGGCAGGCCCTTCCAGCCCCGGGCGTCGTAGATGTCGAAGTTCCCGCCGTAGGCCAGGGTCTTGTCCACCAGGGCGTTGCCGTCCTTGGTGGCCTGGACCATGCTGCCTTCCTTGATCTCGGCCTGGACCTTCGCGTAGTCCCGGAGCAGCTCCTCGCGCTGGCCGAGGCCGATGAATCCGGTGGTGTAGACGTAGTCGATCATGAGGCCCAGCGAGAGCTCGGGGGTGATCCAGCCGTTGCCCACCGCGATCCCGCGCAGGTCGATGTGCTGTCCCGCCTTCCGCCCGTTCTGCTTGTCGATCTCCAGGGCGATCGCCGGCACGTACTTGCCAGCGTAGCTCTCGCCGCAGACGTACAGCGGGCACTGCGCGTACTCGGGGTGCAGCTGGAAGAACTTCTGGAGCGCCTGCCAGAACATGTGGCCTAGTTCGGCCTCGTCCTCGATGTACTCGTCGTGCTTGGGATCGTCGGAGTGGCTGTACCCGGCGCCCAGGGGCTGGTCCCAGTAGAGGAGGTGCGCCTCCTGGTTCCAGCTGGTGGTGGTCAGCGACACGGTCCCGACGGTGTCCTCGGTGATGGTCAGCGGGCCGTTCTCCAGGAAGAGCCCGATCAGCGAGGAGGCGCCGGGGCCTCCGTTGAGCCAGATCACCAGCGGTGTGGCGCTGATCAGGTCCTGCTGGTCGGCGACGGGCACGTGGGGGCTGCAGGTCTGGCTCTCGAAGAACCAGTAGAAGAGGTTGTTCTTCGCGGTGCCCGTGCCGTCGAGCTGTACGCGCCCCGCGTAGGAGCGGATCCCCAGCTCGAGGCTCTTGGTGTCGAGGAGGTTCGCCGGGATCGACGTGACGAGATCGTCCGGGTCCATGGTTCAGTCCTTCGTTCGGGAGCGGATCAACGGGATCGACGGGATCAGCAGGATCACCGGGCGAACGGGATGCCCCGGCGGGACTGCGCGTGGTGGGGGTGGCTGAACAGCCCGTTCGTCCGCCCCGGGTCCTCAAGGGTCCCGATGCGCTGCCCCATGTGCAGCTGCAGGGCCGGGAAGCGGCCGTGCTCGAACAGCAGGATGTTCAGGGAGCCGCCGTACTGGAAGTTCCCGATCTTCTGGCCCTTCGTCACCGGGACGGGCTTCTGGGGGTTCTTGAAGTCCGCTTCGTACTGCACGGAGCCGATCGAGTTGAGGCCGACGGTCACCATCGCCACGTGCGTCTCGTGCTTGCCCCCCCTGGGGTCGGTGAACATCGTCCTGAAGATGAGGTATCCGCGGCGGAAGGTGTCGAACATCTCGTAGTCGAACCCGTAGCCGACGTTCCCCTTGTTGAGGAGCTCGGGGAAGTCCCGCATCCCGTAGTAGATTCCGTGGACGTCGTCGTGGGACTCCACGACCTCACCCGCTACCGGCGCGTGGTACCAGTGGTAGGTGTCGGGCATCAGGATGCACGACACGGCCGTGCCCCCGGGGAGCATCCTGCCGCCCTCCTCCCTGGGGACGAACCTCTTGTAGTAATCGGAACCGGCGAGCAGCTGCTTGACGTTCATGGTGACCGTCTTGACCGGGATCGGCGTCTCCTCGGCCAGGTCGTCGACGATCATGTTGATGACGCAGTCGGTCGGGGCGACCACCACACTGTTGTCGTCCTGGGCGTCGATCGGGCGCTTGCCGTCCTTCAGCTCCCGGATGAAGAACTGGTTGAAGGTGGCCCAGGGGCCGTCCTCGAAGTCCGCCATCCTCGTGCCGAGTTCGCTCTCCCAGAGCTTGATGAGCTTCTGCCCGTCCTTCCCCGTGTCGTCCATCTGGTCGCCCTGCAGGTTGGTGAAGTCCTTGGTCATCTCCAGGCCGGGACCGCAGGTCACGAAGACCATCCCGTAGTCGTTCTCGTAGGTGAGCCAGCTGAACTTCTCGATGTAGTCCAGGCCGTCGTTGGGCTTCGTCGTGGTCCAGTCCATGTACCAGGCCGCGAAGAAATCCTTCAGATCCTCGAATTTCTTCCCCCGCCAGTCGTAGTACACCTTCTTCTCATCGGGATCGGTCGGGTCGGCCGGACACTTCACCACGTTGGCGATCGTCGCGTCGAACAGGGTCTTGAAGCCCTCGTGATTGGTCTGGTACCAGCCGTCGATCCTGTCGAGGAACTCCTGGAGGGGCTTCGGGTACTCGTCGTTGTCCGGCATGACTCCATACCTTTCTTCGTGGGATCGTTCTGGTCATTCGTAAGATCAGGGCACCCAGGGATGCCGGGTGTGGCTGTCATGTCATTGCCGCGTCCGTG
>NZ_JBSFKI010000085.1:0-7177 GCF_053598475.1 Kitasatospora sp. NPDC001119
TGGAGGATGTCCTCCATGTCCTCGGCCCGGTGCCGGTAGCGGGCGGCGATGAAGCGCACCAGCGGCATGTTGAGCTCGATGATCGTGCCGCGGACATAGCTGTAGGCGCGGCTCTCGCGGGCCAGCCCGGCCAGCCGCCCGAACAGCGCGTCGCTCAGCTCCCGCGCCTCGGACTTCCCCATGCGGCGGAGTTCGGCCGCCGTGGGCCGTCGCGGCAGATCGGGCGGCAGACCCGCAGGGACGGCTTCGCGATCGGTGGTTTCCACACGGATAGACACTGGATCTCCAGGGCATCGGCATCACGCCCGGCGACACGTGTGGGGCTCACACCCCATGCGTCGCGGACTCCTTTCCCAGAACCTGTGCCCGGCTTCTTCAAGCGCGGTCCCGGTGGCACCGTCCACGGTGCTGCGGCAGCCGGACGGATCACGGCCGCTCTCTGGGACTTCTACCCCGGAATCGGTTCCCGACTCAGGATCCGAGCTCTCTCTTGCCGAGCCGACCTCGGACGGCCACCCAGCGTCCCGGGCCCGGTCCTCAGGCCGAGCACTCTCGGTGGTTCGGCGGACCCGGCGGGAACCCGATCTCCAGCCAGACCACCTTGCCCCCGCCCTCGGGCGCGCAGCCCCAGGACCCCGCAAGTCGCTCCACCACACGGAGACCGTGTCCGCCCGGTCGGCCCGGGTCGGCGTACGGGCGCAGCTCGGGCGGCACCGGGCTGGTGTCCGTGACCTCCGCCCGCAGACGGCGCCCGTCCCACCTCAGCCGCAGTTCGCCCGGCCCACCGGAGGTGTGCAGACAGGCATTGGCGACCAGTTCGGCGACCATCAGCAGGAGGTCCTCGGCGACCCCCAGCCTCTCCTCGTCCGCGGTCGGCAGCCAGGACCAGGACCGCAAGGCCTCCCGGGTGTGCTCAAGGCCCGCCTGCACGGCGCCCTCCCGACCGGAGAACACGAACCGCTTGGTCTCCCCCGCGCCCGGAGCCCCCGGGTTCACCGGGACTCCGGCCGGGCCTGCCGTTCCGATCGGCCCTGTCGGCGGCACTTGCCGGAAGCGGTCCATGCCTGGCCTCCTCTCCTCGGCCCGGTCCGGCCGTGCCCAGCGCCTGCCCGAGCGGGTCGCGGCTACACGTCCACGGGACGGAACACGCGCCGCTGATCACCGCCCGGCCCCGCGAACGACTCCTGACCTGGAGGGGGTCGGACCGGCGGCTGATCGAGCCGGCCGCCAGGCAGGTCAACTGCCCCTCCGTCAGCTGGTCGTGTGGATCGGCACCGGTCGGGACCGACCGCACCACGGCCGGGGGTTCGGGTGCCGCCCGGGGTCAGTGCGGCCCGCCCGGGGTCAGGAGGTCCCGCATCCGCTCGGCGGCTGAGCGCTCGGGGGACGGCAGGCGGTCCGCCGGGCGTGCGGTGGGCGGCTGGTGGCGGGGCCGGCCGGTGGAGGACTCCTTGGTCTCCCGCGCCCTGATCGCGAGGTCGCGCAGCGCGGCATCGACTCCCCGGAGGAAGTGTTCGAGGTCACCGGGGTTGCGTGAAGTCACCAGCCGCCAGTTGCCGGCGTCGTCCGTGACCAGCGGTTCGTCGGCCCGGGTGGGGGGCTGCGATGTCGACGTGGACGCCGTTCTCGCGCAGGTGCCGTACGGGGACGCGCAGTTCGTCCTGTTCGACGCCGTAGTTCGTCACGATTGCCAGGGCCCTGCCGTGCTGGGTCACTTCTCCTCCTGGTCCGCGGGATGCCTCGGGTGCGCGAACGCGCGCCCAGGGCTCGGCGGGTACCCGCCGCACCCTGGGCCACGCCTGATCAGCCGTTTCCGATCCGACGTCACCGCGGGGCGTGGACCGGCCGCCGGGCGGGTGTCCCGGCGGCCGGTGGCGCGGACGATCGGAAGCGGGTTCAGCCAGGGCTGATCCGGCCCCGCCAGCCGCCCTCCTCCCGGCCGCGTTCCTCGATGAACGTCTTGAACCGCGTCAGGTCCCCCTTCACCCGGCGGTCGACCACACCCGTGACATCGGCGGCCCGCTCCGCCACGCCCTCGGGCCGGAAGTCGATGGCCATGGCGACCCGGGTGTGGTCCTGGTCGAGCTGCCGGAAGGTCACCACGCCCTTCTGGTCGACGTCGCCGCCGGTGGTCCGCCAGGCGATCCGCTCGTCGGGCTGCTGGTCGACGATCTCGGTGTCGAACTCACGGGTGACGCCGCCGATGCTGGTCCGCCAGTGGTTGTGGCGGTCGTCCAGCTGGGTCACCGAGTCGACCCCCTCCATGAAGCGCGGGAACTCCTCGAACAGCGTCCACTGGTTGTAGGCGGTGTGCAGGGGGACGTCCACGTCCACGGACTCCTTCACCATGCTCATCCGCTCCTCCTTCCACGGTACGGCCAGGGATTTCCCGGCCGACCGTGCGCCTGCCCGTCCGCTGCCGGCTCAACCGTCCCGCCCGGATGGTCATCCTCCGTCGGGGCGCGGGGCGGGCAGCGGGCGGTGCCGCAGGGCGTCCTCGGCGGTGGGGTGGACGGGGAACAGCGCGGCGGTCCCGGTGAGCTCCAGCACCCGCAGCGTCCGCCCGGAGGGGGCGACCAGCACCAGGGGGATGCCGATGTCCAGCGCGCGCCGGCGGGCGGCGAGGAGCAGGTTGAGCCCGGTGCAGGTGAACAGCTCCACACCCGCCAGGTCGACCGCGAGCAGGGCGGGACGCCGGACGAGCGCGGCATCGAGTGCCCGGGCGGCGACGGGCTCGCTGTCCAGGACCATGCCCCCGGTGAAGGAGCACACGAGGGCGTCACCGGCCCGGACGGTCTCCGCCTTCAGGCAGGGCGGCACGGCCCACTCCTCGGGCCGGGAGCCGCACCGTACGGCCGCGCCGGCCCCGCCGTCGACAGCGGCCCGCCCGGGCTGGGCGGACGCGATGCGTTCGAGGTCCTGCCACAGGTCGAGGGCCCGCTCGTGAAGCCCCGCCGCGGTGCGGCTGCCCTCTTCGAGGGCCGTCAGGTAGGCGTCGACGCCGGTGACGGCGTGGCGCACCTGCCGGCACAGCGGCTCCCCGCGGGGGCGGGGGTCCCGACCGCCCTCGCGGGGCGGCCCCAGGCAGTCGACCAGCCGGGACCTCAGCCGTTCCAGCCCGTGCCTGCTCATCGGGTCCATGGAACCATCTCCAGAAGCAGAGCCGCCGGGGAATCCGCGGCGAAGCACTGCGGAGTGCGGCCCTTCCACTGTTCGCCCGTCCGCCAGACATGTCAACCATTGCACGAATCTCCTGTCGTGTATCGGCAGTCGTGAAACAGGAGTCCTATCGTGGAGGAATGGACAACGGCACAGCGCCCGAACGGCAATGGACCTTCCTGACCAACCACGCCCGCGTACTGGTCCAGATCGCCCGCGACCCCGGCATCCGCGTGCGTGACATCGCCGGCCGCTGCCTGCTCACCGAACGCGCCGTCCAGCGCATCATCGCCGACCTCGAACAGGCCGGATACCTCAGCCACGAACGCCACGGCCGCACCAACCACTACAGCGTCGTCACGAGCAAGCAGCTGCGTCACCCCGCCGACGCCGGCCCCACCATCGCCGAACTCCTCGCCACCCTCCTGCGCTGATGCCCAACGACGGCACGGAGAGCCGACGGCAACGCCGAGGCGGCCGGACGGCCACGGACAGGGCGTGAGCTTCTTGAGAGCGGGGCGGCGCAGCGGGCACAGATGCACAGGAGCCGGTTCTGACGGCCGGGGTGGTTGCGGTGGTTCCCGGCCTCGTCAGGCCGGCGCGTTGTCCGTCGGCGCGGTTGGGTGACTGTCCGGATCGGGGGCGGGCAGTGGCCAGTCTGGGTGGGCGAGGTGCCGGCGCAGGGCGTCGAGGCGGGCGAGGTGGTGGTCGAGGGCGGCGTTGACGGTGCTCGTGGTGGCGGCCACTCGTGCTTCGAGGCCGTGGATCCGGTCCAGGAGGTCCTGCCAGCGCCTTTCTGCGGTGGCGACAGGGTCAGGCGCGGCGTCGGTCACTGTCATCGCGGATCTGGGTGGTGTGGTGGGTGAGGGCGTCGAGGCGGGTGGCGAGGTCGTCGTGGCCGGCGCCGAGGTGGGGGCGGACGGCGGCGAGGGGCTCTATCAGGTCGGCGGGGTCGGTGGCGCCGAGGGCGGCGGTCAGGGCGGCCTGGGCAGGACGGGCGCCGGGAGTGAGTGCGGCCGTGGTGATCCGCGCGGCGAGGACCCGCAGCTCGGCGGCGTGGTCGCGGGCCCAGACGGTGACCGATCGGTCGGCGGCCCGCCGGTCGCGGACGGCCTTGACCCGTTCCGCGCCGGTACCGGACCGCGAAGCGTCGGCGGTGGAGGGCTTGAGGCGCAGGTAGCGGTTCTCGGCGGCCTGGCGGCTGGCGACGCCCATCGGGTGGGCGAGGTCGGCCCAGGTGGCGCCGGCCTCCCGGGCGCTCTCCACCAGGCCGGCCTCCCAGCCGGCGAGTTGGCCGCGCAGCTCGCGCAGCAGGACGAGTGCGGCCAGGGCCTGCTCGGGGCCACCGTGCTCGTCAGGGGTGGTCGGGGGCCGGGACGCGGGGTTCTGGGCGGTGCGGACGGCGTCGTCGATGGCGGCCAGCGCCGCCGCGGCCGCCAGGAACGAGACGGGCTCGACCGGTGGGGAGGCGTCGGGGGCGGCTTTGCGGGACTTCTCGCTCATGCCGTCACTCTATAGGCGACGCGACAACTTGTCATTGGATGGATGACGCGCTAGAAAGGACTCAGGTGAAGCGCACTGGCACCCATTCGATCCATGGAGGTGTTTCGCAATGCTGCTGCGCACTGACCCGTTCCGCGAGCTGGACCGGCTGACCCAGCAGTTCCTCAACACGACCGGCACCTGGTCGCGTCCCACGCCGATGCCGCTGGACGCCTACCGGGCCGGCGACGAGTACGTGATCTGCTTCGACCTGCCGGGGGTCGACCCGGAGGCGATCGACATCGACGTCGAGCGGAACATGGTGACCGTCAAGGCCGAGCGCCGCCCGCGCCAGGAAGGCGAGGGCATCAAGTGGGAGCTGTCCGAGCGCCCGCTCGGTGTGTTCTCCCGCCAGGTCATGCTCTCCGACACCCTCGACCCCGCCGGGATCACCGCCGACTACGACGCCGGCGTGCTGACCCTGAAGATCCCGGTCGCCGAGAAGGCCAAGCCCCGCAAGATCGAGATCAGCCACAGCGGAAGCCGCAAGCAGATCCGGGCCTGACCGGCCCCCGATGCCGTTCCGGCCGCCCCCGATCTCTCCCCCTCGATCGAATGGGGCGGCCGGAACACCCCCCGACCGCCGGGCCGGCCTACTTGGACCGGCCTACCAGCAGCGACGCGGAAACGCCATGAACGGCCAGAGCAACCAGCCCTTCATCGTGCGAGCCCACGGCGAGATCGACCTCGACGCCGCACCCTCGCTGCACCGTGCCCTGGCCACCGCGCTCGAGTCGCACCGGGAGGTGGTGGTGGATCTGTCGGAGGTGACGTTCATGGACTGCGCGGGCCTGGGCGCCCTGGTCCGGGCCCGCGCCCAGGCCGACCGGTGCGGTGCCCGCCTGGTCCTGCGCGGAGCCGGCCGCCGCGTCGTGCGGCTGCTCAAGCTGACCGGTCTGCACCGGCGCCTGGCCGTCGAGCCTTGAGGTCACCCGGGCGTGCCGGGCCTCGGGACGGAGGGAGAACCGCGATGACGCTTCGATGGGAGGCGTTCCTGGAGGAGGTCCGGGAGCGCGGTGAGTACGACAGCCCACAGGAGGCCGAGCGGGCCGCCCGGGTGGTCCTTGCCCTGCTCGGCGCCCACCTGGTCGGCGACGTGCGCGCCGAACTGGCCGCCCGACTGCCCGAGACCATGGCCCTGATCCTGCTCAACCCGCTGCAGGCCGCCGAGCCACTCAACGCCGAGCGTTTCGTGCGCGCGACCGCGGCCTGGATCGAGGGCGCCACTGAAGCCACGGCCCTGTGGGACGTCGGCGCCGTCCTGTCCACGGTGGCCGACGCCGCCGGCGACGACCTCATGGACCAGGTCCTGCTCCAGCTGCCGCCCGGCTACGACCTGCTGTTCGGCCGCCCGACCGCAAGGACACGACCCTGACCCCGACCACCCCTCACACGCCGCCGGCCCGCCCGGCGGCCAGCCCCTGGAAGGCCCCACCGTCATGACCCGCTACCGCCACCTCCTCCAGCAGGTCCGCAACCTCGGCCGCTACCCCACCGACGAGGAAGCCGAACGCGCCCTCGACGCCGTCCTGACCCTCCTCGGCTCCCAGCTCACCGGCGACGAACGCTGCGACCTCGCCGCAGCCCTGCCCGAACGGGCCCGCGCCGTCCTCGCCGCCCAGATCCCCCTCCCCTCGCCCGTCACCGCCCCCGCCTTCGTCGAAAGCCTCGCCCACACCCTCGGCACCAGCCTCACCGCCGCCCGCTGGGACGCCTCCTCCATCCTGGCCGCCCTCACCACCCTCACCGACGACAACCTCACCGACCGCCTCCTCACCCACCTACCCCGCGGCTACGCCCTGCTGTTCGGCCGCGCCGACCTGGCCGCCGTCGCCTGAAACAGCGGGCCCGACCTGACACCGCCGGCTGCACGTGCATCCTCACGCCTGTGCGCACAGGGTAGTAGGACGAGCGGAACTCGCTACTTCACTGAACGCGACCTCACCAGACCCGAAACACCCGGCACCGGAGATCGTCACCGCGGGGCCGCCATGCCCCCGCAGGGCCCGGCATCCGCCGTGCAGGCGGCGGCAGGACCGCGGAGGGACTCGGATCAGGTGCCGTCCGTCGGTTCAGGCCCGGAGTTCCCGGGCACCCGCGAGGTATCCCACCGGCAACGACTCACGAAGGAGAGCCCGCCATGACGAAGTCCGGCGACAAGGGCACCCAGCCGAACGAGACAACGCGGGACCGCTCCGCCGAGGAGCGTTCGATCACCTCCCCCACCCCGGCCGACGTCCGGGCGAAAGCGGACGGGATCGTCGGGGCCCGCGAGCGCTCCGCCGAGGAGCGCGGGATCACGGCTCCCACCCCGGCCGACGTCCGGCGCAAGGCCGACTCGGACGACGACGAACCGGAGCCGCCGGCGGCGGACACCGTGGCGCCCTAGGTGTACTGACCACGGAGGTTGGTGACAGGGCTCACGGCCGGGTGATCTTGAAATGAGTGAGGGCCTTCTGGCTCGGTGTGGATTGCG
>NZ_JBSFKI010000086.1:0-6156 GCF_053598475.1 Kitasatospora sp. NPDC001119
CGGCCCCCACTGGACCACCCTCACCAACGCCAAAAACACCTACGACCCCACCCACACCCTCACCCCCGGCCAAAACATCTTCCCCTAACACACAACAAACCCCCGGAATCCGCGTCCGGAGAAATAGGAAATCCCCGTCGCACGCCCCCGTTCGCCGACCGAAAGGCCGAATTCCCCATGCATGCCATTCACCACACCGACCGGGCCATCCTGGACCACCCCACCCACGCCGTCTGGGAGGCCATCGTCGACGAACTCAACGGCAGGACCACCTGGTGGCACCCCCACAACACCCACCAGCCCGGTCCCACCGGCCCCCAGCAGGAGGGCGGAACCACCACGACCACCGTCCACACGGGTGGCGTCGGGAAGCCCGGTCCCAAGCTCCGGTTCACCTCCACGACCACCCACGCGACGCCCGACGCCCGGCTGACCCAGAGCCACACCGGCCACTTCCACGGCACGACGACGTACCAGCTCACGCCCCACAACGACGGCGCCCAGACCCTGCTCACCGTCACCTTCGCCACCACCCCGCACGGCCTCGCCAAGTTCCTCCACAAGCTCACCAACCTCACCGCCAAGCACACCACCGCCACCCAGCGCGCCCTGAGCAACCTCCGCCACCACCTCGACAACCAGAAGTAAGAACCGTCACCGGAAGAGGAAGAGGAGGCCCGCCGTGACCATCACCGAGATCCGCACGCTGCCCACCCGGCACGCCGTCACCACCACCGACCACACCGCGACCACCGACGACCACGCGCGGCTCGCCATCACCGTCCACCAGCCGGGCGAGCCCGACCCGAGCCGGCCGTTGGTGGTGCTCGTCCACGGCTGGGCCGCGTCCCGGACCGTGTGGCACGCCACCGCGAGCCAGCTGGCGGCGGCCGGGCACACGGTGGCCACGTACGACCAGCGCGGTCACGCCTCGTCGACGGCCGGGCGGGAGCCGATCGGCATCGAGCGGCTGGCGCGGGACCTGGACACCGTGGTCGGGACGCTCACCACGCCGGAGCGGCCGGTCGTGGTGGTGGGGCACTCCGGTGGCGGGTACGCGGCGCTGGCCTGGGCGGCGGGGCTGTCCGCGAAGGGGCCGTCCGCCGCGAGGGGTGGGGCAAGTGTCAAGCGGCTGGCCGGACTTGTGCTGGTGTCGACGGCTTCGCACGGGCAGAACACGCCGGCGAACGAGGTCAAGATGATGGGGTCGAAGCTGTTCAGCCGGGCCCTGGGGACGCCGTGGCTGGGCCGTCGGCTGCTCGGTGGGACGCACGGGCCGAGTGCCACCCTGGCGGCGCGGGAGGCCAACCGCCGGTTGTTCGCCGCCACGGTGCCGGCGGTCCGGGCCGCCTGTTTCGCGTCGACCCAGGAGATGGACCAGCGCGCGGGCCTGGCCGGGATCACCGCGCCGACGGCGGTCATCACCGGGACCGAGGACAAGATCGTGAAGCCCAGCTTCAGCCAGGAGCTCGCCTCGGCGCTGCCGCACGCCGAGCTGCACCGGATTCCCGGCACCGGCCACATGGTGCCGCTGGAGGCCCCGCAGCACGTCGCGCACCACGTCCACCTGCTGGTCACGGCCGGCCGCTGACGACCGTGACCACCACCGCCCCCGCCGGCGTCCTGGCCGCGCTGCTCCCGCCCCACGTCCACTGTGCCGAGTCCTTCGGTGACCCGTCCGAGGAGCGACTGCTGCCGTTGGAGGCGGCGTACATCCAGGACCGTTCGCCGCGCCGCCGACGGCAGTTCGCCACCGCCCGGGCACTCGCCCGCCAGGCGCTGGGCGCTCTCGGGCACCCGCCGGTGCCGCTGCTGCCGGGGCCCGGCGGGGCGCCCCGGTGGCCGGTGGGTGTCACGGGCAGCATCACCCACACGGACGGGTACACGGCCTGCGCGGTCGCCGGTACCGGGCGGCTCACCTCGCTCGGGATCGATGCCGAGCCCGCCCGGCCGCTTCCCCGGGGCGTGCTGCAGCTGGTCAGCAGCGCGTCCGAACGCGGCGGCCTGGCGGCGCTGCCTGAGGGCCAAGCCCCGTGGGACACCGTTCTGTTCAGCGCCAAGGAGGCCGCCTACAAGGCCGTCCATCCGCTGACCGGCACCTGGGCTCCGCTCGCGGCCATCGCCGTCACCGTGCACGCCGACGGCACCTTCACGGCCCGGCACCCGCACCTCCCGGCCGTCCGCACCGGCTCCTGGGGCGTGCACCGCGGCACGGTCGTCACCGCGCTCGCCCTCCCGGCGTCCCGGGCGGCCGCCGCGTGAGACGCCCGCCGCCTGCGGACCACGCCCGCCCCGCTCCTCGTTCGACGCCGGTACGGCTGGTGCCGAACGAGGGTCGGGGCTACGGGGTTTCGCCCTGATCGGTGTGGCGCGCGGCCGGTTCGCCTGCGGCGGGCGCGGCGGGGCTCTAGCGTGGCGTCGACGTTGTCGGCGGACGGAAGGGCGCTGAGGTGGATTTCCCGAGCAGGAAGGCCCTGGACGGGTTGACGGAGGCCGAGCACGGCGCGCTGGCGGCGATGCACGGCACGGTCAGCGGCCTGCACGCGGAGTGGCGCTCGGCGCTCGCCGTGGAGATGCGGTTGAGGTACGCGGCCGACGCCGCCGAGGGCCGTCGCGACGACGGGGACGACGGGGTGGCGCCGCGGCTCGACTACGAGGTCGCGCGGGAACTGAACGGCGCGGCCTTCGAGTTCTCGCAGGCGGTGGAGGTGCTGCTGTGGCGTACGGCCAGCGCGTACGCGGTGCTGGGCATCACCGTGCTGGACCGGCTGGTCGCCGGCAACCCGCCGCTGTCCGAGGGCGTGGTGGGGCAGCTGTGCGAGGAGCCGCTGCTCGGCGCGTTCGAAGCCGCGGTCACCATCCCGGTCGAGCAGTTGCTCGTGGCCCGCGACGGCGCCGAGCAGGCGCATGCCCGCAAGGGGCGGCGGAGGATGGCCGCGCTCGTGGAGCAGGCGTACGGGTGCCTGGAGGACGAGGCGCTGCCGGCCGCCGCAGGACGGGTCGCCGCGGCTCGGAGCCGTCTGTCGGTGGCGGCTCCGGAGGGCTTCGACGCGCCGTGGCTGGGCTACCTGGAGCCGCTGGTCGGACTCGCGCGGCAGGGGCCGTACGAGATCAGTGCGTTCCTGAGGCGCCGGGCCTGAGGCGACGGACCCGACCCGGCCGGGCCGCCCCGGCGGCGGCACGTGATGCGGCCCCCGGGGGGCAGGCTGCCGGGTGGACGGCCGGACCGACGTGGTCGGGCAGCCGGTCAGGCCGCCGTGCTCGGGGCGCCGGGGCGGTCGTCCTGTCGCGCGACGGCCACCGACCACTGCGGGAACTGCTCCGCGGGTATCGCGGAGGAGGCGGCGGAGTCGGGGCGGAGCGACGCGGCGGGGAGGAACACGACGCGGCAGCGCCGGCACAGCCAGGTCGCCCGCCACACCTGGTGGAGCTGCTGCCACTGCTCGTAGGTCCGCGGCCACTGGTCCGCCGCGTCGCTCCGCCGGCTCCGGTGGGCGAAGTGGACGGCGAGTCCGATGCCCAGCAGGACCGCGGCGAAGAGGAACGCGCCGTAGTGGTAGCCGAGCTGGTACGCGGCGTCGTCGACGTCGGCGGCCTTGTCGCCGGAGCCCAGCGTGGTCAGTCCCAGCAGGCCCATGAGGCCGGCCAGGACGAAGAGGGCGACCGCGGCCCCGCTCGTGCCCCGGGGCTCGGACGGCATCGTCAGCAGCTCCCGCGTCGGCGGGTCGAGCGGCCGGTCGGAGTCCAGGAGGGCGAGGCGCACGGTGACGGTTTCGTCTGCTGCGGCGCAGGTCGGACAGGTGGTGCTCATCGAGAGGTGGCTCCGGAAGTGGTGCACGGTGTACGTGGTGTACGGAGGAGCACGTAGTACAGCACAGGGAACTGACTGATCGTGCGACCGGCCCCGGAGCCGGGAGGCCGCTCCCTGTGGGAGGCGGCCGCGGCGGGTCACGACGGGTCACGGCTCGTCACGGCGCCAGGGCGCCTCCGGGGGCGAGGGCGAGGTCGGCGAAGCGCTCCGCGATCAGCCGGTGGGCCTCCGGGGAGGGGTGGAGGCCGTCGGGGAGCGGGTGGGCCTCGTGGTCGGGCTCGCCGTAGAGGGCCAGGCCGTCCAGGTGGTGGAGGTGGTGGTCGCCGTCGGCCCGGCGGTCGGCGACGATGCGGGCCAGTTCGGCGCGGATGACGGTGAGGGTGAGCCGGCCGGCGGCGACGTCGGCGGGGTCGCCGGTGGCTCGGAAGCGCAGGGTACCGCTGCTGAAGTCGGGGGCGAGCGGGCCCGGCACGGTTTCGTGGAGCGGGCAGAGCAGCGGGGAGACGAGCAGCAGTGGCGTGCTCGGGTGGCCGTCCCGGACGGTGTCCAGGAAGCCGTGGACGGCCGGGGTGAAGGCGCGCAGCCGCATCAGGTCGCTGTTCACCAGGTTGATGCCGAGCTTGAGGCTGATCAGGTCCGCGGGGGTGTCGCGGATGGTCCGCGCGGTGAAGGGGTCGAGCAGGGCGCCGCCGCCGAAGCCGAGGTTGGTCAGGTCCAGGCCCGCGCGGTTGGCGACCAGGGCGGGCCACGTGCCGGTGGGGTGGGCGGCGTTGGAGCCGTGGCTGATCGAACTGCCGTGGTGCAGCCAGCGCTTGCGGGTGCCGGTCGGGACCGGCTCGACCGGGGCGTCGGTGTCGAGGGCGATCAGTTCGGTGGTCTCGGTGTGCGGGAGCCAGATCTCGACGGTCTTGTCCCGCTCCGGCAGACCGGTGAACCGGGCGCTGCCGGACGGTCCTTCGGTCAGTTCGAAGCGGCCGGTGGCGAGGTCGACGGTGCGCAGGTTGCCGCCGGGGACGCCGGCTTGCGCGGTGAGCCGGCCGTCCACCAGGAGGTCGTAGACGCCGTCCGGGACGTTCGGGACGCCCGGGTAGGCGCGCTTGGTGGGGACGGCGTGCAGCGTGATCGTGGTGGCGCGGGTGCGGAAGGCCAGCCGGACGCCGGAGGGCTGGGACTCGGCCATCGCGAGCTGCTCGTCCGGGATCCGTCGGCGGGCGGCGGCGGGCAGGCGGTGCGGCAGCAGGCCGCGGCGGGTGTGTTCGACGTCGAGGTGGCCGTGGAGGAGGTCCTCGGTGACGGGGGTGGTGATCGTGGTCATGATGCTTCTTCGGTTCGTCGGGTCGTCCGGTCGTCAGACCGGGCTCATGGGCGGATGGCCGGACTGGTCGTACGGGAGGCCGGTCAGTCGGTCAGCCGGTCGCACGGACTCCGCCCGAGCGCAGCAGCGCGTCGAGGGAGTCGATGATCCAGTCCCAGGACTGCCGCGCGTCGACGGCGGTGTGGCTGAAGCCGCCGGCCGCCTCCAGGCTGATGTAGCCGTGGAAGACGCTGCCGAGCATCCGCACCGCGTGGGTCTGCTCCGGTTCGCCCAGGTCGTAGCCGCGCAGGAGCGCCCTGGACATCTGGGCGTGCCGGACGCCCGCGCTGGCGGCGGCCGTCTCGGCGTCCAGGCGCAGGCGGGTGGCGTCGTAGCGGCCGGGGTGGCGGGCCGCGTAGTCGCGGTAGGCGTCCGCGAAGGCGGCGAGCGCGTCGCGGCCCGCCCGGCCGGCGAGGGCGTCGGCGACGAGGTCGGCGAGTTCCTCCAGGGCGTACAGGGCGATCCGGGTCTTGAGGTCCTGGGAGCTCTTGAGGTGGGAGTAGAGGCTGGCCGTCCGGACGCCGAAGCGGCGGGCGACCGCGGCGACGGTCACCTGGTCGAAGCCGACCTCGTCGGCGAGTTCGGCGCCCGCGACGACCAGGCGTTCGACGGTCAGCCCTGCCCGTGCCATGTGCGTTCTCCCGTACGGTCGCGTCGGTGGCCTACGGACAGTATGGGATTGCCTAAATGGTTTAGGCAAATGGAAACGACCTGCTCAGCCCGCTCAGCCCGCTCAGCCCGCTCAGCCCGCTCAGCCCGCCAGGATCACCGTCTCCGCCGGCCCCGAGAAGCCCGCCGCCTGCGGCTGGCTGCCCGTGGCGGCCAGCCGGCGGTGCTCCTGCGGACTGACGCCGCGCACCCGCTTGAAGGCCGCCGAGAGCGCGAAGGCGTTGCTGTAGCTGTTCTGACCCGTGAGGTTGGGGACGCGGCTGGCGGGTGGTTTGCCTGCGAGTGCGGTGTGTCCGCGGTGGTGATTGTAGGTGTGGAGCCA
>NZ_JBSFKI010000087.1:0-4811 GCF_053598475.1 Kitasatospora sp. NPDC001119
TACCGCTACACCTGGCTGCGCGACGCCGCCATCACCCTCTCCTCCCTGCTGCGCACCGGCTACCGCGACGAGGCCAAGGCCTGGCGCGAATGGCTGCTGCGCGCCGTCGCCGGCGACCCCGAGAACCTCCAGATCATGTACGGCATCGCCGGCGAGCGCGAGCTCACCGAGTCCTCGCTGGACTGGCTGCCCGGCTACGAGGGCTCCCAGCCCGTCCGCATCGGCAACGGCGCCGCCGGACAACTCCAGCTCGACGTCTACGGCGAGGTCGTCGAAGCCCTCCACCTCGCCCACATGACCGGCCTCGTCCGCAACGACCACGCCCACCAGCTCCAACTGCGCCTGATCGACTACCTCGAGGACCACTGGCAGAACCCCGACGAGGGCATCTGGGAGGTCCGCGGCCCCCGCCGCCACTTCGTCCACTCCAAGGTCATGGCCTGGGTCGCCGTCGACCGCACCATCGAACTGCTGGAACGGACCGACGAGCAGGGCCCGTTGGAGCGGTGGCGCGCGCTGCGCGACACCATCCACGCCGACGTCTGCGAGCGCGGCTACGACCCGGACCGCAACACCTTCACCCAGTCGTACGGCTCACGCGAACTCGACGCCTCCCTGCTGCTGATCCCCCAGGTCGGCTTCCTACCCCCGGACGACAAGCGCGTCATCGGCACCATCGAGGCCATCCAGCGCGAACTGTCCACCGAGGACGGCTTCGTCCTGCGCTACCCCACCGACGGCGGAGTGGACGGCCTGCCGGGCGACGAAGGCGCCTTCCTCGCCTGCTCCTTCTGGCTCGCCGACGCCCTCGCCCTGATCGGCCGCACCGACGAGGCCCGCGAACTGTTCGAGCGCCTGCTGTCGATCCGCAACGACGTCGGCCTGCTCGCCGAGGAGTGGGACCCGCGCCTCAAGCGCCAGGTCGGCAACTTCCCCCAGGCCTTCAGCCACGTCCCGCTGATCGACACCGCCCTGCGGCTCACCCAGCCCCTCGGCCCGGAATCCGGGGACACCACAGCTCCGTGAGACCGGCAACCACAGGGCCGGGAAGTGATCAACAGCACACTGGTTCCGCCTCTCGCCGGTGGTGCAGACTGAGCGCTTCGCGCACGCCCCACATCCGGGCGCGCGGATTCCGTTCAGGGGGATTTGATGGAACGTCGTACGGTTCTGCGTGGACTGGTGGGCCTGCCGGCCGGAGCGATGGCGGTGCTCTCCGCCGCCCGACCGGCCTGGGCCGACTTCACCACGACGGTGAATCCGTCGGCCAACTGGGGGACCTGGGAAGGGTGGGGCACCTCGCTGGCCTGGTGGGCCAACCAGCTCGGCCCCCGGGAGGACCTGGCCGATGTGCTGTTCAGCCGGAAGACCGTCCGGTTCCAGGGGCAGACGGTACCCGGGCTGGGGATGAACGTGGTCCGCTACAACGTCGGCGGCTCGGGAACGAACAGCATCGGCGGCCGGACGATGAAGCCCGGTCCGACACTGGACGGCTTCAAGCAGATCGAGGGCTACCAGCTCGACTGGGCCTCCGCGGACCCGCAGTCGTCCAGCTGGAACTGGAACGCCGACGCGCACCAGCGCGACATGATGTGGCTGGCCCGGGACCGCGGCGCCGACAGGTTCGAGCTCTTCAGCAACTCGCCGATGTGGTGGATGCTGAAGAACGACGACCCCCGCGGAGCGCCGGACGGCTGGAGCTGCAACCTGCGGGACGACAACTTCGGCCGCCACGCGGCGTACATGGCGACGGTGGCCCGGTACGCCCACGACCACTGGGGCATCGACTTCACCTCCGTCCAGCCGGTCAACGAGCCGGGGGCCAACTGGGGTGGCTATTCGCCGGACTTCGTCGGCGGACAGGAGGGCTGCCACTACGACCGGCCCCGACTGGCCGAGATCATCCGGCAGACCCGCACCCAGCTGGACGCGCGCGGCCTGCACTGGATGATGGTGGCGGGCCTCGACGACTGGGGCGTCGGCAGCGCCGCGTACAACTGGCACGACAACCCCGACTTCGACGCCGCCACCCGCGCGGCCGTGGGACGGGTGAACGTCCACGGCTACGACGTCGACGGTGACCGCGACGCGCTGTACAAGATGGTGGCGGCGGACGGCAAGAACATCTGGATGTCCGAGTACGGCGACGGTGACACCAGCGGCCTCCAGCTCGCCCGGAACCTCAACTTCGACCTGCGCTGGCTGCACCCCACGGCATGGGTCATCTGGCAGATCCTCGACTGGGAGAACTACGGGGCGATCACCCTCACCAACGGGGTGATCGGCGCGGTCAACCCGAAGTACTTCCTGCTCGCCCAGTACATGCGGCACATCCGCCCCGGCATGACGATCATCGACGCGGGCCACCCCGACGCCGTCGCGGCCTACGACAGCGTGAACCACAAGCTGGTCATCGTCGCCGTGAACTACGGGGAAGGACAGTGGATCAACTTCGACCTCTCCCGGTTCGGCAGGCCCGGACAGGACGGTGCCCTGGTCGAACGGTGGGCCACCGGGACGGACGCCGGCGGTGAGCGCTACCAGCAGCACGCGGACACCGTGATGCGCGGCACCCGGTTCTGGTCCTACTTCAACGCCCGTACCGTGCAGACCTTCGAGGTCTCCGACGTCCACCTGTAGGACGTCCGCCGGCAAGGGGCCCCGCCCCGGTGCCCGCCCCTGCCCGTCGACCCGGTCGGTCGACGGGCAGGGGCCGGGGCTCACTCCTGTACGGGCACGCACTCGTCGAGCAGGCCGACGATGTCGCGCCAGGCCCGCTGGGCCTGCTGCGGGTGGTGGGCGACGCCGGGGAGCACGGCGTGGCCGACCGTCGGGTGGTGGAAGGCGTGCTGGGCGCCGCCGTAGACCACCAGGCGCCAGTCGACGCCCGCGGCCTGCATCTCGGCGGCGAAGGCGTCCCGCCGCTCGGGCGGCATGATCGGGTCCTCCGACCCGACCCCGGCCCACACCGGGCAGCGGATCCGGGCGGCCTCCCCCGGGCGGCCCGTGACCAGGCCGTTGACCGTCCCGATCGCCCGCAGGTCGACGCCGTCGCGCCCGAGTTCCAGCGCGATCGCGCCCCCGGTGCCGTAGCCGATGGCGGCGATCCGCTCGGGGTCGGTCCGCGGTTCGGCGAGCAGCACGTCGAGGGCCGCGTGGCCGATGCCCCGCATCCGGTCGGGGTCGTCGAGCAGCGGCATCACCCGCGCCAGCATCTCCTGCGGGTCGCTGATCCAGCGCCCGCCGTGGAGGTCGAAGGCCAGTGCCACGTAGCCCAGTTCGGCGAGGGCGTCGGCCCGGCGGCGCTGGAAGTCGTTCAGGCCCGGCCCCTCGGGCCCGATCAGGACCGCAGGCCGGCGGCCGGTTCCGGCGGGCAGCGCGAGGTGCCCGATCATCGTCATTCCGTCGGCCGGGTACTCGACCGTACGCGTGGTGACCATCGTCATGGAACGGGACTGTAGTGAGGACCGGCCCCTACCTGGGCCCGACTTAGCCGTCGGCAGAGCGGACGGCCCGCCGCCTCGCCGCAGGCCGATCCGCCACTCGCGCACCCGTAGACTCGGGCGCGAGCCGGACGGGATGAGGACCGATGGACTACTGCCGCCACGAGTTGAGCAACTGCGCGGACTGCGCCCCGCGGGCGCAGCCCCGCGAGGGCGCGCCCCGCGCCGAGTGGGACGGCTGGCCGCCGTCGGCGATCATCGTCCACGCCAGCCGGAAGGCGCATCTGCCGGGCTGCCCCCACATCCTCCCGGCCGACGTCGAACCGCCGGTCTACGGCTGGGTGCTCGACCCCTCGCCGGGGGCGTGGCGCCGGCTCTCCGACTCCAACCCGCTGTACGCCACCGGGGGCAACACCCAGCGCTCCGCGACGAGCCGCTGTCAGGACTGCGACGCCACCCAGTAGGCCGTACCGGAGGTCGGGGGCACGGTCACCGCGAACGTCCCGGCGGCCGCCGCTGCGCTTCGCGTCGGAGCGGCTCCGCTGCGTGAGAGACTGACGCGGTCAGTGTGATCCCTGTGCAAGGAGTGGACATGGCCGACCGCCAGAACGGCACCGTGAAGTGGTTCAACGACGAGAAGGGCTACGGGTTCATCACCCCGGAGTCCGGCCCGGACCTGTTCGTGCACTTCAGGTCGATCGAGGGGGCCGGCTTCAAGTCCCTCGTCGAGGGCCAGCGGGTGACGTTCGAGGCGGTCCAGGGCCAGAAGGGGATGCAGGCCGACAAGGTCCAGGTCGTCGAAGGCTAGGGCGTGCACCGGGCCTGACGGGCGGCGGCCCGGCTACACCGGCCGCCGACCGGTGAGCCTCTGCCACCGGTCCCGTGCCTCGTCCAGTTCGCGGCGGGCCCCGGGGATGCGCGTGTCCGCCTTCTGGCGGGCCAGCACGTCGGCGAGCCGGCGCCGGGCCTCCTCCTGGTCGGCCGTGTCCTCGACCGCTTCGCGCAGGTCGGCCTCGGCCCGGGGCACGAGCGCCTGGCGTTCGGCCGTGGCCGCCTTGGCGTCGGCGGCGGCGTTGAACACCTCGACGACGAACTTCCGGACCTCGGCCTCGGGCCTCCCGTCCAGCGGGACGGAGACCATCTGCCGACGGCCGGTCGGGAGCGCCACGTAGACGTGGCCGTCGGTACCGGAGTACTCGTCGAGGAGCGCGACCTCGTGCAGCGGGTACTCCGCCGTACGGCCCTCGGCCGTCACCTCCAGTACTAGGGCCTGTCTTCGAACTCGCGTCGTCCGCCCGGAGGGCGGGCGGGGCGGCGTTGGGGTGGGTGGCTCGCGAGGCGGGGGGGGGGGCCCCGGCGGAGGAATGG
>NZ_JBSFKI010000088.1:0-4267 GCF_053598475.1 Kitasatospora sp. NPDC001119
GTGCTTCTCTGCACTTCACTCGAATGGGTGGCTATTCGGAGTGCCATGGTTGGGTGACGGCCTCTCTTGTGCTCTGCGAGGGCGGTGGGGCGGCTTGAAGTGGGTTGAACCTGGCTGGCGTGAGGCATAGATGATCAGGCGTCAGGTGGTGGCGCCCGCCTAGCTGAGGAGTGAAGATGACCAGCAACGAGGAGCTCGACGGGTTTGCCCTGTCCGCCGTGGCCGCGGACGAGGTCAGCCCCGAAGACGTGAGCACGTTGAAGCTTGAGTACAGGGACGGGGTGGCCGTGCTGGTCGTCACTGGCGGGAAGGCCATTCCCTCGGGCATCCCAGTGGTGAACGAGGAGGGACAGGCTGTCGCGGTGTACGAGACAACGCCTGTGCCCGCGGCGAAGTCCTTGCCAGGCTTGTTCGCCGCTGGCCTGGATAGCATCAACGTGATGACCTATGACTTCTTCGGGACGCCGTGGGCCGAAGAGCTTCCGCAGTAACTGAGTCCTTGTGCCTGTCGGGCTGCCTAGACCGGGACGGCAGCCCGACAGGCATGCGAAGGGCCAGGTCAGTGTCGGGCAGGCCCAAGCTTCGGCAAGCCGAGAGCGACGGCGGGCCGGCGAAGTCGCCGCTCGGTTTCGTCTCTCTTGGCCCGCAGGAAGCTGAGCGTCAGGTCGATCCCTTCCGTCTCGCCGCGCCAGCCCTCGGCCTCAGCCCGGGCGCGACGCACGAGCAGATCGTCTTCGAGTTCAGCCAGGCGGGCGAGCATCTTCGGGTTGACGTGAAGCATCGGGCAGCGGATGCAGGCGTGCTCGTGCTGGCACGGGGTGCCGTAGGGGCGGCCGCAGGACCCAAGCTCGACCTTGCGGCGGTCGAAGTGCTCCTCGAACTCGGTCCACTCTTCAGGCGTGGTGTCGCGGTATTCGCCTTCCGGGCGGACCTCGCGGCGGTGTGCCAGGTGCTCCTGGTAGTGGCGGATCACGTCCTCGTCGAATACCGCGACGTAGCCACGAGTGGTTTGGACATTCAGGTGTCCGAGTAGGGCCGCGCCGATGTGGATCGGCAGGCCGCTGTTGACGAGCTCGGTAATGAAGATCCGGCGGAAGTCGTGCGGTGTGAACTTGAGCCCCTTGAAGCCTGGGTGAACCTCGGCGAGGGCCAGGCAGCGGCGCTGGATCATCTGCTGGATCGTGCCGGGGTTGAACACCGCCGGGACGGCGCCGTTGTGCCGCTGGAACAGGAACGGCATCGGCGGGCTCCAGACCTTGTCGTGCGGGTCGTAGCGGGGCAGGAGCGGGATCGGCCGACCGGTGCGGGCGTGGCGGCGCACGATCGAGGCGATCACGTGGAAGAGCTCGGCGGACATCGGGATCACGCGCTCCCGGTCGGTCTTCGACGGGGCGATGACGAGCAGGGCGATGACCTCGCCCCCGGGACGCTGGTACTGCCGGATGCTCAGGTGGCTCAGCTCGCACAGCTCCTCGATCCGCACTCCGGAGTGCCTCAGGGTCTCCACCGACGCCCAGTCCCAGAACGCGGTCTCCTCCTCGGCGGCGATGTGGACCGTCTCGCCGCTGTCGTTGTTGCGCAGGCGGGCCGGGACGGGCGCGGACTGCCGGCTGAGCTTGCGGTCGGACTCGCTGAGGACACGGGTGTAGCTGGTGCCGGCGAAGGTGAAGGTCTCGTCCTCAGCAGCCCGTTCGGCGAGTTCGAGCAGTTCGCGGGCCTGGTCGTAGCGGGACTCGACGTGTTCGACGAGGACGGGCAGCAGTGGCTGGCGCTGGCGGGTGCGCTCGGCGGTGCGCTCGTTGATCCGGCGCCGCTTGGCGCCGAGGCCGCGCAGGTCGGCTGGCGGGACCGGGCAGGGCGCGACCCACACCGCCCAGCGCTCGGGTTCTTGGGCGGCCCAGGTGTGCAGGTCGTAGTAGAAGCTGCGGAGCGAGATGACCAGGCCGTCGGCTCCGGCGCGCGGGGCGCCGTTGTCCTTGAGGGCGATCATCTGCCGCCAGGTGGCGTAGACCTCCGGGTCGATCCGCAGGTCGGCCTGGTCGGGGTTGATGCGCTCGATCTTCTCCCAGAAGTGGTGGGCCAGGTGGAGCACCAGGTTCTTCAGGCTGGAGTAGTCGGTGTCCGCACGGCGGCGGTTGAAGTACTCGATGAGCAGGGCACGGACGGCCTGGTTGCGCAGGGGGTACTGGTCCACCAGTTCCTCGATGTTCTTCTGGCCGCGCATGAGAGCGGCCCGCATCGTGGCCGGGGTGGTCGGCGGCAGGTGGCCGATGGCGTGGAGGACGTGCCACACGCCCTGCCCGCGCAGCCGGTTGCCGGCCTTGTTCCCGGGAGCCACCACCGACCAGGCCCGCCGGTTCTCGTGCGCGAAGTGCAGCAGCGCGGACGCCGTGACGTCGGCCAGGGCGACGCCCTGGACGGCCAGGAGAGCGGTGAGGTCGAACAGGGCCTCGGTGCGGTGGGCGTAGGTGTGCTGGTGGACCTCGACCTTCTCGGCGAAGTCGTCCAGCAGGGGATCGCTCTGCGCGGAGATGAACATCGAGGCGAAGGTGGTCATGTGGTGGCGCCGGAAGGCAAGCATGGACGGCTGGATCGCCCGCAGGCAGATGAGCGCGCGCAGGCCGGTGGTGAGCTTGATGCTCGGGCTGCGACGGCACTCCAGGTCGTTGACGTTGACCGTGCCCTGGCCGACCGGGCTGGCATCCCATCGCTCCTGCCAGGTCAGACCGGGGTAGCCGGCCAGGTAGTCCAGGACGGCACGGGCGGCCATGCCGCGCTGCTGGCGTGTGGAGGTGCCGCCGTCCCACGTCTCGACGGCCAGGTGCGCGATCGACCTGGCCGCGGTGCGGGACAGGTCGCCGAACGGGCGCGGCGGTGTGCTGGCAGTAGCCGGCGCGGGGATCATCGGGCCGCCGACGAAGCGGCTGGCGTAGTCCAGACCCTCGGCAACGGGGCCGTGCCGGCGGCTGACGCCGGTGGTGGGGCTGACGGAATTCCTAGACACCGAACACCGCCGCGATGTCGTCGGCCGCGTAGCCGGTCGGGTAGCTGATCTGCGGCCGGGGCCGGTTGTAGTGCTCCAGCAAGGCGTCGAAGATCTCCTCGACTCGCACCGCGAGATAGCGGCTGGTGGTCTGGATGTTGGCGTGGCGCAGAACGGCCTGGACCTCGGGGAGGGTGAGCTTGCCGCTGTTGGCCATCCGGTGCGCGGCGGTGTGCCGAAGGTCGTGCAGCGTCCAGTTGGTGCCAAGCGCCTGCTGAGCCCGTTGCAGCACCCGCCGCATCGCCCAGTAGCTCAGCGGCCGGTCCGCACCGTGCCGGGTCCGCCACAACGGCTCGCCGGACCGCGGAACGCCGGTGCCGTCGAGGTAGTGGGCGACCCGGACGCACGCCTCCGGCGAGATCGGCACAAGCTCGCGCTCCCGGGTGCCCTTGGAGACGACGTAGACGCCGGGCTTGGCCCAGTGGACATCGGCAGTGCCCACGCCCAGCAGTTCTTCCGCCCTGGCGCCGCTGGTGACGTAGCAGTCCAGTAGCGCGCGGTCCCGATCGCAGCCCATCGCGGCGAACAACTCGTCCCACAATGGGTCAGGGATCGAGCGCGGCGGTCGGCTGCTGACCTTCTGCCGTAGGCGGGCCCGGCCGAGGACCGGCTTGGGCTCCAGCGGGCTGAGATGACTCAGGGCACGGCGTCGCTGCGGTGCGACGGGCACCGGGTTCAGCACCGGACCGCGCCCGTAGTGCGCGTGGAACGTGTAGAAGCCGCTGACCACGGACAACGCGTGGTTGATCGTCGTCGGCGCGTAACCCGCCGCCAGGTACGGCTTCCCGGTGCGCGCGTTGATGGCCCCCGGTGCCGGCGACTGGGGGTTTCGGCGACGGCGCTGCGGGTTCGGGGCCGTACGCAGCCAGCCGGTCAGCACGGCCGCCTCGGCCTCGGTCGCTTGCTCCCAGGCCACGTCGAGCAGCCACAACAGCCGGAACCAGCGCAGCATCCCGTAGCCGTAGCTCCGGGCCGTCAGCGGACTGCTGTCGCTGAGCGCCAGATCGCGCAGGTACGCGGTGACCGGCTCGACCTCGACCCCGAGCCCACTGAGGACGGAGTAGGGAGGATGGGCCTTCCCGGTCTCCGCCACGCTTCCAGCACAGGGAAGTTGGGCTCGACCCTCCATCAGTTCTTGGCGTAGATCCACTTCGCTCTCCTTGGTTGCCGTGACCAGCAACGCGATCAACGAGAAGAGGAAGTGCAGATAACGGTGCACTGGCG
>NZ_JBSFKI010000089.1:0-4119 GCF_053598475.1 Kitasatospora sp. NPDC001119
TCCGACAGGAGGCCGTCCACACCCTCCCGGTCGGTGGTGTGGTCGTCCGCGAAACGACGGTCACCCGTCGCGTCCGGCACGTGCTTCACACAGACAACGATCCTCAAGCTCACGGCCTGTCTCCTGTACTGGTCTCGTCCGGCGGCTGCGGCGGTGCAAGCGGGCGCGAACACGGCACGCACCCGCTCCGGGCAGCGAATTCCCGTGCCGGTCCGGAACTTCCTGGCAGCATACTCGCCGGTAGTGCAGTGGTCACTACTGGCCAGTAGCTTATGCCGTGCGGCTGCTCCCGCCGCCTGTGCCCATCCTGCCCCAGCGCGGGGCCGACTCCACCCGCCGGGGCGGAACACCTGCGGCCGGATTGCTCACACCACGCGACCGAGCGCCGCGATCACGTCCACCCGGCGCGGCTGGCCCGCCGCCCGACGCACCACCCGGCCCTCCCCGTCCAGCACCAGGACGGTCGGCGTCCGCCGGACCTCCAGCCGGCGGACCAGCTCCAACCGCTCCTCGGCGTCCACCTCTATGTGCTCCACCCCGTCGACCATCCCGGCCACCTCCGAGAGCACCCGCCGGGTGGCCCGGCAGGGCTGGCAGAAGGCCGTCGAGAACTGCACCAGCGTCGCCCGCGCACCGAGCGGCCCGCCCAGCTCCGCCCCCGACAGCCGTACGGCGTCCGACCGCGGTACCGCGTCCGCCCCGTCCTCGGTGCTCACCCTCGTCCTCCCGTCACTCCCGGCCCGTCACCCCCGGCCACGGCGGGCCGGGACCGGCCCCGTCGAGGCACGACAACGCACGCCGTCGGCCCGGTCATCCCCCCAGTCTGCGGCAGCGCCCGCGGCGCCCGAAACACGGTCGACCGCCAGGGCCGGGACACGTACGATCGGCCGATGGACTCCGACCGCCACCCGATGCCGCCGCCGGTCCGCCGCCGCGTCATCGCCCCGGCCAGGACCACCGTCCACCGACGGCGCTGACGCCCCGCCGCTGCCGCCGCCCGTCGCGACCACCCGGAGCCCCGTTGCAGACCGATCCCCGCGGTCCCCGCTTAGCCGCAGCGCTCACCGCGATCGTCCTGGCCCTCGTCCTGGCCACCGGCAGCTGCCCGCTCCTGGGAGCCCAGACGCTCGTCTTCGCCCTCGGCTCGTTCGGCGGCCTGCGCCTGGCCCCGTACGTCCGGCTGTTCCAGGCGCTCGTGCTGCCCCGGCTCGCACCGCCCTCCGCCACCGAGGACGAACGGCCGCTCCGCCTCGACCAGGGCGTCCTCATGGTCTTCGCCGCGGTCGGCACCCTCGGCTACTGCACCGAGGTGACGTGGCTCGGCGTGATGGGCGCCTCGACCGCCCTCACCGCCGCCTTCGCCAACGCCGTGTTCGGCTACTCCGTGGGCTGCGAGCTCTACCCCCTGGTCCGGCACGCCCAGGGCCGCCTCACCTCCCGCGCCTGATGCGAGCGGCCGAAAAGTTCCCGTTCGAATTCATCACGGAGATCACATCGGCAATATTCACTTGACCGCACGCCTCAGGTGACAGCAGGCACTCGTTCGGGGGATCATCTCCGTGAATCACCCGTGACCGCCGCGGAGTGCCGTACTCCGGTCGGCACCGCCCGCGCAACGGAGCGGGTACCCGCCGAACCGGGCTCCGGCCCGTGGAAGTCAGGACTGACCGTGGCAGAGTTCGTGTACCCGCCGGTGATCGGCGCCGCACTCACCGCCTTCCGCGCGCTCGACGCGCGGATCAAGATCGTGGGCGCCGAACACATCCCCGCCAGGGGGGGAGCGGTACTGGTCAGCAACCACATCAGCTACCTGGACTTCCTCTTCGCGGGCCTCGGCGCGTACCGCGGCGGCAAGCGCAAGACCCGCTTCATGGCCAAGGACGACGTCTTCAAGCACCGGATCTCCGGCCCGCTGATGCGCGGCATGAAGCACATCCCGGTCGACCGCACCGACGGCCAGCCCGCCTACGAGGCCGCCGTGCGCGCCCTCAAGGCCGGCGAGGTGGTCGGGGTCTTCCCCGAGGCGACCATCAGCCGCTCCTTCATGCTCAAGAAGTTCAAGACCGGCGCCGCCCGGATGGCCGCCGACTCCGGCACCCCGCTGCTGCCCGTCGTGCTCTGGGGCACCCAGCAGCTCTGGACCAAGGGCCGCCCGAAGACCCTCACCAAGCGGCACGTCCCGGTCACCATCATGATCGGCGAGCCGATCCACCTCGGACCGGACGACAAGCCCGTGATGGTCACCCGGCGGCTGCGCGCCGCCATGAGCGAGATGCTCGACCAGGCCCAGCGCGAGTACCCCGGCAAGCCCTCCGGCCCGGACGACACCTGGTGGCTGCCCGCCCAGCTCGGCGGCACCGCGCCCACCCTGGAGGTCGCCGAGGCCGAGGACGAGGCGGAGGCCCTCGCCAAGGCCGAGCGCCGCGCCGCCCGGGGCTGAGGCCCGCTCCGCTCCCCTCTGTTCCCCTCCCCTCCACTCCCCCTACTCCGTGCGATCGAGCGAGCGCGGTCCGTCGCGTGTCGCCGGACCGCCGACGTCCCCCGTCTGACACAGTGACAGCTCCTTTCAGGGGCCTTCGTCCTGAATCCTCGGCGGGGGCACACGTCGGAGCGGTCGAGAGTCTCGGAGGCGGAGATGGCACGGATCACCACCGGCACACGGCAGTCACCCACGGGCAGGGCCCGCACCCGCGCGAGCGCCGGTGCGGGCCTTCTGCTTCTGGGCGCCCTGCTCACCGGCTGCGGGGCCGAACCCGGGGAGATCCCGCTCTCGGAGATCCGGCCGGAGACCCCCACCGCCACCCCCGAGGCGACACCCGCCGCGACCCCCGGCGTGGTCGGCGCGGCCGTCGGAGCCCCCGCGGCCGCCGCGCACAACGGGCTGATCGTCAGCCGCGCCTACACCGACGCCGCCCGCACCAGCACCGCGATCGTCACCCTCTCCCCCGACGGCACCGGCCAGCACCAGGTCACCCAGCCGCCGGCCCGCGCGCTCGACGACCGCCCGGACTGGTCCCCCGACGGCGCCACCATCGCCTTCGACCGCACCGACCCGCAGACCGGCACCGCCCGGCTCTGGACCGTCCTCACCGCCGGCGGCCCCGAGCACCAGGTCAACCAGCTCTGCGACAGCGGCACCGCCGACTGCGCCAACGAGGACGAACGCGCCCCCGCCTTCTCCCCCGACGGCAAGCAGGTCGCCTTCAGCCGCTCCTGGGGCGCCCTGGACCCGTCCGGCAGCCACCAGATCCAGTACTCCGACCTCTACCTGATGACCCCCGAGGGCACCGACGTCCAGCGGCTCACCTTCCTCACCAACGACAAGCCCTACTCCGGCGCGGTCAGCAACCCCAGTTGGTCCCCCGACGGCAAGCAGCTCACCTTCGAGTACCGCACCAGCGCCACGGGGCAGCCCGCCAACAGCCGCGCCATCTACGTGGTCAGCGCGGACGGCACCGGGCTGCGCCAGCTCACCCCCTGGGAACTGCGCGCCGGCGACCGCGCGGACTGGTCCCCCGACGGCACCCAGATCCTCTTCACCACCTACCCGGCCGGCCCCGACAACGCCCCCGGCGGCGGCATCTACACCGTCCACCCCGACGGCAGCGCCGTCGGCGCCCTCACCCCCGCACCCTCGGACGCCTTCTACGGCGCGGCCGCCTACGCTCCCGACGGCAAGTCCATCGTCTTCGCCCAGGCGCCCGCCGGCACCGGCGCCGACCTCTACAGCATGCGGCCGGACGGTACGGGCGTCGCCCGTCTCACCAACAGCGCGGACAAGTGGCTCAGCCGGCCGGCTTGGGGGACGGCGGAGGCCCCGGCGGCTCCCGCCGACCAGGTCCAGGCGACGGCCCAACCGTCGGATCAGGCCTCGGGTCAGGCGTCGAGCCAGGCATCGTCGGCACCTCAGGCACCCCAGGCGCCGCGGCCCGATGCCCAGCAACCCGCCCAGGCCCAGGGGCAGGCGCCCACGGAGAAGCCGCAGGCCGAATCCGAATCCGACGAATAGATTCGCCCCGGCCCTGGAAACGCGAAGAACCCCCATCCGGGACCCGGATGGGGGTTCTTCTGAAGAATTGTTCGGCGGCGTCCTACTCTCCCACAGGGTCCCCCCTGCAG
>NZ_JBSFKI010000090.1:0-3980 GCF_053598475.1 Kitasatospora sp. NPDC001119
TCCGCGGAGACCACCACGGTGTGGGACACCCCGGGGGTGTTGTCCACGAAATTGGTGATCAGCCAGTTCAGGTTCTGTGCGGCCTGGCTCATCTGAGTCAACTCAACGCTCCTGGTGGTTCGAGCCGCCGAAGAGATCGGTGCTCCGGTTCTGTCCGTTGCCGGACTGGTCTACCTGATCGGGGTCGATCCGGAAGCTTCCGGTGTTACCGGCACTGCGGCCCTGCTCCACACCGCGGCGCAGGTTGGTGAGGCGGCCACGGACCTCCTCCGGGCTGCGGGAGACCTGCGGCCCGTCCTGCGGGGTGGACTTGGCGTTGCCGGGCACCAGGTTCTGCTTGGGCACGCGCCGCGGCAGACCGGCACCGGTGGTGCCGCTGGAGGAGGGCTCGCGCAGCTGCTCGGCCCGCTGCCAGTCGCCGTCGTTCGGCGACTGCCAGGCGGCGCGGGCGGTCGGGCCGGTCGGGCCGTAACCGCCGAGCGAGGACACGTCGTGGCCGCGCTGGGTCTCGGGCGCCGAGGTGTCCTTGGCGCCGGCGAACCAGTTCGGGCTGTCGCCGGACTGGCCGCCGCCGGCCGGCGCGGCGGGGAGGCCGCCGCCCGCCAGCTGCTCGCCGGGACGGCGCTGCGGCAGCCCGGACGGCAGGGTGGCGTGCGGCTCGGCGGCGGGCAGCGCGGGCGGCTCGGGGGCGTACGGGTGGCCGGCCGGGGAGTCCTGGGCCGGGCGGCCGTACTGGTCGTCGGCGTACCCGTCCTGCTGGTAGCCGCCCTGGTCGTAGCCGTACCGGTCGTCGGCGTACTGCTCGCCGGCCTGGCCCTGCTGCTCGTAGCCCTGGGGGGCGTACTGGTCGTAGCCGTCCTGGGCGTACCCGTCCTGCTGGTACTCGTCCTGCTGGTAGCCGCCCTGGTCGTAGCCGTACCGGTCGTCGGCGTACTGCTCGCCGGCCTGGCCCTGCTGCTGGTCGTAGCCCTGCGGGGCGTACTGGTCGTAGCCCTGCTGGTAGTCCTCCTCGACCTCGGCGTCGACCACCGGCGCCTGCGGGGCGCTCTCCAGGGCCGCGCGGCGGACCTGGTCGAGGCGCTGCGAGCGCTGGACGGCCTCCAGGGCGGGGCTGAACCCGCTGGAGCCGGCGTTGCCGGTGCCGGTGAGGTGGTCGTCGAAGCCGAGCTCGGCCGCGCTGCGGGCGCGGGTGTCCGGCGCCCACTCGGCGGCCGGCTCCTGCTCGGCGAAGATCCGGGAGACGGTGAACTGCTCGTCCGGCTCCGGCGCCGCACCGGACTGGGTGACGAACGGCGGGAGCATGACCAGCGAGGTGGTGCCGGCGGACTCGCCGGACGGGCGGAGCTGGACGCGGATGTCGTGCCGCTGGGAGAGCCGGCCGACCACGAACAGGCCCATGCGGCGGGAGATGGTGGCGTCCACCGTGGGCGGCTCGGCCAGCTTCTCGTTGATCTCCGCGAAGTCCTCGGCGGTGAGGCCGATGCCCTTGTCGTGGATCTCGACCAGCACGCGGCCGTCCGGCAGGCGGGTCGCGTTGACCAGCACCCGGGTCTGCGGGCTGGAGAACGAGGTGGCGTTCTCCAGCAGCTCGGCGAGCAGGTGGACGAGGTCGGTCACGGCGGCGCCGACGACGTCGACCTCCGGGATGCCGGAGAGCTCGACGCGCTCGTACTGCTCCACCTCGGACGCGGCGGCGCGGAGCACGTCGACCAGCGGGACCGGGGTGTTCCAGCGGCGGCCGGCCTCCTCGCCCGCGAGGACGAGCAGGTTCTCACCGTTGCGGCGCATACGGGTGGCCAGGTGGTCCAGCTTGAAGAGGTTCTCCAGCTGGTCCGGGTCTGCCTCGTTGTTCTCCAGGTCGGTGATCAGCGCCAGCTGGCGCTGGATCAGGCTCTGGCTGCGGCGCGACAGGTTGGTGAAGATCGCGTTGACGTTGCCCCGCAGCAGGGCCTGCTCGGCGGCGAGCGCCACGGCCTGCTGGTGGACCTGGTCGAACGCCCGGGCGACCTCGCCGATCTCGTCCTTGCCGTGCAGCGGGATCGGGGTCACCGAGGTGTCGACCCGGTCGGGGTCGGTCTTGGAGAGCTTCTCGACCAGGTCCGGCAGGCGGTGGTCGGCGATCTCCAGGGCGGCGCTGCGCAGGGTGCGCATGCCGAGGATCATCGAGCGGGCCACGTAACCGGTCAGCAGGCCGGCCAGGATGAGCGCCGCGACGACGATGACCGTGTTGAGGATGGCGTCGTAGAGCGCGTTGTCCTTCAGGTTGCGGGAGTCGGTGAGGACCTCGTCCAGCAGCGCGAGCTCGGTGTTCCGCAGGGCCTGGATGTGGGTGTCGGTGGCCTGGTTCCAGTTCTCCTGGGTCAGGCCGGCGTTCTTCGCCTCGGTGTACGCGGCGTCGGCGACCGCCTTGCCCTTCTGCTGGCCCTCCGCGGCGGCCTGGCTGTACGAGGCGCCGAGCTGGAGCAGGCCCTGCATGGTGGGCGGCGCGCCGTTGGGCATCTTGTACGCCGAGCGGTCCTGGGCCGCGGTCTGCGCGATCTGCGCGGCCGCGTACTTGGCGGCGTCCTCGGGGGCGCTGCCGGTGTTGAACTCGTTGATGGAGACCTGTTCCAGCTTCTCCGAGATCAGGATCTGCTGGATCACGTCCTGGTTCTCGTAGCGCGTGGTGACGTTCGCCGAGATGCCGACCAGCAGGTTGAGCATCAGCGCGCGCTGGGTCGACGCCGCGGCCTTGGCCAGCGACATCGCGTAGATCGCGCGGCCCTTGCTGGTGGCGTTGGCGGAGCCCAGGCCGACCGAGTTGTCGAAGGCCAGCAGCGGGTCGAGCATCACCGAGTACGCGTTGGCCGTGGCGCTGATGAACAGCTCCGGGTTGTACGCGTTGGCCCGCAGGTGCGGCAGGTCGACCACCAGGGTCTGGAAGGCCTCGTGACGCCGGGGGAGCTCACCGGACTTGTCGGAGGCCGCGTAGGCGGCGTTGTACGCCTTCAGCGCGGCGTCGGTGGCGCCGCGGCGCTTGGCCACCTCGTTGTTCGGGTCCTGCTTGGTGAGCAGGGGTATGAGCGTCTTGTCGCGCTCGTTCTCCAGCGCCTCGGCGAGTTCGGTCGCCGCCTTGGCCAGCTCCGCGGTCTTCTCGGCGCGGGAGGCCTTGATGAAGCCGTCGACCGAGGTGTTCACGCGCAGACCACCGAAGACGAGACTGATGGTCACGGGGATCAGCAGGATCGCGATCAGACGGGTCGGCACGCGCCAGTTGCGCGGGCGGAGGAAGTCGTACCGGCTCGATCCGCCGTCGCCCGACGAGCCGCCGCCGCGGGGTGTCGCGGCCGGGGGCTCGGGAGCCGGGACGGTGCTCTGGGAGCGTTCCTCGGTGGGAGCGAACGCGGAGAATCCGGCCGGGTCCCCCGGGGTACCGTTCGGCTCGCTCTGGCGGGGCTCGGAGCGCCGCTGCGGGGCGGGTTGCTGCTTACGCCTCACTCGACAACTACCTCTCGGCCGACTGCCGGCCATGGATCAATCCAGCGCTACCCCTGGGCCCTGAACCGCCGCCGTAGGGGCCGGCGCAGGAGAAACCAGGGGTAGCTGGAATTTCAGCACGTGCGGGGATGGGGGACAAACAGCCGCCGTCCGGCACCCGCCTCGGTACATTCTGGACATTCACCGACATGACGGAGCAAAACCGTGGTCACCTGGCGCTGAGTGACGCTGTTTCGCCACGCTGAGTCATTGTTGATCACAAAATGCCTACCGAACTGTTATCCGCTGCTTATACACGGGTCTTGCGCGCGGCCCCCGGAGGTCACCCGCGGGTAGGCACCGCGGTCCCGACGGCCCGTCGCGGGGGACGGACCGTCGGGGCCGTGCGGTTCCCCCCTCGCTCAGCGGAGCCGGGCGAGCAGGGCGTGTTCGACGAGGGTGATGAGGGCGCTCTTGGCGCTGTCGCGGCGGCGGGCGTCGAGGGTGATGACGGGGGTGTCGGC
>NZ_JBSFKI010000091.1:0-3589 GCF_053598475.1 Kitasatospora sp. NPDC001119
GTCGCTGGGCGACGGGGTGCGGCGGGCGTTGGGCCGCGAGCCGCGGGACTTCGCCGACTACGCCCGCGAGGCCGCCGCCTCGGGCGTGTGGAACGCGTGACCAGCCAGAAGGGCAACACCTGCCGTCCGTACGGCAGTCCACTTGATCGTCGGTGCCGGGCGGCGCCGACCGCCTGACCGAACACCCGGCCCCGGCCGGGAGCGGTGAGGAGGCCGGCGGCCCGGACACCGGGAGGGTCCCCGCGTCGGGCGGGGACCGGGGAGACCGAAGGAAAACCGATGCGCTCGAATCAGACCGCGACCCCTGCTTCCTACACCGCCGCACAGTCCTTCACCGGCCTCGCGCCGGGCGGTACGGCCCCGGCCGTACCCGCCACCCGGAGCAAGGCCGCCGGGCCGCTCCTGGTGGGCGCCACCGTCGCGATGGGCCTGATGGCGGGCCTGTTCTTCGCCTTCGACGTCTCGGTGATGCCGGGCCTCGCGGCGGGCGACGACCACACCTACGTGGCGGCGATGCAGCAGATCAACAAGGCGATCGACGGGAACGGGCTGTTCGGCCTGGTCTTCGTCGGCGCGTTCCTCGCCACCGGCATCGCCGCCTGGCTCCAGCACAAGGCAGGCCGGCGCCAGGCCGCGCTCTGGGCGGCGGCCGCGACGGCGCTGTACGTGGTGGCGCTGATCGTCACCATGGGCGTCAACATCCCGCTCAACAACGAGCTGGCGGCGGCCGGCGACCCGGCGCAGATCCACGACCTGGCCGCCGTACGGGCCAAGTTCGCGGACACCTGGGTCCCGGTCAACATGCTCCGCACCGCGCTCTGCGCCGGTGGGCTGTTCGCGCTGACCCGCTCCCTGGTGCTGCACGGCCGCGCGGGGCGCTGAACGCCGAACCCCCGCACCGCGCCCCCGGCGGAACCCCGCCGGGGGCCTCGGCGTGTCCGATAGCCGCGGTGCCCGGCGATGCTCGGCGGTGCTCGCCACCCGGTGCACCCACTGGCCGGTTCCGTTCGCTCGCGATCGACGGAGGGTCGCGGCGGACGGCACCTCGGGAGCAGACTGGCGGCCGGTGCACGGGAGTTCCGACCGCAGGGGGCAGACATGACCGTACGACCCGGCAGGCGAACGGCAGTCGGCAGGATCCGGACCGCGATCGGCGCGCTCGTCGTCGCCCTGGCGGCGGGAGCGGCGGTCGCCCTGCCCGCCACCGGGGCGGAGGCGGCCGGCGCCAACGGCGGCAAGGTGGTCTACCTGACCTTCGACGACGGCCCCAGCCCCGCCTACACGCCCAAGGTCCTGGCGACGCTCGCCCGGTACGGGGTGCGCGCGACCTTCTTCGAGATCGGGCAGAACGTCGCCGCCCACCCCTCGGTGACCGCGCAGGTCGCCAAGCAGGGCCACAGCGTGCAGAACCACTCCTGGTCGCACCCGGACCTGCGCAAGCTCTCCGCCGCCGCGCTCGACGCGCAGGTGGCCGACACCGACCGGGCGATCCGCGCGCGGACCGGCCGCACCCCGAGCTGCCTGCGCCCGCCGTACGGCGCGGTGAACAGCACGGTGCGCTCGAAGGCCGCGGCGCTCGGCAAGCAGGTCGTGCTCTGGTCGGTGGACCCGGCGGACTGGTCCCGCCCCGGCACGGCCGCGATCCGGTCACGGGTGCTGGACAACGTCCGTCCCGGCTCGGTGGTCCTGATGCACGACGGCGGCGGCGACCGCAGTCAGACGGTGGCCGCGCTGCCGACGATCATCTCCACGCTCAAGGCGCGCGGGTACGGCTTCGCCACCCTCTGCGGCTGAGTCGGGCCGGCGGCAGAGGGTGGCGGGGACGGGCGGCGCGCTGGGGCCGCCCGTCGAACGGGCTCGGCCCGGCTGCTGAGCGGGTCCGGGCCGGCCGTCGAAGGGGCTCGGCCCGGTCGGCTCCGCCCGTCGAGCGGGTCGGGGCCGGTCAGCTCTGCCCGTTGAGGATCAGTGCCCACGCGAGGCAGGCCAGCGCGCCGGTCGACAGCAGGGTGCGCAGCACGTTGAAGCGCACCCAGCGCGCCTCGAAGCGGCTGCGCACCGCGGCCGGGTCGGCGATCCGCTGGGGCGACCCGGCGGCCTCGAGCTCGTCGTTCAGCGGGATGTTGACCGAGCGGGTCACCCCGATCATCGCGATGTACAGCACGAGGGCGGCGATGGTCGCGGGCAGGACGTCGTGCCCGTCCGAGGGCAGGTGCAGGGCGACCGCGGCCGCGGTGGCGAGCAGGGCGCCGACGAAGCCGAGGACGAACCAGCCGTTCAGGATCGCCTTGTTGATGCGCTGCATGACCTCGATGAAGGTCCGGTCCTCGGCCCGCGCGAGCGCGGGCATGACCGAGCAGGAGAATCCGTAGAACAGTCCTGCGGTCAGTCCACAGGTGACAGTGGCCGCCACCAGGACGAGTGTGCGTGCCGTTTCCATCGTCGTGAGCCCCTCACTTCTCGCTGTCGGTACCGCTGTACTGCCGTACCGCCGTATCGCGTTCGCCGTGTCTCGGTCCATACCCCGTGGGCAGATCATCCGGCATCGGGGCGGTGCGGGCCACCTCGATCACTCAAGAGTCTCTCAAATGACGAAGCGTCAAATGATGTGCCGACGTCTACACTTGGCGGCATGGACACTCTGACGGGACTCCTCGACGGCCCCAAGGCCCGTGGCGCGTTCCTGCTGCGCTCCATCCTCACCCCGCCGTGGTCGCTGCGGATCGAGGACCGGGCCCCGCTCTCGGTCGTGACGATGGTCCGCGGCGACGCGTGGATCCTGCCCGAGCGCGGCACTCCGCTGCTGCTGCACCCCGGGGACGTGGCGATCGTGCGCGGCCCGGAGCCGTACACCGTGGCGGACGACCCGGACACCCCGGTGGACGTGATCGTCGGCCCGGGCCAGGTCTGCACCAAGGGCGGGGTGGACGTCTCCGAGGTGATGTCGCTCGGCGTCCGGACCTGGGGCCAGGGGCGGGAGGGCGACCGGGCCTCCTCGGTGGTGCTGTCCGGCACCTACCAGGCCGAGCACGAGATCGGCCAGCGGCTGCTGGGCTGCCTGCCCGCGCTGCTGGTCCGCCCGGCCGGCACCGGCGCGGACGACACCCTGGTGCACCTGCTGGCCGCCGAGATAGGGCGCAACGAGCCCGGCCAGGAGCTCGTCCTGGACCGCATCCTGGACCTGCTGGTGGTCTCCGTGCTGCGCTCCTGGCTGGCCGCCCCCGACTCCGGTGCCCCCGCCTGGTACCGCGCCCAGCACGACCAGGTGGTCGGCCCGGTGCTGCGGCTGATGCACGACGATCCGGCCACCGCGTGGACGGTCGCCGACCTGGCCCAGCGGGTCGGCGTCTCCCGGGCCGGCCTGGCCCGCCGCTTCACCGCCCTGGTCGGCGAGCCCCCGATGGCGTACCTGGCGGGCTGGCGCCTGGCGGTCGCCGCCGACCTGCTGCGCGAGCCCGAGTGCACCGTCGCCTTCGCCGCCCGCAAGGTCGGCTACATGTACTGACCACGGAGGTTGGTGACAGGGCTCACGGCCGGGTGATCTTGAAATGAGTGAGGGCCTTCTGGCTCGGTGTGGATTGCGACATCTGCA
>NZ_JBSFKI010000092.1:0-2697 GCF_053598475.1 Kitasatospora sp. NPDC001119
TTGGACGAGTGGTTGCGTCCGGTGCCGGCGGGTGTGGTGGGTGAGGTGTATGCGGCGGGGGCCGGTCTGGCGCACGGGTATGTGGGTCGGGCGGGTCTGACGGCGGAGCGGTTCGTGGCGAATCCGCTGGGTGTGTCGGGTGAACGGATGTACCGGACGGGCGACTTGGGTCGTTGGCGTGCGGACGGGGTGCTGGAGTATGTGGGGCGTGCGGACGACCAGGTGAAGATCCGGGGCTTCCGGGTCGAGCCGGGCGAGGTCGCGGCGGTCCTGTTGGCGCACGAGGCGGTGGCGCAGGCCGCGGTCGTGGCACGCGAGGACCGACCGGGCGACAAGCGCCTGGTCGGCTACGTCGTCCCGGTGAACGGTCGGAACGTGGACGCGGCGGAACTGCGTCACTTCCTGGTCAAACGCCTGCCGCGCCACATGGTGCCGTCGGCGGTGGTGGTGTTGGAGGCGCTGCCGATCACGCCGAACGGCAAGCTGGACCAGCGCGCACTGCCCGCACCTGCCGCCACCGCCGTCGAGCCGGGCGGACGCGCACCGCGCTCGGTGCAGGAGGAACTGCTCTGCGGCATCTTCGCGGAGCTGCTGGGCCTGCCGTCGGTGGGGATCGACGACGACTTCTTCGCGCTGGGCGGGCACTCGCTCCTCGCGGCCCGGCTGATCAGCCGCATCCGCAGCACCTTCGGCGCCGAACTCGGGATCCGCGACCTGTTCGACGCCTCCACGGTCGTCGGCGTCGCCGAGAAGCTCAAGGACGGCCGCCCGGCGCGTCCGGCGTTGGTGGCGGGTGAGCGTCCGGAGGTACTGCCGCTGTCGTTCGCCCAGCAGCGGCTGTGGTTCCTCGACCAGCTGGAGGGCGCTTCCGCCACCTACAACAGCCCGTTCGCGTTCCGCCTGCACGGATCGGTGGACGTCGAGGCGCTCCGCGCGGCGATCGGCGACGTGGTCGGCCGGCACGAGGCGCTGCGGACGGTCTACCCGGCGGTCGACGGACAGCCCCGCCAGCTGGTGCTGCCCGCCCAGGACGTCCAGGTGCCCTTCACGGCCGTGGAGTGCGGGAGTGACGCGCTCGACGAGGCAGTGCGCGGGGCCGCGTTCACGCCGTTCGACCTGTCCACCGATCTGCCCGTACGGGTGGTGTTGTTCACGGTCGCCGAGGGCGGGTCGGTGCTGGTGGTGACCTTGCACCACATCGCGAGTGACGGTTGGTCGATGGAGCCGTTGTGGGAGGGGGTGGCGTCGGCGTACCGGGCCCGGTTGGCGGGGGTTGCTCCGGAGTGGTCGCCGTTGCCGGTGCAGTACGCGGATTACACGCTGTGGCAGCAGGGTCTGCTGGGTGGGGTCCTGGATCAGCAACTCGCCTACTGGTCGGGGGTGTTGGGGGATGCGCCGCAGGAGGTGGCGCTGCCGTTGGATCGGCCTCGGTCGGGGGTGGGTTCGCGTGCGGGTGGTCTGGTGGAGTTCGGGCTGGATGCCGGGCTGCACGCGGAGTTGGAGGGGTTGGCGCGTCGGCATGGCGTGACGCTGTTCATGGTGTTGCACGCGGGTCTGGCGGCTCTGTTGTCGCGCCTGGGTGCGGGGACGGACATCCCCATCGGCACGGTGGTGGCGGGGCGTTCGGACGAGGCGTTGGACAAGCTGGTCGGGTTCTTCGTGAACACGCTGGTGCTGCGGACGGATGTGTCGGGTGCGCCGACCTTCGGTGAGTTGCTGGGCCGGGTCCGGGACACGGATCTGGCGGCGTTCACCCACCAGGACCTGCCGTTCGAGCGCCTGGTGGAGGAGCTGAACCCCGTCCGCTCCGCCTCGGTCCATCCGCTGTTCCAGGTGATGCTGGTCCTGCAGAACAACAGCGAGGGCAGCCTCCAACTCCCGGGCATCACCCTGGAATCGGAGACCTTCGACACGGCGCCGGCCCGGTTCGACCTCAACTTCGCCTTCACCGAGGCCTGGGCTGCCGATGGCACGCCCGGTGGGATCCAGGTGGAGCTGCAGTACGCCGCGGACCTCTTCGACCACGGCACGGTGGAGGTGCTGGGCCGCCGTCTCGGTTCGCTGTTGACCGCCATGGTCGCGGATCCGGAGCAGTTGGTCGGGTCGGTTGAGGTGTTGGTGGGTGGCGAGCGTGAGTTGGTCGTGTCGGGGTGGGGTGGTGGTGGGGGCCCGGTGCCGGCGGGGACGGTGTCGGGGTTGTTCGGGGAGCAGGTGGTGCGGGCTCCGGGTGCGGTGGCGGTGGTGGATGGTGATCGCCGGTTGTCGTACGGGGAGTTGGATGTTCTGTCGGATCGGATGGCCGCGCGGTTGGTGGAGTCCGGTCTGGAGCGGGGTGGGCTGGTCGGGGTGTGCCTGGGGCGTGGGGCGGATCTCGTGGTGGCGTTGCTGGGTGTGTTGAAGGCGGGTGGTGGTTACACGCTGTTGGATCCGGAGTTCCCGCGGGAGCGGTCGGCGTTGGTGGTGGCCGAGGCGGGTGCGGGTCTGGTGGTGTCGAGTTCGGGGTTGCGCGGGTCGGTGGAGGGGCTCGCGGAGTGTGTGGTGTGGGTGGATGAGGAGTGGGAGCCGGCGGCGGGCGGGGTGGTGCCGTCGGTGGTGGTGGGTTCGGAGGATGTGGCGTGTGTGATGTTCACGTCGGGTTCGACGGGTCGGCCGAAGGGTGTGGTGGCGCCGCATCGGGCGTTGGTGGGGACGTATCTG
>NZ_JBSFKI010000093.1:0-2567 GCF_053598475.1 Kitasatospora sp. NPDC001119
CCTATGAGCCCTTCACCCGCCCGCTCAACCTCTCGGCATCGCCTGACCAGACACACTCACAAGATCACCAGACTTTGCAACGGCCCTGACATCTGGTGTGCCCGGCGCCTCCGAGCACCCCCAGACAAACGGACTTTTGATGCAAATCGCCATGGCTGAAAGTAGGACATTGATCACCTGTGGTCATTATTGCTAGAAACAATAGTGCACACTTACCAATGGGGCGCGCGGATACCACTGCCACAGAAAATAGGATGTTTTATCTAGCAATGCTGCAGAAATGCAGAACATGGGGGGATTATGCACTTTCGACTTCTAGGGAATCTCGAAGTGGCTACCGGTCGGAGCGGATCCATCCTACTTCCGCCAAAACTCCGCACGATACTCGCTATGCTTCTGATCTCCGAAGCGCGCACAGTCCCGGTCGACCGGCTCATCGATGAGCTCTGGCTTGATCGCCCCCCTACCACCGCGATGGCCACCATCCAGACCTACATCTACCAGCTACGAAAGGCGCTCAACGGGGGGAAGCAAATCGAGGGTGACGCCATTGCCCTGGTGACAGATACCTCTGGCTATGCGCTGATCACCCCACCGGAAACCGTGGATGCACATGCTTTCCAAAGCCACTTCGAGGAAGGCCGCAGAAAACTGGAGGCGGAAAATTATCGCCAGGCCGCCTCGGAATTGAATCAGGCCCTCTCACTATGGCGCTCGTCCGTCTTGGCCGATGTCCCCAAGGGGCCGCTACTGGAATCGTATTCGGTTCGGTTAGAGGAAGCCAGACTCCAAGCCACGGAGCTCTACTTCGAAGCCCGCATCGGACTTGGCCAGTACCGTGATGTCATCCCCGAGCTGAAAGCACTCACGGTCAGCGATCCATTGAACGAGGGGATCCATGCCCGCCTCATGATCGCCCTGCATCACGCCGGCCGCCGACACGAGGCCCTGGATGTATACGGACGACTCCGATCCGCGCTGAAAAGCGATCTCGGGCTCGAGCCGTCAGCCCCAGTGCAACAGCTCCATCTGGCGCTACTGTCGGGTGACCTGACCATTGAGCAACCCCTGAGTGGACCGCCCGACCGCGCAGTCGCGCGCACCATTCCTACTCAACTGCCACCTGATATCTCAGACTTTACCGGTCGAGAAGCGATACTCAGCCAGATCGACCGCGCCCTTTTCCCGATCGACGGCGACACTGCACCGAAGGTAGTTTCGGTAACCGGCATGCCGGGAGTGGGAAAGTCGGCACTGATCGTCCACCTTGCCCACCGATTGCGGCGACGTTTTCCAGACGGACAGTTCTTCGCCTGCCTTACCGGAGCATCATTGTCCGGCGAATGCACCCCGACCGAGCCTTTTTCCATCCTCGGCGGATTCCTACAGGCGATCGGTTTCGCCCAGGACCAGATCCCGGGCGAATTAGACAGTCGGATCACTTTATTCCGAAACTGGTGCGCGGACCGGCGCGCACTGTTTGTACTAGACGATTCCGATTCAGAGGCACAGGTGAGGCCGTTAATCCCGAGCGGGGCCGACTGTGCCGTCCTGATATCCAGCCACGCGCCACTGCACGGCCTGAGCGGCAGTAGAAGCTTTGAGCTGGAGCCGCTTACTGCGGACGATGCCGTGGAACTACTTTCCCGGGTCTCCGGCCAGAGATGGTCGCAGGATGATCGTGCGATCGCCCGCACGGTCGCCAAGCTCTGCGACTACCTGCCAATCACAGTTCGAGCCATCGGCTCGCGGCTCATGATGCCACAGCGAATGTCTCTGAATGGGGCTGCAATCAGGCTAGCCGACTGTCGACGGCGGATGGCTACCATCGTCTCAGGCGACATGAACCTGTGGACCCGTCTGGAGCGGTCCTACCGCCGCCTCCAAGATCATGACCGGCAGGCCCTGCTGAACCTGAGCGCCAGCGGGCGGCCAAAGTTCCTGGCCTCAGAAGCGGCCGCGCTGCTGGATCTGAAGCTCGTCACTGTCGAATCACTGCTCGAACGACTCCACGATGCGCGCTTTCTGGTGCCTTCCGCCTCCGACGACGGCAGCGAGATCAGCTACCGGCTTATGGAAACCGTCCGCTTGTTCCTCCTTGAGCGCCGCGAGGAAGAGCACCGCGCAGCAGCCTTCGGTGACAGCGTGGCGCGAAACGCCCCGCTTTGTCGGGTTAGCCTGAGAAAGTAGGGGGTAGTTAATCAACTGCGTGCCGTGATTCGTTGGCGGTGATCTTCGCGGGCATGGAGTCCGCGAAGATCACCGCCATGTGTGTCTGTGCGCGCAAGCCGTCCTATGACTCGTCATTGACGGACTCCCAGTGGGCGACGATCGAGCCGTTGCTCCCGGTGCGGGATCCCCGTCGGGCGGGCCGGCGGCTGAAGTTCCCGCAGCGGCTGGTCAGGGACACCGTGCTGTACGTGCTGGTCAGTGGACGCGCATGGCGATTGGTGCCACGCGATCTGGCGCCGCGCTGCTGGTCGCCGCCGCGGCGGTCGCCGGCGCGCGCCCGTACGCGGCCATCGGCCTGTGGTCCGCGAACGCTCCGCAGCACACCCTGGCCCGGC
>NZ_JBSFKI010000094.1:0-2417 GCF_053598475.1 Kitasatospora sp. NPDC001119
CCACCATCCTGTGCCAGACCCCGACCGCGTTCCGCTCGCTGGTGGCCATGGCCGCCGACGGCGACCCGCGCATCGACCGGCTCAACCTGCGCGCCGTCGTCTTCGCGGGCGAGCGGCTCGACCTCGCCCAGCTGCTGCCGTGGACCGACCGGGTCGGTGCGCAGCGTCCCGCGCTGATCAACATGTACGGCATCACCGAGACCACGGTGCACTCCACCTTCCGCCAGATCACCGACGAGGACCTGGCGCACCCGGCGGACAGCCCGGTCGGCATCCCGCTCGACGACACCGTGATCCACGTCCTGGACGCGGCGGGGCAGCTCGTCCCGGTCGGCGTCCCCGGTGAGATCTTCGTCGGCGGGCCCGCCGTGGCCCGCGGCTACCTGGACCGCCCCGCGCTGACCGCCGAGCGGTTCACCCCCGACCCGTTCGGCCCGGCCGGCTCGCGCCTGTACCGCAGTGGCGACCTGGCCCGCCGACTCGCCGACGGCACCCTGGAATCGCTCGGCCGCATCGACGGCCAGGTGAAGATCCGCGGCTACCGCATCGAGCTCGGCGAGATCGAGACCGCGCTGCGCGCCCACCCGAGCGTCGGCAGCGCCGCCGTGATCGCCCGCACCTCCGAGGACGGCGAGAAGGTCCTGGTCGCCTACGTGGTCCCGGCCGAGGAGAGCGGATCGGACGCCGCCGACCTGCGGGCCCACCTGCGCGGTTCGCTGCCGGACTACATGGTCCCGGCCGCCTACGTCGCGGTCCAGGCGATCCCGCTGACCCCCAACGGCAAGCTCGACCACCGCGCGCTGCCCGCGCCGGACCGCTCGGCGTTCGCGGCCTCGCGGCACGTGGCGCCGCGCACTCCGGTGGAGGAGCGCTTCGCCGAGGTGTGGGGTGAGGTGCTGGGCCTGGAGAAGGTCAGCGTCGAGGACAGCTTCTTCGACCTCGGCGGCGACTCCATCCGCGCCGTCCGGCTGGTCGGCGCGCTGCGCACCGCCGGGTACGACGTCTCCATCCGCGACGTGTTCCAGTCGCGCACCATCGCCGCGATGGCGGCCGGCCTCACCGGCCAGGCCACCGACGGGTCGCTGGTCACCGCCGTGGAGCCGTTCGCGCTGATCGGCGACGGGGACCGGGCCGCGCTGCCCGAGGGCGTCGTGGACGCCTACCCGCTGTCGCAGGTCCAGACCGGCATGCTGGTCGAGATGCTGGCCGCCCAGGAGCGCGGCGAGTCGGCCTACCACAACATCAACTCCTTCCGGATCCCGGACGAGCAGGCCTTCTCCCCGGAGGCGCTGCGCGAAGCCGTGGCCGTGCTGTCGCAGCGGCACGAACTGCTGCGCACCTCCGTGGCCCTCAGCGGCTACTCCCAGCCGCTCCAGCTGGTCCACGCCGAGGCCGAGTTCGCGTTCACCGTCCACGACTGGCGCGGACTGGACGAGCAGCAGCGCGAGGAGCGCGGCCGTGCGTTCGCCGAGCAGGACCGGGCCGAGGGCTTCGACCTGGCCGTGGCGCCGCTGATGCGGCTCGCCGTCCACCTGGAGTCGGACGAGGCCTGGCGCCTGACCCTCAGCCACTGCCACGCGGTGACCGAGGGCTGGACGGTCAACAGCCTCCTCATGGAGCTGCTGGCGTCCTACCGGGAGCTGCGCGACGGCCGTGAGCTGCCCGCCTACGAGGCGCCGTCGGTCCGCTACGCGGACTTCATCGCGGCCGAGCTGGAGTCGCTGGCCTCCGAGCAGGACCGTGCCTTCTGGCGGGACATCGTCGCCGGCCACGCCCCGGCCCAGCTCCCGGCCACCTGGGCCGACGACACCGGCCTGGCGGCCGAGCGGCACTGGGCCCACACCTCCTTCGCCGACCTGACGGAGGAGCTGCGGGAGCTGGCTGCCCGGACGCGTACGTCGCTGAAGAGTGTGCTGCTGGCCGCGCACCTGAAGGTGCTGGGTTCGCTGACCTCGGAGGAGGCCTTCCACACCGGTGTGGTCTACCACGGGCGTCTGGAGGCGCCGGGTGCGGAGCGGGTGCTCGGTATGCACCTGAACACCCTGCCGTTCCCGGCGCAGCGCGCCTCGGGGACCTGGCGTGAGGTGGTGGAGCAGGTCTACGCCCGCGAGTCGGAGATCTGGGCCCACCGCCGCTACCCGCTGCCCGCCATCCAGCACGACAGCGGCACCGGCGAGCGCCTGGTCACCACCCTGTTCGACTTCCAGGACTTCCACCAGGTCGACACCGGCACCGTGGACACCGCGTCCAGCCTGGACACCGGCAGCAACGAGTTCGGCCTGACCGTGATCGCCACGCACGAGCGCGTCAACCTGGCCGCCTCCACCGAGGTGCTGAGCGGGTGGAACCTGGCGCGGCTGGCGGAGATGTACCGGCTGGTGCTGGAGGCGATGGTCGCGGACTTCGACGGGGACGCC
>NZ_JBSFKI010000095.1:0-2320 GCF_053598475.1 Kitasatospora sp. NPDC001119
CAGATACGTCCCCACCAACGCCCGATGCGGCGCCACCACACCCTTCGGCCGACCCGTCGAACCCGACGTGAACATCACACACGCCACATCCTCCGGACCCACCACCACCGACGGCACCACCACCCCGGCCGACTCCTCCGCCGGTTCCCAGGGCGAATCCATCCACAGCACACGCTCGGCGATCCCCTCGACGGACTCCCGCAGCCCCGTACTCGACACCACCAGACCCACGCCCGCCTCGGCCACCACCAACGCCGACCGCTCCCGCGGGAACTCCGGATCCAACAGCGTGTAACCACCACCCGCCTTCAACACACCCAACAACGCCACCACGAGATCCGCCCCACGCCCCAGGCAGACCCCCACCAACCCACCCCGCACCACACCGGACTCCACCAACCGCGCGGCCATCCGATCCGACAGAACATCCAACTCCCCGTACGACAACCGGCGATCACCATCCACCACCGCCACCGCACCCGGAGCCCGCACCACCTGCTCCCCGAACAGCCCCGACACCGTCCCCGCCGGCACCGGACCCCCACCACCACCCCACCCCGACACAACCAACTCACGCTCGCCACCCACCAACACCTCAACCGACCCCACCGAACCGTCCGGATTCGCGACCATCGCGGCCAGCACCCGGCGCAGGCGCTCCGCGAAGGTGGTGACGGTGCCGTGGTCGAAGAGGTCGGCGGCGTAGCGCAGTTCGGCCCGGATGCCGGCCGGCCTGTTGGCGGCGTCGTGGCTCTCGGAGAAGCTCAGGTTGAGGTCGAACCGGGCCGGGGCAGCCACAGAGCACTCCGGCTCCACGACCAGGCCCGGGAGTTGGAGACTGCACTCGCTGTTGTTCTGCAGGACCAGCATCACCTGGAACAACGGGTGCACCGAGGCGGAGCGGACGGGGTTCAGCTCCTCCACCAGGCGCTCGAACGGCAGGTCCTGGTGGGTGAACGCCGCCAGATCCGTATCCCGGACCCGACCCAGCAACTCACCGAAGGTCGGCGCACCCGACACATCCGTCCGCAGCACCAGCGTGTTCACGAAAAACCCGACCAGCTTGTCCAACGCCTCATCCGAACGCCCCGCCACCACCGTGCCGATCGGAATGTCCGTCCCCGCGCCCAGGCGCGACAACAGAGCCGCCAGGCCCGCGTGCAGCACCATGAACAGCGTCACGCCGTGCCGACGCGCCAACCCCTCCAACTCCGCATGCAGCTCCGCGTCCAGCCCGAACTCCACCAGACCACCCGCACGCGAAGCCACCCCCGACCGAGGACGGTCCAACGGCAGCGCCACCTCCTGCGGCGCATCCCGCAACACCTCCGACCAGTACGCCAACTGCCGCTCCAGCACCCCACCCAACAGACCCTGCTGCCACAACGTGTAATCCGCGTACTGCACCGGCAACGGCGACCACTCCGGAGCAACCCCCGCCAACCGAGCCCGATACGCCGACGCCACCCCCTCCCACAACGGCTCCATCGACCAACCGTCACTCGCGATGTGGTGCAAGGTCACCACCAGCACCGACTCACCCTCGGCAACCGTGAACAGCACCACCCGCAACGGCAGCCCGGTGGACAGGTTGAACGCGGCGAGGGCCTCCGCGGAGATCCGCTCCGCCAGCTCCTCCACCGTGCACGGCTCGGCCCTGAACGGCACCTCGACGTCCCCGGCGGGCAGCACCACCTGGCGGGGCTGTCCGTCGACCGCCGGATAGACCGTCCGCAGCGCCTCGTGCCGCCCGACCACGTCACCGATCGCCCCGCGCAGCGCCTCCACGTCCACTGCCCCGTGCAGCCGGAACACGAACGGGCTGTTGTACGTCGCGGAAGCGCCCTCCAACTGGTCCAGGAACCACAGCCGCTGCTGCGCGAACGACAGCGGCAGCACCTCCGGCCGCTCCCCCGCCACCAGCGCCGGACGCGCCGGACGCCCCTCCTTCAGCTTCTCCGCCACCCGGGCCACGGTCGGGTTCCGGAACAGGTCCCGGATGCCGAGCTCCGCGCCGAGCGTGCTGCGGATGCGGCTGATCAGCCGGGTCGCGATGACCGAATGGCCGCCCAGGGCGAAGAAGTTGTCATCGACTCCCACCGACGGCAGCCCGAGGACCTCGGCGAAGAGGCCGCACAGGAGCTGTTCCTGCGCCGACTCGGGAGCGCGACCGCCCTCGGCCGTGTCCTTCTGCCCGGTCGTGGGTTCCATCTGCTGAGCCATGACATCCATACCTTTCTTCGTGGGATCGTTCTGGTCATTCGTAAGATCAGGGCACCCAGGGATGCCGGGTGTGGCTGTCATGTCATTGCCGCGTCCG
>NZ_JBSFKI010000096.1:0-1911 GCF_053598475.1 Kitasatospora sp. NPDC001119
GATGCTGTTGGTGATCTTCACTGGGGAGGGTGAGGCTGACGGCTTTTCCGGTCGCTGGCCCTGTGCGCCTGCTGTCCTGCTCTGGAGATCCGAGCAGGTTGAAGGGGCTGGTTACAGTGGCAATGGGCTCGTGGCCGGGGCGGGAGATTCCACCTCTGACGACGCAGATGGCACGGGCGAGCAATCCTCGCGGGACTGCGGCGATGTGGGTGCGGGACCATCTGGACGGGCTGTTCGTCGATGAGGACTTCGCCGAGTGGTATCCGCTCGACGGGCGGCGTGGTCTGTCGCCGGCGCGGCTCGCGTTGGTGTCGGTACTGCAGTACGCCGAGAACCTGACAGACCGGCAGGCCGCCGAGGCGGTCCGCTGCCGTCTGGACTGGAAATTACTGCCTGGGACTGAAGTTGGACGATCCCGGGTTCGACTTCTCGGTGCTCAGTGAGTTCCGCGGCCGAATGGCCGAGGGCGACCGCGCGGACCGGCTGCTCGCGGTGATGGTGGACCGTCTGGTGGAAGCAGGCCTGGTCAAGCCACGCGGGCGTCAGCGCACCGATTCCACCCACGTCCTGGCGGCGGTGCGGCGCCTGGACCGCATCGAGCTGGTGGGCGAGACCATGCGCGCTGCCTTGGAAGAGCTGGCACGCGCTGACGGGGAATGGCTGTCCACCCTTGTCTCGGACGACTGGGCTCGCCGCTACGGCCGGCCCGTACGCTACGACCGGCTGCCCAGAGAGACGAAGGCGCGGGAACGGTACGCCCTGACGGTCGGCGAGGACGGCATGCGGCTGCTGCGAGCCGTCCTCGGGCCTGGTGCCCCCACCCGGTTGCGGGCGTTGCCGCAGGTGGAGATCCTGCGGCAGGTCTGGATCCAGCAGTACTGGTACGACCAGGACGGCCGCCTGGGCTGGCGCGGCCCCAAGCAGACCCGCGACCGGCTGAGCCGGCGCCACAGCCCCCGGCGTTCGATGTCCGCAGAAGCCTCGGACGGGCGGCCCGATCCCACCTCGGCCCGGGCCCCCTGGTCGTCGGTCGAGATCGTCTCGCCCCACGACCCGCAGGCCCGCTTCAGCCACAAACCCGGCAAGGCCGAGTGGGTCGGCTACAAGGACCACCAGACCGAGACCTGCGACACCGGACTGCCGAACGTGATCGTGCACGTTGCCACCACGCCGGCACCCGAGCAGGACATCGACACCCTCGAACAGATCCACATCGACCTCGCCGCACGCGGCTTGGCGCCCTCCGAGCACTTGGTCGACGGCGGATACACCAGCCCCGCCACCATCCACCGAGCCAGGACCGAGCACGGGATCGACCTGGTCGGCCCGGTTCGGCTCCCACCCAGGACACGGGCGCTACCGGGCTTCGACAAGGAAGACTTCCATCCCAACTGGGAGGAAAGAACGCTCACTTGCCCCAACGGTGCTACCAGCCCGCCCTGGAAGGCGACACTCGCCGACGGCCAGCCACGCCTGTCCGTGCTCTTCCCCCGAGCCGTCTGCCGGGCCTGCGACGACCGTCCCAGGTGCACCGGGAACGTCGACGGCAAGGGACGCCACCTCCTGCTGCTGCCACAGCCCCTGCAGGAGATCCAGAACCGCGTCAGGAGAGAGCAGCAGACCCGGCCCTGGAAGGACCGATACGCCATGCGGGCAGGCTGCGAAGCCACCGTCTCCGAGACCGTCCACGCCCACGGCCTGCGCAACTGCCGCTACCGCGGCACCGCGAAGACCCACGTCCAACACGTCCTCACCGCGGCCGGAACCAACATCATCCGCCTCAGCCAGCACCGTGACGATGGCAAATCAGCCGACCATCGAACAGGCCCAACCACCCGATTCCAGCAACTCTGCCAACAACCGGATGGCGGGACTCGAACCCGTCACTCATGAAGATCACCAACAGCATCC
>NZ_JBSFKI010000098.1:0-1583 GCF_053598475.1 Kitasatospora sp. NPDC001119
AGCTTCGCGTTTAACCTCGCAGGTCACCCGACCTGCTGATCTGCGGTTCTTTCCGGGACAGTGGAGGCGGCCGTTCTCCACGCTTCGAGATGTCGAGTCACGAAGCACGAGAGAACGGCCGCTGCCTATGAGTCTCCCCGTCGAGGCACCCGCAAGCGAGGCGTTGGGCGTCTTGTCCCGCTTTCGGGTTGAGTTCTACGACTGCCTTTACGCCCGTGCCGACGCGCTCTTCGAGCTCACGGACGCGGTGCTGTGCGCGGACGGGCCGGTGAAGACCCTGGTCGAACTGTCGCTGGCGGTCGAGCACCGGCGGGGACATGGCGCCCTGTACCAGGCCCTGGACCGGGGCTGGGCCGAGCCGGCCCGTCTGCGCCGCGCCCTGGCCGGCCTGCCACTGCCGAAAGCGGCCGACGGGCGGATCGTGCTGGCCGTGGACGTGTCCAACTGGTTGCGCCCCGACGCCCCCACCAGTGAGGAACGGCTGTTCTGCCATGTCTACGGGCGCGGGGACCGCAGCAGAGACCAGTTCGTGCCCGGCTGGCCGTACTCCTTCGTCGCCGCGCTTGAGTCCGGCCGCACCTCCTGGTGTGGGCTGCTGGACGCTGTGCGCCTGGGCCCCGCGGACGATGCGACCGCCGTCACCGCCGTCCAACTACGCGACATGGTGGACCGGTTGACAGAAGCCGGGCAGTGGCATGAAGGCGACGCCGAGATCCTGGTCGTCATGGACTCCGGCTACGACGTCGCCTACCTCTCCCATGCCCTGGCCGACCTCCCGGTGGTGCTGGTGGGACGCCTGCGGTCGGACCGCGTGATGCTCCGCGACGTCGGCCACGCGCGCTCCGGCCCGAAGGGCGGCCGGCCCCGCAAGCACGGCGGTGTCCTCACCTTCGCCAAGCCCGACACCTGGCACCAGCCCGACGTCACCACGGCCACGGACACCACCCGCTACGGCACCGCCGAGACAATCGCCTGGGATCGGATGCACCCCAGACTCACCCATCGCGGCCCCTGGCTGGACCATGCGGAAGAGGAACTGCCGGTCCTGCATGGCACGTTGATCCGCCTCAAGGTCGAGCGTCTGCCGGGCGACCGCAACCCGAAACCGGTCTGGCTGTGGTGCTCGGCCACCGCCGCCACCGGTGCGGACGTGAACCGCTGGTGGCAGTCGTTCCTGCGCAGATTCGACCTGGAGCACACGTTCAGACTGATGAAGCAGACGCTCGGCTGGACCGCCCCGAAGGTCCGCCACGCGGACACCGCTGACCTGTGGACCTGGCTCATCATGGCCGCCCACACCCAGCTCCGCCTCGCCCGGCCCCTCGCCGAGGACCTGCGCCGCCCCTGGGAGCGGCCCGCCGAGCCACGCCGCCTCACCCCCGCCCGCGTGCGGCGGGGGTTTCGCAACGTCCGCGTGACGACAGCCCGTCCGGCAGCCGCACCGAAACCGTCCCGGCCAGGGCCGGGACGGCCCCCCGGCTCGAAAAACAAGCATCGGGCCAAGCACCACGACGTTGGCAAGACCGTCAAACGGGCAAAGACGATCAAGGCACACGATGCCAGCCGAAGTTAAACGCCAAGCT
>NZ_JBSFKI010000099.1:0-1414 GCF_053598475.1 Kitasatospora sp. NPDC001119
AAGAGGGTGTTCTGCGAGTCTTGGGCGGTTCTCGTAGTCCTTGAAGGCAAGTTGTCCGGTTCCGGTACTTCACGGCGGGCCGCCGGCGCGGTGTGCTGACGGATGTGGGTGAGCGTCCTGCGTACCCGAGCGACCTGTCGGATGAAGCCTGGGAGCTGATCCGGCCGGTCCTCACCGCGTGGAAGGCGAGGCATCCCTCGGTCAGCGGCCATGCGGGCCGGTACGAGATGCGGGAGATCGTGAACGCGATCCTCTACCAGGCCCGCACCGGATGCCAGTGGCGCTATCTGCCCCACGACCTGCCACCCAAGAGCGCGGTGTACTACTACTTCGGTACATGGCGCGACGACGGGACCGCCGAGACCATCCACGACCTGCTGCGCTGGCAGGTCCGCGAAAGCCGCAGGCGACACGAGGACCCCACCGCGGTCGTCCTGGACTCCCAGACCGTGCGGGCCTCGACGAACGCGCCGAAGGAGACGACCGGACTGGATCCCGGCAAGAAGAGCCCGGGGCGCAAACGGGGCATCGCCACCGATGTACTCGGCCTGGTCATCGCCGCCGTCGTGGTCGCGGCGAGCGTCCACGACAACGCGATCGGCATCGCGCTGCTGGACAAGGTCGCCCAGAGCGCGCCGACCGTGACCAGGGCATGGGCGGACGCCGGGTTCAAGAACGCCGTGGTCGAGCACGGCGCCGCCCTTGGCATCGATGTGGAGATCGTCCGGCGTGATCCCGGCGCACGCGGGTTCACACCCGAGCCGAGACGGTGGGTGGTCGAGCAGACCCTGGGCACTCTCATGCTCCATCGCAGGCTCGCACGTGACTACGAGGCGAAGCCGGCCAGCTCGGTGGCGGCGATCCACTGGTCCATGACCGACGTGATGCTCCGGCGGCTCACCCGTGCCGCCACCTTGACCTGGCGTGATCCGCCACCGTGGCATCCGCCACCTGTGACCGGCAGGAGCATCGATGAGGGAACTCCTGGACAAAATCGAGTCCCGGCAGCGGCTCATCCGCGAGACAGTCGAACAACTGCGTGAGCGGATCGCCCGTCTCACCGAACAACTCGCGGCCGCCGAAGACACCTTGAAGCGTCTTGAGATCACCCGGGAGACCATCCTGGAACTGGCGGCCGAGACCGGCACAGAGCCGCCGGAGTCGCTGCCGCCCGGATACCGCGCGATCCTGGCGGTCATCGAGGCATCGGAGGAAGGACTCCGGGCCAAAGACGTCTGCCAGGCGATCGGCCTCGCCCCCGAGTCACGGCATATCGAAGGCACCCGCGCCAAGCTCAAACGCCTGGTCAGCCGCGGCATCCTCACCGAACCCGAGCCCGGCGTGTTCGTCCTCACCAACCCGACACCGGCCACCCAGACCTGAACTCCGGCGAAGCCTCACAGAACACCCTCTA
>NZ_JBSFKI010000100.1:0-1394 GCF_053598475.1 Kitasatospora sp. NPDC001119
CTGAGACCTGATGCCGAGCCGATTGTGGTGAAGTGGATGATCCTATGCTGTCGAGAAAAGCCTCTAGCGAGTTTCATGGCGGCCCGTACCCCAAACCGACTCAGGTGGTCAGGTAGAGAATACCGAGGCGTTCGGGTGAACTATGGTTAAGGAACTCGGCAAAATGCCCCCGTAACTTCGGGAGAAGGGGGGCCATTCCTGGTGACGAGTCTTGCACTCCGAGCTGGGGGTGGCCGCAGAGACCAGCGAGAAGCGACTGTTTACTAAAAACACAGGTCCGTGCGAAGCCGTAAGGCGATGTATACGGACTGACGCCTGCCCGGTGCTGGAACGTTAAGGGGACCGGTTAGCTTGGATTCGTCCAGGCGAAGCTGAGAACTTAAGCGCCAGTAAACGGCGGTGGTAACTATAACCATCCTAAGGTAGCGAAATTCCTTGTCGGGTAAGTTCCGACCTGCACGAATGGCGTAACGACTTCTCGACTGTCTCAACCATAGGCCCGGTGAAATTGCATTACGAGTAAAGATGCTCGTTTCGCGCAGCAGGACGGAAAGACCCCGGGACCTTTACTATAGCTTGATATTGGTGTTCGGTTCGGCTTGTGTAGGATAGGTGGGAGACTTTGAAGCAGCAACGCCAGTTGTTGTGGAGTCGTCGTTGAAATACCACTCTGGTCGTGCTGGATGTCTAACCTGGGTCCGTGATCCGGATCAGGGACAGTGTCTGGTGGGTAGTTTAACTGGGGCGGTTGCCTCCTAAAGGGTAACGGAGGCGCCCAAAGGTTCCCTCAGCCTGGTTGGCAATCAGGTGTTGAGTGTAAGTGCACAAGGGAGCTTGACTGTGAGACTGACGGGTCGAGCAGGTACGAAAGTAGGGACTAGTGATCCGGCGGTGGCTTGTGGAAGCGCCGTCGCTCAACGGATAAAAGGTACCCCGGGGATAACAGGCTGATCTTCCCCAAGAGTCCATATCGACGGGATGGTTTGGCACCTCGATGTCGGCTCGTCGCATCCTGGGGCTGGAGTAGGTCCCAAGGGTTGGGCTGTTCGCCCATTAAAGCGGTACGCGAGCTGGGTTTAGAACGTCGTGAGACAGTTCGGTCCCTATCCGCTGTGCGCGTAGGAGTGTTGAGAAGGGCTGTCCCTAGTACGAGAGGACCGGGACGGACGAACCTCTGGTGTGCCAGTTGTCCTGCCAAGGGCATGGCTGGTTGGCTACGTTCGGGAGGGATAACCGCTGAAAGCATCTAAGCGGGAAGCCTGCTTCGAGATGAGCACTCCCACCTCCTTGAGAGGGTAAGGCTCCCAGTAGACGACTGGGTTGATAGGCCGGATATGGAAGCCCTGTGAGGGGTGGAGTTGACCGGTACTAATAGGCCGAGGGCTTGTCCTCAG
>NZ_JBSFKI010000101.1:0-1304 GCF_053598475.1 Kitasatospora sp. NPDC001119
CTTGGGTTCTAACGGTCGTCGCAACACCTCAGCTCAAGGGGTGCGATGGACTTCGAGATCCGCGGGGAGCGGAAGCCGCAGGGGCGTAGGAAGCTCCGGGCCGAGCGGGCGGAATACTTCCGGCTCGTGCGACAGGGCTACAGCAACAAGGAGGCGTCCCGGCTGATCGGCGTCCACGAGCGGACTGGACGCGAGTGGCGCAACGGCCGGACAAACCCGAACAGGTTCCGGGCGCCCGCTCGACCCGAGTGGGCGCCCGCAGGCGTGTCCGGCCCGTCCCGGTATCTGCGTGAGGACGAGCGGATCCACATCGCCGACCGGTTGCGGGAGAAGGCCACCGTCCGCGCGATCGCCGGCGAGCTGGGCCGGAGCCCGTCCACGATCAGCCGGGAGATCCGACGTAACTGCCATCCCGACAGCGGCAGTTACCGGCCCCACGCCGCGCAGGCCCGTGCGGACGAACGGCGCCCCCGCCCCAAGCCGGGGAAGATCGCTCTCAACCCCGAGCTGCGGGCCGCCGTCCAGGCCGGCCTGGACGAGCAGTGGAGCCCGGAACAGATCTGCCACGCTCTGCGCAGAACCTTCCCCGACCGGCCGGAGATGCACGTGGCCCACGAAACGATCTACCAGGCGCTCTACGTCCAGGGCCGCGGCGAGCTGCGGCGCGAGCTGGCCGGCGCCCTGCGCTCCGGCCGGGCCCGCCGCAAGCCTCAGCGCCAGGCCAACTGCCGCCAGCCCCGTTTCACCGACCCGATGGTCATGATCAGCGAACGTCCGGCCGAGGCGGAGGACCGGGCGGTGCCCGGGCACTGGGAAGGAGATCTGATCATCGGCAAGGACGGCGCCTCCGCGATCGGCACTCTGGTCGAACGCCACACCCGCTACGTGATGCTCCTGCACCTGCCGAATGGCCGCACCGCCGAGCACGTGCGCGACGCCCTCACGGAGACAGTCCGGACTCTGCCCGCACACCTGATGCGCTCGCTGACCTGGGACCAGGGCAGCGAGATGGCCGCCCACAAGAGCTTCACCGTCGCCACCGGCGTTCCGGTCTACTTCTGCGACCCGGCCAGTCCCTGGCAGCGCGGCTCGAACGAGAACACGAACGGCCTGCTGCGGCAGTACTTCCCCAAGGGCACCGACCTGTCCGTCCACGGTCCGGAACACCTCGCGGCGGTGGCCGTCCAGCTCAACGGCCGCCCACGCAAAACGCTCGGCTGGGAAACCCCAGCCGAGCGCCTGCATAAACTCGTCGCGGCCTGATCAAACCGACCACATGTTGCAACGACCCCTGGAAACCGCCG
>NZ_JBSFKI010000102.1:0-1274 GCF_053598475.1 Kitasatospora sp. NPDC001119
CTTGGGTTCTAGCAGTCGTTGCAACACCCCAGTTCAAGGGGTGCGATGGACTTCGAGATCCGGGAAGACCGGCACAAGAAGGGGCGGCGTTTGACGCGTGAGCGGGCGGCATACTTCCAGCTCATGCAGCAGGGCTACAGCAGCAGGGAAGCCTGTCGGATCGTCGGTATCAACCGGCGGACCGGCAAGCGATGGCGTAACGGGTGGCATTCGCCGCCCAACGGCCGCAAGCCGGTGCCTCCCATTCACGTGGAGGCACCGGCTTGCGGCCCGTCGCGCTACCTGCAGGAGGAGGACCGCCTCCACATAGCCGATCGGCTGCGGGAGGGCGCGAGCATCCGCACGATCGCCGCCGAGCTGGGCCGCAGCCCCTCCACCATCAGCCGGGAGATCAAGCGCAACCATCACGCCGGCAGCGGCGCCTACCGCCCGCACGCGGCCCAGGCCCGGGCCGACGCCCGCCGGCCCCGTCCCAAACCCGGCAAGATCAGCGAGAACCCCGAACTACGGGACTTCATCCAGCACCGCCTGGACAAGAAGTGGAGCCCGGAGCAGATCTGCGACGCTCTACGCAGAACCTTCCCCGAGCGGCCGGAGATGCACGTGGTCCACGAGACGGTCTACCAGGCCCTCTACGTCCAAGGCCGCGGAGAACTCCGCCGGGAACTGGCCGGCGCCCTGCGGAGCGGGCGCGCCCGCCGCAAGCCACGACGCCAGGCCCAGCAGCGCCAGCCGCGCTTCGCCACCCCGATGGTCATGATCAGCGAACGCCCGGCCGAGGCCGAGGACCGGGCGGTGCCCGGCCACTGGGAGGGCGACCTGATCATCGGCAAGGACGGCGCCTCCGCGATCGGCACGCTGGTCGAGCGCCACACCCGCTACGTGATGCTCCTGCACCTGCCGAACGGCCGCACCGCCGAGCACGTGCGCGACGCCCTCGTGGAGACCGTCCAGACGCTGCCCGGCCACCTGGTGCGCTCGCTGACCTGGGACCAGGGCGCGGAGATGGCCGCGCACGGCTCCTTCACGGTCGCCACCGGTGTCCCGGTCTACTTCTGCGACCCGGCCAGTCCCTGGCAGCGCGGCTCGAACGAGAACACGAACGGCCTGCTGCGGCAGTACTTCCCCAAGAGCACCGACCTGTCCGTCCACGGCCCCGAACACCTCGTGGCGGTCGCCGCCGAACTCAACGGCCGCCCACGCAAAACGCTCGGCTGGGAAACCCCAGCCGAGCGCCTGCATAAACTGATCGCGGCTTGATCAACTAACCACGT
>NZ_JBSFKI010000103.1:0-1069 GCF_053598475.1 Kitasatospora sp. NPDC001119
TTTGGGGTACGGGCCGCCATGAAACTCGCTAGAGGCTTTTCTCGACAGCATAGGATCATCCACTTCACCACAATCGGCTCGGCATCAGGTCTCAGCCTTAATGAGTGACGGATTTGCCTATCACTCGGCCTACACCCTTACCCCGGGACAACCACCGCCCGGGCTGGACTACCTTCCTGCGTCACCCCATCGCTCACCTACTACAGACTTGGTTCAGCGGCTCCACCACGTCCCATTGTCCGAAGACTCCGGGCCGGCTTCACGGCCTTAGCATCACCTGGTTCGACGTTGGCGCTTCAAAGCGGGTACGGGAATATCAACCCGTTGTCCATCGACTACGCCTGTCGGCCTCGCCTTAGGTCCCGACTTACCCTGGGCAGATCAGCTTGACCCAGGAACCCTTGGTCAATCGGCGCAAGAGTTTCTCACTCTTGTATCGCTACTCATGCCTGCATTCTCACTCGTATACCGTCCACGACTGGTTTCCACCGCCGCTTCACCCGGCACACGACGCTCCCCTACCCATCACAGCAGGCGTTGGCCCTATATGCTGCAATGACACGACTTCGGTGATGTGCTTGAGCCCCGCTACATTGTCGGCGCGGAATCACTTGACCAGTGAGCTATTACGCACTCTTTCAAGGGTGGCTGCTTCTAAGCCAACCTCCTGGTTGTCTCTGCGACTCCACATCCTTTCCCACTTAGCACACGCTTAGGGACCTTAGTCGGTGTTCTGGGCTGTTTCCCTCTCGACCATGGAGCTTATCCCCCACAGTCTCACTGCCACGCTCTCACTTACCGGCATTCGGAGTTTGGCTAAGGTCAGTAACCCGGTAAGGCCCATCGCCTATCCAGTGCTCTACCTCCGGCAAGAAACACGTGACGCTGCACCTAAATGCATTTCGGGGAGAACCAGCTATCACGGAGTTTGATTGGCCTTTCACCCCTAACCACAGGTCATCCCCCAGGTTTTCAACCCTGGTGGGTTCGGTCCTCCACACGGTCTTACCCGCGCTTCAACCTGCCCATGGCTAGATCACTCCGCTTCGGGTCTTGGGCATGCAACTCA
>NZ_JBSFKI010000104.1:0-1065 GCF_053598475.1 Kitasatospora sp. NPDC001119
TGTACTGACCACGGAGGTTGGTGACAGGGCTCACGGCCGGGTGATCTTGAAATGAGTGAGGGCCTTCTGGCTCGGTGTGGATTGCGACATCTGCACCTACAGCCAGAAAGGCCCTCATGCCACACCGTAACGCACCGCTGACCGAGACCGGACGCCTGCGCCTGGCCCGCTGCGTGGTCGAGGACGGCTGGCCGCTTCGGCGGGCCGCCGAGCGCTTCCAGGTCTCGCCCACCACGGCCAAGCGCTGGACGGACCGCTACCGTGCTCTCGGCGAGGCGGGCATGACCGACCGGTCCTCGCGGCCGCACCACAGCCCGCGCCGGACCCCGACCCGCACCGAGCGCCGGATCATCAAGGTCCGCGTCCTGCGACGCTGGGGGCCCGCCCGCATCGCCTACCTGCTGAAGCTCAATCCCGCCACCGTGCACCGCGTGCTGACCCGCTACCGACTCGCCCGCCTGACCCACCTCGACCGCGCGACCGGCCGTGTCGTGCGCCGCTACGAGCATTGCGCACCAGGCGAGTTGGTCCACGTCGACATCAAGAAGCTCGGCAACATCCCCGACGGCGGCGGCCACCACGTCCTCGGCCGCCAGGCCGGCCGCAGGAACCGCTCCAAAGTCGGCTACAGCTACCTGCACAACGCCGTCGACGACCACTCTCGCCTGGCCTACAGCGAGATCCTGCCCGACGAGCGGAAGGAGACCGCCACCGCTTTCTGGACCCGAGCCCAGGCGTTCTTCGCCCAGGCCGGGATCACCGTCCGGCGCGTGCTGACCGACAACGGCTCCTGCTACCGCTCGCGGGTCTGGCGCGATGCCCTCGCAATCGAGGGCATCGCGCACAAGCGCACCCGGCCCTACCGGCCCCAGACCAACGGCAAGGTCGAACGCTTCAACCGCACCCTGCTCGATGAATGGGCCTACGCCCGGCCCTACCGCACCGAGCAGGAACGACGCGACGCCTACCCCGACTGGCTCCACACCTACAATCACCACCGCGGACACACCGCACTCGCAGGCAAACCACCCGCCAGCCGCGTCCCCAACCTCACGGGTCAGAACA
>NZ_JBSFKI010000105.1:0-1020 GCF_053598475.1 Kitasatospora sp. NPDC001119
GATCGAGGTCGCCGACCGCTGGCACCTGCTCCAGAACCTGTCCGCCGCAGTCGAGAAGACCTGCCACCAGCACCGCTCCTGCCTGCGCAAACACGCCGAACAGGAGGAGCCGGCACCCGAGCCTCCGGTGATCGACCTGCCGGTGCCGGAGCTGCCACGCACGCCTCTCGTCGAGCGCACCCGCGACCGCTACGCGGACGTCCACCGGCTGCTGGAGCAGAGGTGGACGATCAGCGCCATCGCCCGCCACCTCGGCCTGGACCGCAAGACCGTGCGCCGCTTCAGGAACACCCCGCTGGACGAACTTCTCGCGTCCGCGAAGGACTTCGGCGTCCACAAGGCGAAACTCCTGGAGCCGTTCAAGCCCTACCTGAACCACCGGTTCACCTCCGGATGCACCAGCGGCACCCGGCTGTTCCACGAGATCCGCGAGCGCGGCTATGCCGGCAGCATCCAGGTCGTGCGCCGCCACCTGGCCAAGCTCCGCGAGGGGACGGCCGAGCCGGTCCGCGCCGACATCCCCAGCCCACGCCGCATCACCTCGTGGATCATGCGTCCGCGCGAGACGCTCACGGACCAGGAGGTGGAGAAGCTGCTGGGTGTCAGGATCGCCTGCCCGGACATCGCCCGGGCCTGTGACCTGGCCAGATGCTTCCGAGATCTGCTGGTCAACCGGCGCGGCGGCATGCTGCCGGACTGGATTCGCCAGGCCGATCAGGACGCCCCCGCACCGGTCCGTTCGTTCGCCGGGTTCCTCCGCCAGGACCTCGACGCCGTGACCGCCGGCCTCACCCTCGAATGGAGCTCTGGCAGGGTCGAAGGCAACGTGAATCGGGTCAAAACACTCAAGCGCGCCATGTACGGCCGGGCCTCCTTCCGACTCCTCCAGATCCGCATCCTCACCCGACCATGACTTTCACGGAACTGATGCTGTTGGTGATCTTCACTGGGGAGGGTGAGGCTGACGGCTTTTCCGGTCGCTGGCCCTGTGCGCCTGCTGTCCTGCTCTGGAGATCCGAG